>JBDTMF010000032.1:0-26524 GCA_039934455.1 Solirubrobacteraceae bacterium
GCCAGCGCGGGCACGAGCTCGGGGGCGAGCCGGCCGCCGGCGGCCGCCTGCGCGGCAAGCGCGAGCACGGCGAGCGCCGTCGCGCCCGCGAACACGGTCGAGACGGCGGCACCGGAGCTCGCCAGCGCGGCCGCCCGGCGCGTGAGCCGGTCGAGCCGGCGCCCGCATGCGGCCGCGCGCTCCGCCTGCGCGTCGCCGGTGCCCCATGCGATCAGCTCTGGCGCCGCGTCGAGCACGACGACGAGCTCGCGCGCGAGCCGGTCGCGCTCGGCAGCCAGTCGCTGGGGGAGGTCAGCTCCGAGGTGCCGCTCGATCTCCGCGAGCACGAACGCGTGGGCGATCAGCGCGAGCGCGACCGCCGCACCGGCGATCGGCAGCAGGCACCACGCAGCGACCACGGTGGCGACCGAGGCGACAACCAGCGCGCGGCCGGGCACGAGCACCCGGACCAGGTGGTCTTGCTGCTGATCGACGTCGGCGATGAGGTGGTCGAGCACGTCGGTCGAGGCGCGCGGTCCGATCGCGCCGGGGACCATCGGGATGAGCCGCGAGAACAGCGAGACGCGGTCGCGGCCCAGGCGCGCGAGCGCGAGATCGTGGGCGACCAGCCGCTCGGCGTAGCGTGCCGTCGCGCGCGCCAACCCGAAGAGCCGCACGCCGACGATCGCCGCCGTCAGCGTGAGGATCGGGGGGGCCTGCGCGGCACGGGCGAGCAGGTAGCCCGATAGCGCCAGCAGCGCGGGAGATGCCAGTGTCGCCACGACCGACAGCGCAGTTGCGAGCGCCAACTGCCCGCGCTCGCGCGTGCTCGGGGCCGCCCGCCATGCGGTCACATCAGGCAGGGCGTGGGTGGCCGCGCTCATCGGAGCGCGCCCGCGACGAGCGCTTCGCGGGGCAGATCGGCGAGCTGGCCGTCGTGCAGCTCGACCGTGCGGTCGGCCAGTGCGAGCACGTCGGGCTGATGCGTGACGAGCACCGCGGTGCGCCCCGCGGTGATGGTCGCCAGCGACTGCACGACCAGCGCCGCCGTTTCGGAGTCGAGGTTGGCCGTTGGCTCGTCGGCGAGCACGAGCCGGGGGTCGCGCAGAGCGACGCGGGCGAGACCGAGCCGCCTGAGCTCACCCGCCGAGATCGCGACCCCGCCTTCGCCGAGCCGTGCATCGAGCCCGCCCGGCAGTGTGCTCGCCCACCGGTCCAGTCGCGCAAGCTCGAGCGCGTCCCAGAGCTCCGACTCGTCGGCACCGGCGTCCGCGATGCGCAGGTTGGCGGCCAGCGAGGCGGGAAGGATCACGGGCCGCTGCGGGAGCCACGCGAGCTGGGCACGCCACCCTTCGAGGTCGGCCTCGTCGAGTGGGCAGCGGCCGCAGCTGATGCGGCCGCGGTCCGGTCGCTGCAGAGCGAGCAGCACGCGCAGCAGGGTCGACTTGCCGGCGCCGCTCGGTCCGACGATGGCCACGACGGACTGGGGCTGGATCGTCAGGGTCAGCCCGCTGAGCGCGTCGCGGCCGGCGGCAGGCGGGCGGACGACGACGGCGTCGAGCTCGATCGCGCACGCGCCGGGATCCGGGACCGGGCCGCCCGGTCTTCCCGCAGGGACGAGTGCCGGGCGCGCGCCCGCGTCGTAGACGCGCTGCAATGTCGCGCGCGCGTCAGCCGCGGCGTGATGCTCGACGCCCAGCCGCCGCAGCGGCGCGTACAGCTCGGGCGCGAGCAGCAGGACGCCCATGGCGGTCTGGAACTCCATCGAGGCGTTCACGAGGCGCACGCCCAACACCACCGCCACCAGCGCGGTGCCCAGCATCGCGATGAACTCCAATGCGAACGAGCTCGTGAAGGCCGAGCGCAGCGTGGCCACGGTCGTGCGCCGGTACGCCTCCCCGGCGATGGCAAGCTGCTGCTCCTGGACCTGGGCGCGGCCGAAGCTGCGGAGCACCCCGAGCCCTCGGACCACGTCGAGCATGTGCGCGCCGAGCATCGCGAGCGTCGCGAAGCGCTCGTCGGCGACCCGCCGCGCGTCAGCGCCGACGAGGAAGAGGAACACGATCAGCAGGGGGATCGTCGGCGCGAGCAGGGCCGCCGAGAGCGGGTCCAGCCACAGGATCGTCCCGAGCGCGGCCGCCGGCACCGCTACGGCGAGCGCCATCTGCGGCACCGCGCGGCCCGCCCAGCGCTCCACCGCAGCGCCTCCCTGCACCGCGAGCGTCGCCAGCTCGCCGGCGCGGCGGTCGCCGCGGTCGACCGGCGCGCTGCCGAGCGTGGCGGCGATCAGCCGCTCGCGCAGTTGCCGCATCGTCGCCGCTCCCGCCCGCCGGCCGGACACCTCGGCCGCGTAGCCCAGGACGCCGCGTAGCGCGAACGCCCCCAGCGCGAGCATCGCCGGCGCCGCAGCGGCCGCCCAACCTGCGCCGGCCACGCCGTCGGCGAGCGCAGCCGCGAGCGAGAGGGCCTGTACGACGACGCAAACGGCGACCAGCGTGCTCAAGGCGCCCGAGAGGGCGAACTGGCGGCGCAGCGCCGGCAGCTCGCGTACCAGCGCGCCGCCCTGGTTGCGCACGTCGGGCGTCAGCTCCCCTGTGGGCCGCCCGCAGGGCGGCGGCCGAGCACGTCGAGCGGCGTGCCGACCTCGTCTGGGCCGCCAGCCGAGACGCGAGCCCGGAACACCCAATAGGTCCAACCCTGATAGAGCAGGACGATCGGCGTCATGAACCCCGCGACCACGGTCATCGCGACGAGCGTGCGGTGCGTCGAGGCAGCGGCGGCGATCGTCAGGTCGGTCCCGGGGGCGCCCGAGGACACCATCACGTTGGGAAACAGCGTGGCGAACAGCAGCACCACGGCGCCCGCGATCGCGGCCGCGGTCAGCGCGAACGCCCAGCCCTCCCGCCCCGCACGCTGCATCGGGAGCACGGCGATCAACGCGGCAGCGGCGACCGCCGCGCCCGCGACCGCGACCGCGCGGACGACCTGCGCGTCGGCGAGCGTCCACACCGCGAACCCCGCGACGGCGACGACGGTCGGCGCCCACAGCCGCGCCGCGGTCCGGTTCGCGCGCTCGCGCACCACGCCCTCCGAGCGCAGCGCGAGGAGGTGGGCGCCGTGCAGCGCGAACAGCAGCAGCGCCACGAGCCCGCCGAGCAGCGTGTAGGGGCGCAACAGATCCCAGAAGGTCCCGGCGTAGACGCCGTCGCCGTCGAGCGGGCTGCCGCCGACGATGTTCGCGAACGCGACCCCCCACAGCAGCGCCGGAACGGCGCTCGTGACCGTGATGCCGATGTCCCAGCGGCGCTGCCAGCGAGCGCCGTCGTGCTTGTTGCGGTACTCGAGCGCGATCACCCGCACGATCAACGCGACCAGGATCGCGAGCAGCGCGAAGTAATAGCCCGAGAACAGGGTCGCGTACCACTCCGGGAACGCGGCGAACATCGCGCCGCCTGCGACCAGCAGCCAGACCTCGTTGCCGTCCCAGACCGGGCCGATCGTCTTGATCGCGCGGCGCCGCTCGTCAGGGCTGCGCCCGACGACGTAGAGCAGCATCCCGACGCCGAAGTCGAAGCCCTCGAGCACGAGGTAGCCGCAGAACAGGAGGCCGATGAGTGCGAACCAGAGGTCTTGGAGATCCATGGCGCCGAGCTCCTTCAGTAGGCGAGGGACGGGAGCAGCGGATCGCCGGAGCTCGAGGTCCCGATCGGTTCGGGCGCCGGCTCCGGGCCACCGCGAAGCACGCCCAGCAGCAGCCACAGCTCGACGACGGCCAGCGCCGCGTAGAGCAGCGTGAAGGTGATCAGCGAGACCCACAGCGTGCCGCTGGACAGCGGCGACACCCCGTCGGTCGTCTTCAGCAGCCCCTGGACGACCCACGGCTGACGACCGACCTCGGTGAACATCCAGCCGGCGGAGTTGGCCACCAGCGGCGCGAAGATCCCCGCGACGGCGGCCCAGGTGAACCACTTGCCCACCGCCCTGCCGCGTCGCAGCAGCCACAGCCCGGCCGCCGAGAGCGCGGCCAGGTAGAGACCGAGCCCGATCATGATCCTGAAGCTCCAGTAGGTGATCGCGAGGATCGGGACGTAGTCGCCGGGGCCATACCTGCGCTCGTACTCGGCCTGGAGGTCGTTGAGGCCCTGGACCCGGCCATCGAAGCTGTCGGTCGCCATGAACGAGAGCAGGCGGGGCACCTCGATGTTCGCGTCGAGGCGGGCCGGGGATTTCTCGAGCCCGCCGAAGGCGAACAGCGAGAGCGGGGCACGGTCCTGCGTCTCGTACAGCGCCTCGGCCGCGGCCATCTTCATCGGCTGCACCGTCGTCATCCACTGCGCGAAGAAGTGACCGACGACGATCGTCGCGAGCGCGGCGACGAGCGTGCCGCGCAGCCCCCAGCGGAGCGACACGGCGAAGAAGTCGTGCTCGCGATCGCGGTTGCGCCACAGGTGCCAGGCGGAGACGCCGATGATGAGCGCCCCGCCCGTCGCCACCGCCGCGGTCACCGTATGCCCGAACGCGAAGAGCGCGGTCTTGTTCGTGAGCACCTCGCCGATCGAGGTCAGCTCCGCCCGCCCGGCCTTCGGGTTCACCGCAGCGCCGACGGGCCGCTGCATCCAGGCGTTGGCGGCGAGGATGAAGTAGGCCGAGAGCATGGTGCCGACGAAGACAGCCCAGATCGTCGCGAGGTGGATGCGACGCGGCAGCCGGTCCCACCCGAACATCCACAGGCCCAGGAACGTCGACTCCAGGAAGAACGCCGCCAAGCCCTCAATCGCAAGCGGCGCGCCGAAGATGTCACCGACGAAGCGCGAGTACTCGCTCCAGGCCATGCCGAACTGGAACTCCTGAACGATCCCGGTCGCGACCCCGAGCGCGAAGTTGATCAGCAGCACCTTGCCCCAGAAGCGCGTCATCCTCAGGTAGCGGTCCTCTCCACTGCGAACCCACTGCGTGTGCATCAGCGCGACGAAGCCGCTCAGACCGATCGAGATCGGCACCAGCAGGAAGTGGTAGATCGTCGTTATCGCGAACTGCCAGCGTGCGAGCTCGAGTGTGTCCACGGGGATCTCCAGTGAGGGTCGCTTGATCGTGACGCGTCCCTCGGACACCAGAACGCGCACGGCGCTCGCTTCCGCACTCGCCCGAGTTGCTGCGCCGGAACTCGTGCGTCGGTGGGACGACACGATCGGCGAGCGGGAGTGAGCGCGGGCAGCCGCTGGGGGCCACGCCCGGGGGACACATCTGCCGGAGGAGGGACTCGGTCCCCGACACTCACCCCCCGCGACCTGCTGGCGCGCGTGTTCTGTGGCTCGGTGTGCAGCGCTCGAGCATCACTTTCCCGTCAGCGCTCGTCCGCCGCTTGGAAGAAACCCGCCAGAGACCGGCCGCTCGTCGGGGTCGGTGAACGCCTTGTTGCTCGTGAGGTCCTGCTCGGCCGCGTGCAGCGACGAGTAGTCGGTCTCAACGGTGCGCTGCTGCAACCCGCTGAGCACCGCTATGTATCCCGGCATGTTGAAGTCGTTCGTCATTCCGCGTAGAGCGGCCAGGTAGTCGCTGCGGTTCCGGGTGGAGACGACGATGCGTTGCTGGCCGGCGGCGCTCAGCTCGGAGTTCATGAGTAGCCGCGCGGAACGCCCGTTGCCGTCGGCGAACGGATGGACCTCCGCAACCAAGAACATCGCGAAGGCGGCGCGCGCGAACCCGCGCGCTAGCGAGGCGTGATACCGAGGATGTCGTGGGCCTCCTGCGGTCGCTGCTCAGGCACCGTCCCGCCGAACACGATGTCCTCGGCTTCTTTGAGCGTGAACTCGGTCCCCTCGATGTAGTTGGAGAAGTAGGACTCGAAGAACGCGAGGACGGACACGTCGTGGTGAGCGTTCTCGGCGATCTCGGGGAGTCCGGTTGCGAGCAGTTGCGTGGCCAGCAGCTGGAAGCGCTCCATGCGATCGGGGTCGTACGGCACGCCGCTCGCGGTCGCTCTCGCCCGCCCGGAGGAAAGCTTCACGTCTCGCGTGCCGAGCAGGGTGCCAACGAGCCCGTCGAGCGCCTTGAGCTCCTCGACGAGCCCTAGCTGCGTTGCGACGTTGCGGGCTTCGTCGCGGAGCCGGTTCAGGCTCGCGGGGTCATTGCGGCCGTAGCGCTCCAAGGCCTCTTCGAGTTCGCCGCGGCTGAGCGTTCGCGAGGCGGCGCCGCCCCGCGCACGCGACGGCTGGGCGTTCTCCAAGAACGCCCTCGGACGGGAGCTGATGTAGATGTCGTGGCCGAAGAACGTCTGGTCGCTGTCCAGCGGGTCGGCGCCGTGCCGCGGTCGCAGACGCAGTCCGGGCAGCTGCACGTCCCTCGTGGTCTTGGCCACCAGGAACACCGACCCGTCTTCGGCGGGCTTGAAGTCCATGGCGGTCCGCCCCACGATCACCGCAGCGGGGAAGTAGCCGGCGGCGATCTCAGCCCAATTGCGAAGACACACTGCTTCCGGCGTGCTGGTCATGTTCTTCGTGTAGAGCCGGGGCCCGAGCTGGCGCGCCTTGCCGGTCCGCACCGCGTAGCGAACCGCGTCACTGACGTCGGCGCTGCTGAAGAAGACCTCGCGTTGGTCTGCGAGCGAGAAGCGTTTGTTAGTAGCGGCCATGAACGCCCAGACCCCGATGGTCGTCAGATACGGTGACGGTTCTTCGGACAGTCGCTAGGTTAGCGCCGACCGATGGCACGACAGGAACTTACGATGGCCGACGATCAAGCCAGTACGAGTCGGGCCTCGTTCCCGGTGACTGTGCGCTAAGGCCCGAGAAATCCCGGTGAGCGTCAGATAATGACCGGTGGGAAACCTTGAAGGCCTGCCTGGGTCAGGAACGAGCTCCGGACTCCAGGAAGATCACCGCGCCTCTCATGTGACGTATCGGCCTACGCGAGGCCGGCAAGCGGTGCGCCGCCACGTACGCGAGCGCGGCGGCAATGGCAGGATCGAGCTTCGGACGCGGGCACGGGTCACGATCGATCGGCACGAAGCCGAGCGGCTGGTCCGGTGGCGGGAAGCGATCCCACCTCGCGAAGGACCCCGGTCTCCGGATCGAAGATGAAGCCTCTGATGCGGTCGCGGGCGGGGAGCTCCGCGCTCGAAGCCAAGCGGGCGAGACCGTGGCCCAGGGTGGTCTCGACGTCGTCGAAGGCGCCGAGCCGCCAGGTCGATACCACGCCGTCGGCGGCGAGCGCCTGCGCGAACTCGTCCTCAGACGCTCCGTGCAGGCCGCACCCGTCGTGCATGACCACGACGATCTCATCGGTGCCGAGCAGCCGCTGGGAAGCGCTGAGCGAGCGGATCGCGTCGTCGGTGACCAGTCCGCCGGCGTTGCGGATGATGTGCGCGTCGCCGCGTTGCAGGCCGAGCATTGGGAAGAGGTCGATTCGCGTATCCATGCAGGCCAGCACGGCGACCTTCCGGCGCGGTCGCGGGCTTAGCCCGGGCGCTGCAAGATCCTCAGCGCGGGAAGCCGCGACGGCCAGCATCTCATCGGCGGTGGGCATTGAAACCGCGATCCTACGTCCTCCGAATCCCTACGCGCGACGGTCGCCGAGATCATGCGCGGGCCAAGGCCGACCTGTGCGAGTTCGTCGCGTTCCGCTCGGTCGCCGATCCCCAGCAGCAGCCACCCGAGGAGTGCCGGAAGGCAGCGGACTGGATCGTCAGCGCGTTCACCGAGGTCGGCCTCCAGGACGTGACCACGTCCACGACTCCGGACGGCAGCGATTGCGTGCACGGCCACGCTCTCGAGGATTTCGTGCCGCAGAACGCCGACCTGCTGCGCGCCGACGTCGAGGAGCCGGCCTGCCTGATCCACGCGCCGAACGAGAGCGTGGCCCCGTCAGAGATCGAGCACATCGCCCTGGCGGAGGCGCTGTTCATGCGGAACTACGCAGCGACGGACGGCTGAACGAGAGCGCCGCGCGGTGCGCGTGCGACATGATCCACTGCAGCCGAGCTGCAGCTGTAGGTGGCCGAGGCTGGCCCCTCCGGACTTCGATCTCCGACGGGCTCGCGATTCATCTGCTGGCAATCAGCGAAGTTGTGAGCAACGGCGGGACTGGACAGGTTCCGACCAGCATCGTGGATGCCCAGGAACCAGACGGCGCGAGGAGCTTCGAGATGACCAAAACTTGGGAGGTGTCGGCCGACGCCACCGAGGCTCGGGATCGCGCCGACCAACGGTGCCCGCCGCCTTTCACGACGCTGTGACCCCCGTCGGTCGCGAGATCGTCGCCGCGCTCGCGTGAGTCCAGCGGCAGGCACGTTGCACGCCCAGGACACGGCGGAGGTGGCGCTGAAGTTGGGCAGTGATGCGGCGCGAGGACTCGCCGCCCAGGAAGCGCGTGCCCGGCTGGTCCAGTCTGGGCCCAATGAGCTGCAGAGCGGTGAGAAGGTGCGACCGGGACGGATCCTGCTCGAGCAGCTGACGTCACCGATGCTGTTGGTGCTCGCGGGCGCGGGCGTCCTGTCGGGGGTGCTCGGCAAGGTGCCGGAGGCGCTCCTCATCTCCGTGGTCGTGATCCTGAATGCCTGGATCGGATTCCGGCAGGAGTATCGAGCCGAGCGGGCGATGGCGTCGCTTCGGGCGATGGCGACCCCGACGGCCAAGGTGCTGCGCGACGGCGCCCCGCAGGAGATCCCGGCGCGTGAGGTCGTGCCGGGGGACCTGGTGTTGCTCGAGGCCGGTGCGCATGTTCCGGCCGACGGGCGGCTCGCCGATGCCTTCTCGTTGCGCGTGGATGAGTCGGCGTTGACCGGCGAGTCGTCGCCGGTCCAGAAGCAGGTCGGGGCGGTGGCTGCGTCGGCGCCTCTGGCCGAGCGCATGTCGATGGCCTACTCCGGGACGAGCGTGACCGCCGGCCGCGGGAGGTTTGTCGTCACCGCGACCGGGACGGGCACCGAGCTCGGTCACGTCGCCGACCTGCTGGAGGGCGCGGACGCGGGACGCACGCCGCTGCAGTTGCGCCTTGACACGCTCGTCAAGCGCCTGGCTCTTGTTGCCGGCGTGATCGTGCTGTTCGTGTTCGGGTTCGGGTTGCTGCGGGGGGAGGAGCTCGACACCCTGCTGCTCACGGCGGTGAGCCTCGCGGTCGCCGCGATCCCCGAGAGCCTGCCGGCCGTCGTCACGATCACGCTGGCGCTGGGGGCGCAGCGGATGCTCGCTCGCAATGCGTTGATCCGGCGGCTGTACGCGGTCGAAACGCTCGGCTCGGTCACCACCATCTGCTCGGACAAGACCGGGACATTGACGCAGAACCGGATGACGATCGTGGTGCTCGACATGGCCGGCGACCGGCGTGCCCTCGCGGCCGAGCGCCCGGGTCCCGAGGCGCTGCGCGAGCACCCGACGCTGCGGCTGCTGCTGGCCGCAGGGGCACTGTGCAACGACACGGTCGTCGCCGACGACGGGTCGCTGCTCGGCGACCCGACCGAGACCGCGCTCGTCGCTGTCGCTCAGCGCTATGGCTTGGACAAGCCGGACCTGGAGGCGGCGCTGCCGCGCGAGTTCGAGCTGCCGTTCGACTCCGCGCGCAAGCGCATGACGACGGTCCACTCGTTATCGACCCGACCCGAGGAGGCGCCCGACGCACTGCGCGCGACCTTCGGCGACGTCGACGCGCAGGTCGGTCTCCCGGATCGCCTGGCCTTCACAAAGGGCGCGGTCGACGGGCTGCTCACGCGGTGCGACCGCGTGAGTGTCGACGGCGAGGTTCTGGAGCTCGACGACGAACTGCGCCTACGCGCGCGGGAAGCCGCCGAGCGGCTGGCTGCCGAGGGCGTCCGGGTCCTCGGCGTCGCGATGCGGCGGTGGCCGAGCGGCGGGGCGGTACCGCGTGACGAGGCGCTCGAGCGCGGGCTCACGTTCGTCGGGCTTGCGGGGATGATCGACCCGGCTCGACCGGAGGTGCGCGACGCCGTCGCAACGTGCCGGGAGGCCGGGATGCGCGCGGTCATGATCACCGGTGATCATCCGCTGACGGCGGCGGCGATCGGCCGCGACCTGGGGCTCGTCGACGAGGGACTGCGCGCCGTGACCGGAGCCGAACTCGCCGAGCTCGACGACGCCCAGCTCGACGCCACCGTGCGCGAAGCGACCATCTACGCACGCGTCTCGCCCGAGCACAAGCTCCGCATCGTCGACGCGCTGCAGCGCCAGGGTCACGTGGTGGCGATGACGGGCGACGGCGTCAACGACGCCCCAGCGCTCAAGCAGGCCGACATCGGCGTGGCCATGGGCATCACCGGCACGGACGTCACCAAGGATGCGGCCGACATGGTCCTGCGCGACGACAACTTCGCGACGATCGTCCATGCCGTGCGCGAGGGACGGGTCGTCTTCGACAACATCCGCAAGTTCATCCGCAACATCCTCAGCGGCAACGTCGCCGAGGCGAGCGTGATGATCATCGGGCCGATCATCGGCATGCCGATCCCGCTGCTACCGCTGCAGATCCTGTGGCTCAACCTGGTGACCGACGGCCTGCCGGCGATGGCGCTCGCCGTCGAGCCACCTGAGCCGGGCGTCATGCGACGCCCGCCGACACCGCTGGGCGAGAGCCTGCTCGGCACCGACCGCGGGTGGCTGATCATCACGCGCGGCGCCGCGCTGACCGTCCTCACGCTCGTCCCGGCCTACTTGCTCTGGGACGCCGGCGACGACGCCTGGCAGACCGTCCTCTTCACGTCGATCGCCTGCGCCGAGCTCGCCGGCGGCTTCGCAATGCGCTCCGAACGCGTGTCCCTACGACATCTGGGCATCCTCACCAACCGCGCGTTGGTCGGCGCGGTGGCGCTGACCGCGGCGCTGCAAGTCCTGCTGGTCTCCGTCCCCTTTGTGCGCGACCTGCTCGGGCTGGAGCCGCTCAACGCCGCCCAGTGGCTGCTCGTCATCGCGATCGCGCTCACCTACCTCGTGGTCGTCGAACTCGACAAAGCGCTGCACCGCCGCGCGGCCGCGTCCGCGACAGCCTGAGCCCGACCTCGGTCTCAGGCGACGCCCTGCAGGAACGCGCCGGCGGCGTACGCCAACGCGGCCGCGAGCCCTCCGACCACGAAGGTCTCGAGGGCAGGGCGATCCCGTCGGGGCATCGTCACCGGCGGCATCGCGCTCCCTGCGGTCCATCAGATCAAGAAGCGGTGACCAGGAGGGGCCCGTCCGACGCATGGATGAGCGAGGAGGACACCGATCCAAGGATCGCGCCGAGAACGGCTCCGCGTCCGCGTCGTCCGACCACTGTGACGGCGGCGTCGGTTTCGTTGGCCACTCGCATGATCGTCTGAGCCACCGGGTCATCCGATTCGACGGTCGTCGGTGACGCCTGAAGCCCGTGCTCGAGCGCGAGCGCGACGCCTGTGTCCGCGGTTGCCTGGGCGAACTCCTCGATCAGGCAGTCGAGGTCGCCGACGATGTCGCGCACCTCCTCCAGAGGCGCGTGCCGCATCGCGGCGCCCGTCAGGGTGTGTCGGAGCGGCGACCTCCAGACAAGCAGCACGAGCGTCACGCGTCCAGGGAAGAGCCGGCCGGCCACCTGCACCGCGGCGACGGAGGAGGCGGAGCCATCGAACGCAACGAGCACCGGCCCGGAAGCGGAGCGGGCCTCCTCCGGCACGACGAGCACCGGCAGCTGCGCGTGATGAACCAATCCCGCAGCGACGGATCCCAGGACGGCGCGGACCGCCACGCCATGGCCGTGCGTGCCGCAGACGATGGCATCCGCGTCGGCTTCACCGACGGCGTCGAGGATCGCCGACCAGACGGATCGTTCAGCGGCGACGGTCCGCGACTCAGCGCGCAGGCCTGCGTCGGCGGCGTCCCGGCAGGCTGCTTGGGCGAGCTCTTCCGCGTCGGCCAGCGCCGACTCGCGCAACCGTGCGATTGCCGTGCGGATCACCTCGGCCCGTCCTCCGTCGTCATGCTGGCCGCCACTCCGCGTCGTGTGCGGCTCCAGTGACCACCGGCCACCGGAGCCGCGGTACGGCATGCGGTTACCCGGGCGTTCCGCCGGCGCCCGGGCGGCGACTCACTCGTAGAGGAGCGCCTTGATCTTCGGGTCGTCGATGTTGCTCTTGTCGTACCAGTAGAACCCGGTGTCGATGACCTTCGGCAGCTTCTCGCCCTTGATGGCCTTCATCGCCGACGCAACGACCTCCTTGCCCATGCCGACCGGGTTCTGCGTGATGGCGCCGGCCTCGAGCCCGCTCTTGATGGCGTCGAGCTGAGCTTTCCCGGAGTCGAAGCCGACGATCTTGATGCCCTTCTTTCCGCTCTCCTGCACGCCCTTGATGACGCCGATCGCCGAGCCCTCGTTCGAGCCGTAGAAGCCTTTGAGGTCGCTGTTCGCGGCGATGATCGACTTCGCGATGTCGGCGGACTTCGCCTGATCGCCGCCGCCGTATTGCACCGGCAGGACCTGGATGCCGGGCGCGTTCTGCTTCATCCACTCCAGGAACCCGTCCCGGCGGTCGATGCCCGACCGGCTGGTCTGGTCGTGCACGATCACCCCCACCTTTCCCTTGTTGCCGATCAGCTTGGCCAGGTGTTTCGCCGCCTCCGCCGCGGCGGCCTTGTTGTCGGTGGCGGCTGTGGTGAGGGGGACGTCGCTCTCGACGCCGGAATCGAACGCGACAACCGGGATCTTCTGCGCCTTCGCCTGGTCCATCAGCGGTGCGGCCGCCTTGGAGTCGAGGGCGGCGAAGCCGATGGCGTCGGGGTTCTGCTGCATGGCGTTGGTGAGCATCGAGACCTGCTGCTCGATGTCCTGCTCGGTCGGCGGTCCCTGGAAGGTGATGCGGGCACCCTCCTTCTTGGCCTCTGCCTCGGCGCCCTTCTTGACCGCCTGCCAGAACTGGTGCTGGAAGCCCTTGGAGACGATCGCGACGTACTTCTTCTTACCGCCGCCACCGCCACCGGACGACCCCCCGCCGCTGTCGTCGCCACAGGCTGCGACCCCGAGTGCGAGCGCCGAAGCGGCCACCGCCGTCAGGACTCCGAACTTCGTGCGCATGCTCACGCTCCTTTTGATGGTCGTCAAGTGCAACTTCGCCTCAGACGGCGCGCTTCCTGGCCATGTCGGCGTAGACCGCGACGAGGATCACGATGCCGAGGATCACGTTCTGCCATTCCTGCGCGATGGACATGATCTGCAGCCCGTTGTTGAGGGTGGAGATGATGAGGGCGCCGATGACGGTGCCGACGATCGAGCCTTTGCCGCCGGACAGTGAGGTGCCGCCGATGACGACGGCTGCGATGGCCTGAAGCTCGTAACCCATGCCGGTGCCGGGCTGGGCGGACGCGAGGCGTGCCGAGATCATCACGCCGGCCAGGCCGATGAACAGGCCGGCGAGCGTGTAGATGATGATCTTCCACCGGCGCGTGCTGATGCCCGACAAGGCCGTCGCTTCTTCGTTGCTGCCGATGGAGTAGGTGTACCGCCCGAGAACCGTCTTGTTGAGCATCACGGCGGAGACGACCGCGGCCACCGCCAGGACGAGCACGGCGTTCGGGAAGTTCACCCCGAACAGGTGGCCCGTCGAGATGCTCGTGTAGCTCGGCGATTTCGAGAAGTAGATCGGGGTGCTGTGCGATAGGACGAGCGCCAACCCCTGTGCCACCAGCATCATCGCGAGCGTCGCGATGAAAGGCGGGATCTTGAGCACCGCGACGTTGAACCCGTTGACCAGCCCGATCAGGCCGCCGAAGAGCACGGCGCCGATGACCCCGAGGAGGACGGGCACGCCGGTCTTCACGATCAGCACGCCGGAGATGACCGCGCACAGCGACATCCCCGTCCCGATCGAGAGGTCGATGCCGCCCGTGATGATCACGAACGTCGTCCCGAGCGCGAGGGTTCCGATCACCACCGTCGAGAAGAGGATCGCCGTGACGTTGGAGTAGTTCAGGAAGTTGGAGCTGGCGATCGAGAAGAAGACGAAGATGGTGATGAGGCTCGCGAAGGCGAGGAACTGCTGCAGCCGGTCCTTCAGGCCGGTGGCCGCGGCCTTGACGCCGGTGCGTTGCTCCTGTGGTTCGCCGATGGCCGCTGACGCCGTCATGTCTCCTCCGAGTTCGTGGTGCCCGTGCCGCTGAGGGCGGGTTCGGTGAGCCCGATCTCGGCGGCGTCCTCAGGGTGCTCGTCCGGCCGCAGCGTCGCGTAGTGCATGACGGTCTCCTGCGTCGCTCCGTCCGAATCGAGCGTGCCGGTGACCCGGCCTTCGCTCATGACCACGATGCGATGCGCCATCCGCAGGATCTCGGGCAGCTCGGACGAGATCATGATGATCGACTTGCCCTGCTGCGCGAGCTCGTTGAGGAGTCGGTAGATCTCCTCCTTCGCGCCGACGTCGATGCCTCGGGTCGGCTCGTCGAAGATGAGGATGTCGCAGTCCTTGGCGAGCCACTTGGCGATGACGACCTTCTGCTGGTTGCCGCCCGAGAGGTTCTTGACCGTCTGGGCGACCGACGGTGTCTTGATGCTCAGGGTGCCGACGTACTCCTCGGAGGTCGCGCGCATCGCCTTGTCCTTGACGAACCCGTAGGACTGGAAGCGCTCCCGCAGCGCGCTCAGCCCGATGTTCGCGTTGACCTCCTGCTCGATCAGCAGGCCGAACTGCTTGCGGTCCTCGGAGAGGTAGCCGATCCGGTGCTTCGCAGCGTCGGCCGGGTTGTGGATCTGGATCTCACGACCGCGCAGCCTGATCGTGCCAGCGTTGATCTTGTCCGCGCCGACCACCGCACGCGCGACCTCGGTCCGGCCCGCACCCATGAGGCCGGCGAAGCCGAGGATCTCGCCCTTGCGCAGCTCGAAGGTCACGTCCTTCAGCAGGGCCTTCGTGCTGAGCCCGGAGACCTCGAGCAGCACCTCCCGGTCCGCCCGGGCGCCAACCGGCTTCGCCTCGCCTGAGATGTCGCGGCCGACCATCATGGAGATGACTTCCTTCATGGTCGTTTCCGGCGTCTCGCGCGTCCCGACGTAGCGACCATCGCGCATGACCGTGATCCGGTCGGCGATCCGCCTCAGCTCATCGATCCGGTGCGAGATGTAGACGACGCCCGTGTCGGGCCGCACGAAGCGGCGGATCAGGTCGTGCAGGACCTCGACTTCGGCGTCGTTGAGGGCCGCGGTGGGCTCGTCCATGATCAGGAGCTTCGCGTCGTAGGACAGCGCCTTGGCGATCTCGACCATCTGCTGCTTCGCGACCGTGAGGCTGCCGACGAGCTGCTTGGGCCGCAGCGGCAGATGCAGGCGTTCGATGAGCTCCCCCGCCTGCGCGTTGAGCCGACGCTCGTTGAGGAAGAAGCGCGAGCCACGGGGTTCGCGCCCGATGAAGATGTTCTGCGCGACCGTGAGGTCGGCCATCAGGTTGAACTCCTGGTGGATGATGCTGATGCCGAGATCCTGGGCTTGCTTGGGCGAGACGGGCTCGTAGGGTTCGCCGTTGAGGAAGAACTCGCCCTCGTCGACGGTGTACACGCCGGTGAGCAGCTTCATGAGCGTCGACTTGCCCGCGCCGTTCTCGCCCACGAGCGCGAGGACCTCCCCCGCGTGAAGGTCGAGCTGCATGTCCTCGAGCGCCTTCACTCCCGGGAAGCCCTTGCTGACTCCCTGCACATGCAGCAGGAGCGGGAGTCCTCCCGCCGCAGTCCGCGCCGCGGGGATCGCGTCGCCCATCAGCGCCTGTCCGCCTCCGCGGTGACCACGCCCTTGCGGAGGAGGACGTTGCCGTATGTCCGCGTCTCACCCGTGCGCACGATGAGGTAAGCCTCGGCGGCGACCTCATAGAACTCGTGCCGTGCGAGGAACCGCACGTCCCGCTCGGTCGCCCCGGCTGCCGCCGCGAGCTCCTCCTGCACCGGCAGCCGTGCCCCGTCGGCCGAGGTCATGAGGTCGATCGCCGGCGGGTCGTCGAGCGGGATCACGGACCGGACGGCGGCGAGTACGTCGGGCGTCGACAACCCCGGGAAGGTCAGGAGCCGGCGGGCGAGACGATCGGACGGGAAGTGCGCGTCCGCGAGCACCACCGCATCCGAGTGCCCCATCGCGTCCAAGTGCGCCAGCAGGCTCCCGGTGAGGAGCGGGTTGATTGCGGTCAGCACGGCGCGTCTCTCTCCTGGTTCGAACCCGGCCCACCGAGGATGCCGACGGCCCGGGCGACGAACGGGCCACACCATATACAGGCGGTTCAGGGTGGCGTGACGTCCCCGCCCAGCTGGGACACCGATGTCGCCGCCCGTATGCGCTGCGCGTTCTCGCGGAGCGGGAACTGCAGCGTAGGCCGCGGCGCTCCAGCGACTCCTCGCGGCTCGCCCTGATGCCGCCGGCGCTGAAGTCCCAGACCCGGCGCAGCGACGCGGGCACCGCGAACTGGTCGCGTCGTCGAGCAGGTCCGCCGTCTCCGGGCTGGGCCGCAGCAGCCGGCCGACCTTCGTCGACACGACAGAGTCCGCGCGGGGCGTCGTGGCAAGAAAGGACCCGAGCCGGCGCTCCGAGAGCCCGAGCCCGTAGTGCGGTGCGGTGTCGAAGTAGCGTGTGTCGATCGACGCCTGGAACCCCGTGCAGGAGACGCTGACGCCGCGCCACGAGGCGGTCGAGCAGTACGAGAGCCTCTACGGGCTCTACCGCGACCTCTATCCACACACCGCCGACACGGTCCACGTGCTCGCCGCGCGGCAGGAGCGGTGACCAAGGAGATGCCGATGACCGGATACGCAATGCCCGATCCCCCGGCGCCCGTGGCAGCGGAGCCGCAGGTCGTCTACACCGTCGCGAGCGGTGACCTGCGGCTCGCGGCGAACGTGACGTGCTGGCCGACGCAGCGCAAGCTCGAGGACGACTTCGCCGCGGCCGTCTCCGCGTTGGGGTGGTCGGTCCGGCGCGGTCATCCCGTCGACGAGGAGAGCAGGCACGGCTTCATCGACAGCCAGCATGCCGGTATGGAGGTCTTCAAGGGGCTCCCGCCGGACGCGCCGCTCGTTGTCGTCGAGGCCGTTTGGCAGTACAGCCACCACGTCCTGCCGGGCCTCCGCACGCACCGCGGCCCGATCCTCCTCGTCGCCAACTGGAGCGGCGAGTTCCCCGGGCTGGTCGGCATGCTCAACCTCACCGGGAGCTTGACCAAGGCCGGCGTGCGCCACTCCACGCTGTGGAGCAAGGACTTCACCGACGACTGGGCGCGCGACGGCCTCCGGACCTGGCTCGAGACCGGCACGCTGTCCCACGACACGAGCCACGTGCGCGACCTCGACGACGCCGGCAGCGGCCCCGAGGTCGACCTCGGGCGCGCGCTCGCGGCGCAGCTGCAGCAGGAGAAGGCGATCATCGGCGTCTTCGACGAGGGCTGCATGGGGATGTACAACGCGATCGTCGACGACGAGCTGCTCAACCCGCTCGGGATCTACAAGGAGCGCCTCTCCCAGAGCGCGCTGTTCGCCGAGATGGGTCGGGTCGGCGACGAGGAGGCACAGGCGGTGCGCTCCTGGCTTGACGACGCCGGGATGACGTTTCACACGGGCAGCGACGAGGCGACGGAGCTCACCGACCGGCAGGTGCTGAGCCAGTGCAAGATGTACATCGCCGCGCTGCGCATCGCCGACGACCTCGGCCTCGACGCGGTGGGGATCCAGTACCAACAGGGCCTCAAGGACCTCGTGCCCGCCAGCGACCTCGTCGAGGGCCTGCTCAACGACGGCGAGCGGCCGCCGGTGCGCAGCCGCGACGCCTCGCGCGAGCTCTATCCGGGTGTGCCGCTCCCGCACTTCAACGAGGTCGACGAGTGCGCGGCGGTCGACGCACTGGTCACCAACCGCATCTGGATCGCGATGGGGCTCGACCCGGCCACCACGCTGCACGACGTGCGCTGGGGCGACGAGTACGACGGCGAATTCGTATGGATCTTCGAGATCTCCGGCTCCGTGCCGGCCTCGCACAACGGCGGCTACGACAAGTCGTGGAGCATGCGGCAGCCACCCATGTACTTCCCGCTCGGCGGCGGGACCCTCAGCGGCGTGTCGAAGCCCGGAGCGGTCGTCTGGTCCCGGGTGTTCCTCATGGGCGGCGCGCTCCAGGTCGACCTCGGACGCGCCACGGCCCTGGCCCTACCGGACGAAGAAACCCAGCGGCGGCTCGCGGCCACCACGCCGCAGTGGCCGATCATGCACGCGCGCCTGCACGGGATCACGCGGGACCAGTTCATGGCTCGGCACAAGGCGAACCACCTGAACGTCGCCTACGCGCCGGACGACGAGACCGCCGACCGGGCCCTGCACGCCAAGGGCGCGATGTTCCTCCAGCTCGGCGTCCGGGTGCACCTGTGTGGAGACGTGCGGCAGCCGTAGCCGCGGGAGACCCACCATGACCGATCCCGCACATCCCGGCCGCATGCTGTTCGTGAACATGCCCGTACGGTCAGCGCCGCTGCGCTCGCGGCGGGCGGCTCCGAGGCGGATGACGCCGACGACTACGGCTTCATGTACTCACGCAGCTTCTTCGACCTCGACGGCCACGGCCGGCAGGTCATGTGGATGGACCCGGCGGCGGCGGAGCAGGGCCCCGAGGCGTTCGCGGCCTCCGTGCAGGACGCCGACGCCCCGGCCTGACCGCCACAGCGATCGTCAGCGAGCTCCTGCACCAGCCCACGCTCACCCTGAGGCGAGCGGGCGAACAGGGGTCCCCGTCGCTCTACGTCGAGACAGTGCGTGAGCTGTTCGGTCTAAGCGCCTCGGCTCAGCACGCGCTGCGTCCCGCAACCGCCGAGCACGCGACCGTTCTCCGTAGCATCCGGGTGTGGTTCTGATCCTGCTGGCGGAGGACGATGACGGCATTCGCGTTCCGCTCGTCCGCGCGCTCGAGAGTGAGGGATATGAGGTGGATGCCGTGGCCACCGGAACCGACGCGATCGCCTCCGGCGTCGACGGCGCCCACGACCTGCTCATCCTCGACATCGGGCTGCCGGGCGTCGACGGCCTGGAGGTCTGCCAGCGCGTCCGCGAGGGTCGCCCGGACGTTCCAATCGTCTTCCTCACCGCCCAGGACGGCGAGATGGACGCCGTGGGCGGCCTCGACGCCGGCGCCGACGACTACATCACCAAGCCGTTTCGGCTCGCCGAGTTGCTGGCCCGCGTGCGTTCGCAGCTGCGTCGAACGACAGCCGAGCAGTTTCAGGCCGCGGGGGTCAGCGTGGACATCGCGTCGCGCAAGGCGTGGCAGGGCGAGAAGGAGCTCGAGCTCGCGCCGAAGGAGTTCGATCTGCTGGCGCTGCTCGTCCGCGAGGCCGGTCGCGTCGTCACGCGCGAACGCATCATGGCCGAGGTGTGGGACGAGAACTGGTTCGGATCCACCAAGACGCTCGACATGCACGTCTCCTGGCTGCGGCGCAAGCTCGGTGACGAAGCCGAGGATCCACGCCTGCTCGCCACGGTTCGGGGTGTCGGCCTCCGATTCGAGCCGTGACGGGCGGTAGATGCGCCGCCGCCTGATCCTCTCGACGGCGTTGATCGCGCTGGTGGCCGTGGTCGTGCTCGGCGTCCCGCTCGGGATCGTCGACGCGGCGCGCCTGCGCCAGGACTCGACGAGCCGGCTCGAGCACGAGGCCGACGCCGTCGCGGGCGCCATCGACGACCGCGTCGAGCGCCACCAGCCGATCAGCCCGGCGCTGCTGCGTCCCTTCATTGCGTCGGCGCACCGCGTCACGGTCATGACCCCGAGCGGGGAGCGGATCACGACCGGGCCGCCGCTCGGCGGCGAGACGGTGCGGGTCCACGCCGGGGCGCCGCTCGGCGGGTCGGTGGTCACGGAGGCGCTGATCGGGGAGACCGACGCTCGCGTCCATCGGGCGTGGCTCCTGATCGCGGCGCTCAGCCTCGGAGGGGTGCTGACCGCGGTCGGGCTCGCGGCACTGCAGGCGCGCAGGCTCGCCCGCCCGCTGGAGGCGATCGCGCGCCGCTCAGCGCAGCTGGGCGACGGTGACTTCTCGATCCGCGCCGGGCACTTCGGCGTGCCGGAGATCGACGCCATCGCCCAGGGCCTCGACTCCAGCGCCGGCCGGATCGCCGAGCTCGTGGCGCGCGAGCGCGAGTTCTCGGCGAACGTCTCGCATCAGCTCAGGACGCCGCTGACCGCGCTGCGGCTGCGGCTCGAAGGGGTCGGAGGCGCGGGCGGCGCGGCGGCGCGGGCAGGCGAGCTCGAAGCGGCGTTGGGCGAGACCGATCGGCTCGAGACGACGATCGCCGATCTGCTCGCCCACGCGCGGCAGGCCAGCGCGGGCACCGCCGTCACGGTCAACCTCGGGGCAGTGGCGCACGAGCACGCCGCGCGCTGGAGGCCGGTCTTCGCCCGGTCGCAGCGCGCGCTCGACGTCGCCGCGGAGAAGAACGTGCTCGTGCGGGCCTCGCGCGGGACGGTCGGCCAGGTCCTCGACGTCCTGCTCGACAACGCGCTCCGCCACGGCGCCGGCGCGGCGCGGATCACGTCGGCCGCCGACGGCCGCTTCGCACGCCTCACCGTCGCGGACGCCGGGCCCGGCGTGTTCGGGGAGGAGCGCGACCGCATCTTCGAGCGGGGGGCGTCGCGGACCGGCGGCAGCGGTATCGGCCTGCACCTCGCCCGCACGCTGGCGCAGGCGGACAACGGCAGCCTGCGGGTGCTCGACGGCGACCCGACGCGCTTCGAGCTGCGTCTGCCGCGGCTCGCGCCGTAGCTCAGGTGGCCTTGGCTCGGAGCGCCAGCGCGAGCTTCGGGCAGGCGTCGGCCGCGCGGCGCGCGTGGACCAGGAGCTCCTCGGGGATCGGGCCGCGATCGACGATCGGGTAGCCCCAGTCGTCGAGCTCGATCCACTCCGGGAACAGCTCGGCACACAGGCCGTGACCGCTGCAGCCGATCGGATCGACGCGGAGGTACGCGGTCACGCCGCACGGCTCCACTGCGCGCGCGTGAATGGCAGGACCGGGCTCCGTCGGCATGCGAGGCAGGGACCATCGCGCTCGTGGTCGGCAAGCTCGGCGGCGAACACGCGGAGCCCGCTCCCGAGGAGGCGGACGGCGCCGTCGGGCAGATGGCAGGCGCCGCGGCCGGGGAGATCCGCGCTCCAGCGCTCCAGGCGGCGGCGTGCGTCATGTGGCGCGCTGCCGGCCACCATCGCGGCGAGCAGGTCCGCAAGGGCCGGCAGCCCGTTGCGGCAGGGGCCGCACTGGCCCGCGCTCTGCCCGGCCAGATATCCGATCGTCCGGGCCAGCTCCTGCGCCGGGCAGGCGGAGCGTCCGAGGGCGACGACGACCCCGGCGCCGAGGCGACCGCGGTGGGGCGCGAGGCCGATGTCGTCGAGCGTGACCGCGCCGATCTCCTCGGCCGCGATCCAGACGCCGTGGCAGCCGCCGACGAGGACCGCGCGCACGGGCTCGAGTGCACCGTCCAGCACCGACGCGAGCGGTGCGCCGCACGCGATCTCACGGACCCCGGGCCGGGCGACCCCGCCGGAGACGGTGAGCAGAGCGGAGCCGGGATGCGCGTGCGTCCCGACCTCACGGAACCACTCGGGCCCGTGGCGCGCGATCAGCGCGAGGTGGGCGAGCGTCTCGGGGTTCTGCACGAGCGTCGGGCGCCGCCGAAGGCCGCGCTCGGACGGGAAAGGGGGAACGACGGTCGGCTTGAGCGGCCCGCCGTCGAGGTGCGCGATCAGCGCGCTCTCCTCGCCCGCGAGGTAGGCGACGGGCACGTCCGCGACCTTCAGCCGGCGGTTCGCCGCCCGCTCGCCGATCGCCCGCTGCAGCGCGTCGAGCGTCGCGCCGGCGTCGCCGGGGATGGCGATCACCACCGAGCGCGCGCCGACGGTGGCGGCGGCCGCCATCGCGCCGTCGAGGACGAGGTGAGGCGCCGACTGCATGAGCACGCGGTCCTTGGCGCTCATCGGCTCGCCCTCGGCGCCGTTGACGACGATCGCTCGCGGTCCGCGCCGGCGCGCCACGCTACGCAGCTTCATGGCGGTCGGGAACGACGCGCCGCCCCGGCCGCGCAGCCCGGCCCGCTCCACCGTCTCGATCAGGTGCGAACCGCCCGGCGGGCTGGGCCCGTGCAAATCCAGGTGCTCCGCCAGCGAGAGCGGGCGATCCTCGTGCGTGCCGGCCAGCAGGCGCGGGCGCGTCATGCGCCCACCGGCGTGGCGCGGACCTGCCCGGCGACGCTCACGCCTTGCAGCGCCAGCTCGACCGTGAGGCGGACGGCGCGCCCGTCCGATGAGCCGACCAGCGCCGAGAGGACATTGTTGCGCAGGGACTCGATGCGGCCGCTGTAGCGCGCCGGGTCGCCGGGTGGTCCCAGCGTCACGGCGCTGCGCTCCATCCGCAGCCCGCCGCCGGGCAGCGCCTGCCCCCCGAGGCGGAGCCGCAGGACTCCCGGGGGCCCGCCCTGGAGCCGCATGCGGAGATCCGCGACGCCGAGGCCGCCCGCGCTGGTTCCGTTGTTCACGCGCCCTGCGAGGGTCGCGGAGAACGGGCGGGCCAGGGCATCCGCCGGCGGCGCGGCCTTTACCGCGGCGCGCGCGCGCGGAGCGAAGGCCGCCAGCACCTGCGCGGGGGTCCCGGCGCGGCGGGCCCAGCCCCGCGCCAGCGGGCCCTGCGGCAGCCAGATCCCGAGGGCGAGCGTGGCGAGCGCCCCGGCGACGCCGGCGCCGATCCGGACCTCCCGCGGCGTCCCCGGGGCCGCGAGCCGTGCGGCGACCGTGACCAGGACGGCGCCCACGCACGCGAGGGTGAGCGCGAGCATCCACGTGGTCCTGGTGTCCGAGCCGGCGCCGATCCCGTGCAGCAGCGCGACCGGCCAGCACGTGTAGGCGAACCAGTGCACGCCGCGCCACACGCGGTAGCCGAGCCGTCGCCGCACGAGGCTCGTCACCACGAGCGCGGCGAGCAGGCCGGCGGCGACGGTGCCCAGGCCCATCCACAGCGGGCGATAGTCCGTCTGGAAAGGGACGAGCGCGTTGAGGACGCCGATGCGCGGGAACGGGTCAAGCAGCGTGGTGACGATGTGGACGGCGAGCAGGGCGACGGCGAGCAGCGAGACCGTCCGGTGCATGGCCGCGATCGCGAAGCGCGGGGCGCCCGCCGGCCGCCACGCCCGCACCTCGCCGATCCCGAGGACGACGGCGAGCGTCAGCAGCACGAGCGCGATCGCGCCGGTGCCGCGCGTCGCGTACCAGAGCGTCGACGGGCCATGGGCGGCGGCGATCATGCCGCCGCGAGCTCCCGGGGCCAGCCGGCGAGCGCGAGCGTCCCGCCCTCGTGATCGACGAGCCGGGCGGGGAGGCGGCGAGCCTCGAGCCAGCCCGCCGCGTCGTCCCCGAGCACGATGGCCGCGGTGCTGGCGATGTTGGCGTCCACGCAGCCGGCCGCGGCGACGCTGACCGTGCGCCACGGCGAGGCGGCCGGGAGGCCGGTCCGCGGATCGATGATGTGATGCGCGTCCGGCCCCCAGCGCCGCACCGTGGTGCTCGAGGTGGCGAGGCCCCCGGTGCTGATCGCGAGGGTCTGTCCGGGCGCGTCGGGCGGGGCCAGATGGTCGTCGGCGACGCGCACGGCCCATCCACCGGACGGGGTGGGGCCCGCCACAGCGATGTCGCCGCCCAGGTTGACCAGCACGCCCGTACCCGGAGCCGCGCGGGCTGCCGCCGCCGCCGCGCGGTCGGCGGCGAGCGCCTTGGCCGTCGCGCCGAGGTCGAGGCGCACGCGCCGCGGCAGCCGGACCTCGCTCCGCGCCAGGTCGACTGAGACCGCCTGCCAGCCCGCAACCCGGGTGGCGACGAGACGGGTGCGGGCATGCGCCAGCGTCGCGAAGTCACGGTCGTAGCCGGCGAGGATCAGCGCCCGCCCGACCGTGGGATCGACGATCCCGCCGGTGACCGCGGCCGCCCGCAGCGCGACGGCGATCGCCTCGAGCAGCAGCGCACCGACGCGCACGGGCCGGCCGGTCGCTGCGTTGAGGCGCGAGAGATCGGAGTCCGGGCGGAAGCGGCTGCAGGCGAGATCAACGGCGGCGAGCTCGGCCTCGATGGCCGCTCGCGCAGCCGCCAGCGCCAGCCGGTCGGAGACGACGACGCTGGCGCCGGTCCCGAGTGCCCGCCATCGCGCCGTGCCGGTCTCGCTCATGATCCCCCCGACGTCTCAGGCTGCTGCTGCGGCTCCGACTGAGGCGGCGCGGCGGTGGGCGCGGCGGCCGGCGGTTGCAGCTGCGCAGGAGCGCCCGCGATAGCCGGCACGTGCTGGGCGCGCGGCACATGCACCCGAGCCGCGGCGCGCGGGCTCGGCACGGCCGCCGTCGTCTGCACCCTCCCGTCATGACCCTTGAAAGCGTGCGCGGCGAGCGCCGACAGCCCGGCCGAGAGGGCGGCCGTCGCCGCGGCGACACTCCAGGCCAGAACACGGATACGCCGGACGGCGAGGTCGCGCCCGGTGGGGCTGGGGGAGGAGGGCTCAGGCATCACAGCCACATCATCGGCATGGGTGGGTCAAGGCACGGCAAAGGCGGCGACCGGAGGCGCCCGTGGCCGCTCAGGCGGTGCTCAGCGAGCGCGCTGCCCGCGGCAGGTGCGCGAGGAAGTGCACCGCGAAGGACCCGCCCCAGATGATGAAGCTCACCTTGTGCAGGTTGAACATGAGGTCCGAGCGGTGCCCGGAGTGGAGCAGCGCCACGCCGGTCGCGAAGACGGTGACCGTGGTGATCACCAGGAGGGGAGCGAGCACGCGCCGCAGCAGCGCCGGCGGCCCCTTCTCACGGTAGGCGCGGGCGCCGGTGTAGTAGCGGGCGAAGCGGTAGCCGGTGCTGCCGAGCTTGAGCAGCACCGGGGGGATCAGCGCCATCCCGATGAACATGTGCGCGCTCAGGAGGTCGCCGAGAGGCACGATCGTCACCCCCTCCGCGATCAGCAGCAGCGTGAGCACGACTGCGATCGCGCTCGGCAGGATCTCGTTGCCCTCTGTGCCACCGAGACGCTCGGCTCGAGTGCTCAGCACGAGAGAGGGTGGGCCCTCGGTGGTCAACGGAGGGCAAAGGCGGTCCCATCTTTGCCGGACCGTCACCTGCCCGGCCCTAGCTTGCGGCGCCGTGCCTCACCTCTCGGAGCCCCACGGGGCGGCCACGCAGCTGGCCGTGGTCGAGATTCCGCTTTACGTCATCGTGCTGCTGTGCCGGCGCGCCGGCATCGGGCGCGCGACGCTCGCCGCCGCCGAGCCGTGGGTCGTCGGCGGGGCGGTCGCAGGCACGGTGCTCGCCGGCGCGACCGGTCTGCCGGACTGGGGCCAGGCGCCAGACCGAGTTGCGCGACGGGCGGTCGCCCTGCACTTCACGGACTCCGGACTTCGTGAACCGCTGAGGGGAGACGTCCGGCCTCCGACGGAAGGTGCGGTCCGCGACGACAGACCCGCCGGAGGAGACCGGACGTGGAGCCCCGGAGAGGGCATCGCTGTTAGCTTCGGCGGCGATGATCGGGCGCATCGGTCCGTACGACGTCGTCCGCGAGATCGGCCGCGGTGGGATGGCCGTGGTCTACCTCGCGCGCCAGCCGGTGCTCGGGCGCAGCGTCGCACTCAAGGAGCTCGCGCCGTTCCACGTGCGCGACGAGTCGCTCGCGCGCCGCTTCATCCGCGAGGCGCGCGTCGCCGGCTCGCTGAACCACCCGAACGTCGTCACGGTCTACGACTTCATCGAGCACGAGGGCACGCCGTATATCGCGATGGAGTACCTGGACCGCGGGTCGCTGCGCCCATCGGTCGGGCGGATGTCGCCGGCGCAGATCGGGGGCGTGCTCGAGGGACTGCTCGCCGCGCTCACGCACGCCGAGTCGATGAAGATCGTCCATCGCGACGTGAAGCCCGAGAACCTGCTCGTGACGGACGAGGGCGGGATCAAGATCGCCGACTTCGGTATCGCCAAGGCCTACTACCAGGTGGCCACCGAGGAGATGCTCACGCCCGCCGGCGCGACGATTGGCACGCCCGCGTACATGGCGCCCGAGCAGGCGATGGCGCAGGAGATCGGGCCGTGGACGGACCTCTACCAGACTGGGGTCGTCGCCTACGAGCTGCTCACCGGGCGGGTGCCGTTCCACGGCGAGGAGGCGCCGGTGGCGCTGATGATGCAGCACATCAACGATCCAGTCCCGCCGTTGCCGTCCGGCACGGATCCGGCGCTCGAGCGGTGGGTGCGGACGATGCTCGCCAAGGACCCGTCCGAGCGCCCGGACGGCGCGCGCGAGGCGTGGAACAATCTGGAGGAGATCGTGGTCGCGGCGCTCGGGCCGCTGTGGCGTCGCGACGCACGGCTCGGCGAGCCGGACCCGACCGTCGAGCATCAGGTCCCGCTGACGCCCGCCCGCTTCTCGACATGGGAGGACTACGTCGCGCCGCAGCCGGCGCGGCCACCGTCGTTCGAGCCGGCGACGCCGCCCCCGCCGTGGGTCGAGCCCGCGGTCGAGGCGCCGCCCGCGCAGCCGGTGCCGACCGATCCGCCGCGGTCCGAGCCGCCTGTGCAGCCGGTGCCG
>JBDTMF010000033.1:0-26181 GCA_039934455.1 Solirubrobacteraceae bacterium
CATCCACATCATCGACTCGATGTTCAACCAGCACGCCAAGTGGCTGAAGGTGACGCGCGCGATCCCCTGGCGGCGGCCGATCGCCTCGCTCAACTACCTCCTCTCGTCGCACGTCTGGCGCCAGGACCACAACGGCTTCTCCCATCAGGACCCCGGCTTCATCGACCACGTGGTCAACAAGAAGGCCGAGATCATCCGCGTCTACCTGCCGCCGGACGCCAACTGCCTGCTCTCGGTCGGCGACCACTGCCTGCGCAGCCGCGACTACGTCAACGTGATCGTGGCCGGCAAGCAGCCCGCGCTCGACTACCTCACGATCGACCAGGCGGTCGCGCACTGCACGCGCGGCCTCGGCATCTGGCCGTGGGCGAGCAACGACGAGGGCGAGGACCCCGATGTCGTGCTCGCCTGCGCGGGGGACACGCCGACGCTCGAAGCGCTGGCCGCCTCGGCCATCCTGCGCGAGCACCTGCCCGAGCTGCGGGTGCGCTTCGTCAACGTCGTCGACCTGATGCGCCTCCAGGACGAGACCGAGCATCCGCACGGCCTCTCGAGCGCGCAGTTCGACGCGCTGTTCACCGCCGACCGGCCGGTGATCTTCGCCTACCACGGCTACCCGTGGCTGATCCACCGCCTCACCTACCGGCGGACGAACCATCGCAACCTGCACGTGCGCGGCTACAAGGAGGAGGGCACGACGACGACGCCCTTCGACATGGTCATGCTCAACGACATGGACCGCTACCACCTCGTGATGGACGTCATCGACCGCGTGCCGGCCCTCGGCCAGCGCGCCGCCGGCCTGCGCCAGGAGATGGTCGACGAGCGCCTGCGCAAGCGCGCCTACACGCGCGAGCACGGAGACGATCCCGAGGACGTGCGCGACTGGAGGCTGCCGGAGCTCGATGGTTGATTCCACGACCCCCACGGCTCCGCGGGACATGGAATCAACCATCTAAGTGCGCGTCCTGGTCGTCAACGCCGGCTCGAGCAGCCTGAAGCTGCGGCTCGTCGGCGCGGACGACGCGCTGCTCGGCGCGTGCGATCTCGAGCCGGACGATGACCTCGAGGCGGCGGTCGCGGGCCTGGGGGAGGCCGACGCGAGCGGCCACCGGGTGGTGCACGGCGGCACGCGCTTCGTCGACCCGGTGGTGATCGACGACGCGGTCGTCGCCGCGCTGGAGGGGCTGACCGCGCTCGCGCCGCTGCACCAGCCGCCGGCGCTCGCCGCGGTCGCGGCGCTGCGACATGCGGCGCCGGAGATGCCGGCGGTGGCCTGCTTCGACACCGCGTTTCACGCCGGGCTGGCCGAGTCCGCGGCCACGTACGCATTGCCCCGCGCGTGGCGCGAGCGGTGGCCGCTGCGCCGCTACGGCTTCCACGGCCTCTCCCACGCGTGGGCGGCGCGGAGGGCGGCGGAGCGGCTCGACGGGCCCGAGCGGATCGTCATCTGCCACCTCGGCGCCGGCGCGGCGCTGGCCGCCGTGCGCGACGGCCGCTCGGTCGACACGACGATGGGCTTCACGCCGCTCGAGGGGCTGGTGATGGCGACGCGCTCGGGCGACGTCGATCCGGGCCTGCTGATGTGGCTGCTCGACCAGCCCGGCCTGAGCCGGGCGGAGGTCGCCCGGGCGCTCGTGCAGGACTCGGGCCTGAAGGGCTTGGCCGGGACCCCCGACATGCGCGAGGTGCTCGCCGCGGCGGCGCGCGGCGAGGACGGCGCCGTCCTCGGCCTCGACGTCTACGTGCACCGGCTGCGGGCGGCGATCGCGGCGATGGCGGCCGCGCTCGGCGGCCTCGACGCCCTGGTCTTCACCGGCCGCGTCGGCGAGCGCGCGCCGCAGGTGCGAGCGCGCGCCGCCGCGGGCCTCGGCTTCCTCGGCGTCGCGCTCGACGACGCCGCGAACACCGCCGCGACCACGGACGCCGAGATTGGAGCGCCCGACGCGCCGGCGCGCACGCTGGTCATCGAATCGCGAGAGGACCTGGAGATCGCGCGCGCCGTGCGTGCGGCGCTGGGCTAGGCGGTGCCGACCGCGGTCGTCGCGAACAGCGCGTCGTCTGCCGCGTCGGCGGCGCCGCGCGGGAACACGATCACGGGGCAGGCGGCCTCGCTCACGAGGCGCCCGGACACGCCGCCGACCAGCACGGCGTGCATCGGGCCGTAGCCGCGCGAGCCGAGGACCAGCAGGTCGAGCTCCTCCGACGCCGTGGCGAGGACCCGCACCGGGTCACCGACCGCGAACTGCGTGTCGATCTCGCGCTCGCTCTCGACGCTCGCGATCGCCGAATCGAGCTCCATGGACGCGCGCTCACGCAACGTCAGGTTGTACGACGCCAATCCGCCGGCTGCGACGGCGCCAGGCGGAAGGTCGTAGGCCAGCGGCTCGAACACGCGGATCACCCGCAACTGCGCTCCGGTCGCCGCGGCGATCCGTCGAGCGGCCTCGAGCGCGCGTTGCGCCGCCGGGGAGCCGTCGTAGCCGCACCCGATGATCGCCGGCTTCTCGCCCGCACGCTCCGCGTAGCCCTCGGGCGCCACGGCGACGGGGCAGGGCGACCCGTGCAGGAGCCGCTCGACCGTGCTCCCGGGAACGATCCGTCCGGCGCGCCCGGTGTGCGTCGAGCCGACCACGATCAGGCCGGCGTCCTCCTGCTCGGCGAGCTCGTGCAAACCGCGCGACGGTGAGGGATTCGGGATCGCCTTGACCTCGACGGCCTCGTCGCCGTGGGCGGCGCGCAGGCGCTCGAGCAGGTCATCGCTGTCCTGCCGGAGGTACGCCTCGAACTCCCGGTTCGACGCGCGGCTGGGATGCAGGTCGTAGGGGAACACGTTCACGAGCGTCAGCGTGGAGCCGGTGATGCCGGCCAGCTTGCTCGCGAGGGCGATGGCGTCGCTCGAGCCTTGCGACGCGTCGACGGCGACGATGATCGTGCTCATGGTCACTCCTTCGGGTGTGGAAACGCTGTGCCCGAGTATCGAGAGACCTGCGTCACCTGCCATCCGAGGTAACTGCGGTGTCCGATCCGCAGATTCCCGCTGGCTTCGGCCGCGCGCCCGCATCGGATGATCCCCGCGCGGGTCAGGAGGCACGGCGGGCGGACTACGCACGCGGGTCGGTGGTCCACCCGGATGGCGCGCGCGGCGCGCGCGCCTAGGGTCAGGGCATGGCCACATACCAGACGGACCTCGGCGCCTCGCTCACCCACACGACCGTCGCGGAGGCCATGCATCCCGGGGTGGTCATGTGCGGGGCGGACCAGCCTCTGCCCGTCGTGGCCGCCATGATGGCCTCGCACGAGATCCACACCGTCGTCGTCCAGTCACGACAGGGCGGCGAGGCGCTCTCCATCACCGACCTCGATCTGGTCCGCGCGGGGCTCCGAGGCTCCCCCGGAGAGACCGCCGGGGACCTCGCGAGCAATCCCATGGCCACGGTCGCTCCGTCGACGACCCTGGAGAACGCGACCGCGACGATGGCGATCCTGGACGTCGCCCACCTGCTGGTCCGCGACCCCGACGCGGACTGGCCCGACGGTGTGATCTCGAGCTTCGACATCGTCTCGGTGCTCAGCGGCCGCGACCCGCGGCTCACCCGCACGACCCGCCCGGGCGTCGCGCAGCCGCAGGGGAGCGCGACCGGGCTGGCGGACACCACCGTCGGGCAGGTCATGCACCACGGGGTGCTCACGTGCCTCCCGGGCACGCCGGTCCACGAGCTTGCCGGCCAGATGGCCGATCTGCGCGTCCACTGCATCGCGGTGGCGGGTGTCGCCCCTCGCCCCGATGGCGACGAGCACCTCATGTGGGGGCTGGTGACCGACATGGACGTGATCCACGCCGCGCACGGCGCCCGGTTCGCGACCCCCGCGGCCGAGCTGGCGGCAACCGCGCCGGTCGCGCTGCCCGAAGACGCCACGCTCGAGCGCGCCGCGATCCTCATGGCCACCCATGACGTCACGCACGTGGTCGCGGTCGGCTCCTCCGGCCTGCCCTCGGGCGTGGTCTCGACCCTCGATGTGATCCGGATCCTGGCCGCCGGCTGAGGACCATGCGAGCGCCGGTGACACCCGACCGGCACGTCCCGCTGCTGTGCGGCTCCTGCCATGGACCGATGAGCCGTCAGGAGCTGACGTGCTGGAGGTGCGGCGCGCGAGTCCGGAGCTCCTCGCGGTCCGGGAGCTCCTCCCGCGGCGGGAAGACCCGGCGCGGACCGCATTCGTCGCGCTGGCGCGTCTCCGTCCAGCGGCGACCGCACGTGGTCCCGCCGCGCACGCACCGCGTCGCCGCAACAGGCCCCAGCTGGGCGGAGGAGCACGCCCGCCGGCAGCGCGAACGGGCCGAGGCCCGAAGCCGGACCAAGGACGTGACGCGAGAGCTGGAGGACGCGATCGAGGCCGGCGACGCCGGCTATCGCCGGCTCCGCCGGAAGCTTGACGACTACGGCACCCGCCTCGAAGCCGTCCGGGTCAGGCTGGTCCCGGCGCCCCGGGTGGCGCCGTGAAGCGCTGGGCGGCGCGCTGAGCCACTTGGAGACCCGCGTGCCAGCCTGGTGCGCGGCCGCGCGGCGGCGGCTGGAGCTGGTCGGTCGGCAGTCCCGCGGCCGCGATCAGCCAGGCGGTCACGGAGTTCGAGTTCCACATCTCGCCCGTCTTCAGCTCGTCGCGTCCCCACACGGGCGTGGGCACGGTCGGGGCGATCTCGAGGAGCCGGCGGGCGACGGCAGGGTCGCTCGTGAGCCGGCGGGGACCGCCGATCGCCTCGGCGAGATCCGGAATCGACCCGCCGCGCCAGCAGCGGACCTCGTAGCGGAACAGGCGCAGCCGGCCGGCGTGACGGTTGCCGACCGCGCCGGTGGCGATCACGCCTCGGCTCGCCTCGTCGGCGTTCGGCGAAGGCGCGAGCTCGATCGTGGTGCGATCGCCCTCCAGATCGACGACGAGCGCCGCGTGGTAGAGGTCGCACGGCCGCCGATGGTGGGCTGCGGCTGCGATGGCCTCGAACACCCGGCCGTTGAACCGGACGAGATGACCGCCCGCGCCGAGCGGGATCCAATACAACGTCACCGCTGCCGGATGTGATGTCTGCATGTCCGCAACCAGGATCCGGGATCGACCCGGCCACCGCCGTCAGCCAGACTAGGGCGTCGCCGACAGCGGCTCGAAGCTCGGATTATCGGCCTTCGCGCTGATGACGTGGGTGGCGTTGGGCGAGGCGACCGCGAGGCGCACGAGCGTGCCCACCTCCTCTTTGCAGAGGTCGTCGGCCTCGACGACGACGAGCTGCTTGGAATCGGGGCGCCAGGCGAGCTTGCACGCGCGGACGCGGGTCGGCTTGGCCCGCGCGAGGGGGAAGTCACCGGGCTGGGCGAGGTAGAGGCGGAAGCCGTCCGACCCGAAGTTGGCCGCCACCGCGAGCCGCTTGCCGTCGGGCGAGACCGCCGCATCGATGACGCCCTGGCCCGGGATGGAGACGTTGGTGACGAAGCTGCCCGTGCTCCAGTCACGCGGATCGGGTGAGAACGGACGCTTCGAGCGCCAGCGCATCATGCCCTGCTGGGCCAGCGCGTCGCGGCGCGCGAAGGCGATGATCGTCCGGCCGTCGCGTGACCAGTGGATGGCGCGCCCGATCAAGAGCCCGGGCTGCTGCTTGCAGCGGGTGAGCATCGACCGGCGCCTGATCTGGCCGAGACACAGCCGGCTCTCGGTCTCGCTCGTCTTCGCGGCCAGCGCGAGGACATCGCGATCGGGGGTGGGAGCCCAGGCCGGGTCGGTGTACTCGCGCGTGCCGGTGGTCAGCTGCCGCGGGGCGGCGTTCGGGTCGGCGAGGTCGATCATGGAGACCTGACCGTCCGCCGCGTAGGCGACGCGTCGCCCCACGGGCGCGAAGGTCGGGTCCTTCTCGAGCTGCGGGCTGGTGGCGACGGGGTCGAGCTCCTTCCCGGAGGCGCCGTTGGCCAGCCGGATGTCCTCGCCGTCGTCGAATGCGAGTTCGGGGGCGCCGGCGGAGACGAGCAGCGTGAGGGTGTCGCCGGCCTTGAGCTTGGTGCCGGCGGGCGGCGTGGTCGCGAACACCGTGCCCCGCTTCGCCTTGCTGTAGGCGTTGACCGTCCTGGGGACGATCCCCTGCTTGGCCACCTGTTGGGCGAGCGCGAGGGCCGAGGCGCCGGCGACGAGGGCCGGTACGGGCCCGCCCGAGGCCGCTGCCGCCTGCTTGGCCGCCTCCTTGTCCTGCTTGGTGTGCATGGCCTTGGTGGACGGCGGCCCCGCGAAGAACACGTTGATCGGCGTGCCGCTCTTCACGACCTCGGTCTCGGCGGGGATCTGACTCGCGATCCTGCCGGCGGGGTCGGGCGGCTGGGGGGAGATCTGGCCGATCGTGAGGTGCTCGGCGCGCAGGGCCTTGTCGGCCGCCGCGAGCGTCAGGCCGGTGATCTTCGGGACCCGGACCTTGCCGTTGCCGACGGCGATCAGGATCTCGACGTCGGAGCCCCGCTCGGCCTTCTCGCCGGCCGCGGGGGTCTGCTCGATCACGGTGCCGGGCGCGGCCGCGGCGGAGACCGTCTGCTTCGGCGCGGGCGCGAGCCTGAGGCCGGCCTCGGTCAGCTTCCGCTCGGCCTCGAACGCCGACTTCGCTCCGGTGACGTCGGGGACCGGGACGGTGCGCGGCAGGAACAGGAAGAGCAAAATCGCGAGCAGGATCAGCAGCGGCACCAGCAGCGCGACCCACCAGGACAGCCACGCCTTGTGGCGGAACACGACCTGGTCGGGCATCAGGGGGACCTGCGGCGCGGCCGCGCCGCCGGGCGCCCTGAGCTTCATCAGGTCGACGTTCTTCCTCGGGACCACGGGCTTGGACACGCGCGGGCCCTGCACGCGCAGGCCGCTCGTCCCGACCTGGGCGCGCGGCCCGCTGATGCGGAGGCGCTCGAGCAGGCCCTTCCCGCCGGCGCCCTCCTCGCCTTCGGTCGGCTCCATCTCCTGCTCGCGGTTGGTGAAGACCTGGATCCGCTTCTCCGCCGGGCGCCCGATCCACTTCTGCCGCGGGGCCCTGACCAGCAGCTTCGACTCGATCGACTGGCCGGGCGGGATCTCCAGCGTCGCGGGCGTGAACCCGTATGCGAGCTCGGCGTCCTCGTCGGCCGCGCCGAGCGCCACGGTCAGGGAGGCGTTGGCGGTGTTGCGGACCGCGATGTCGTAGCGCGCCTTCCTGCGACCGGACGCCCGCTGTGGCGAGAGCGTCGTCGTGAACTCCTCGAACGGCTGGATCCCGAGCCTCAGCGGTGCGGCCGCCACCTGCCGCGCGGAGGCCTTCGACCGGCCGGCGACCTGGAGCTCCCAGATCCGCGCCTCGGCCTGCGCGCTGCGCGGCGGATGGAGGTGGATCTCCACCTCCTGCTCGTACGTGCCGCTCGCACCGTAGGGCACGAGGTAGACGGTGGTCGGGGAGACCGACCACCAGTCGCCAGGAAGCCCGAGCACCGACAGCTCGAAGTTGTCGACGATCCCGCTCTGGTTGCGCACGAGCGCGAGCACGCGCGCGCGGCCGCCCGGCTCGACGCCGACGGCGAGCGTCGCACCGAGGTCACCGCGGTCGCCGTCAGGGAGGCGCAGCGAGATCGCGGCGGCGCCGGGCTCGGCCGGCTCTGGTGCCGGGGGCGGAACGGGCACCGCGGGCCGGCGCAGGGTGGGCGTCGGGAGCGACGCGGGAGCGATCGCCTGCATGACCCCGGTCGCCTCCCAGCGCAGGTACTCACCGCACTCGCAGAAGTCGCGGTCGTCGGGGCTCTCGCGGCGGCAGACGGAACAGACCCTCATCACGTGACAGAGCGCCCCCCGCGAGCTGAGATACATCCCACCCATGTCCCGGTAGCCTGCGGCGCGCTCATGACGCTGCAGACACAAGGGAGCGACATCGTCGACGGCGACGGCGAAGCGATCCGCCTCAAGGGCGTGAACATCGGCGGCTGGCTGAACATGGAGAACTTCATCACCGGCTACGCCGCCAACGAGACCATGATGCGCTCGGCCATGCGCACGGTGCTCGGCGACGACGGCTACGAGCTGTTCTTCGAGCGGCTGCTCTCGGCCTTCTACGCGGACGCCGACGCCGCGTTCCTTGCCGCGACCGGGCTCAACTGCGTGCGCATCCCGGTCAACTACCGGCACCTCGAATCCGACGCCAGGCCGTTCGAGATCATCGAGGACGGCTTCCGCCACCTCGACCGCGCGATCGCCGCGGGAGGCGAGCACGGCGTCTACACGATCGTCGACCTGCACGCGCTGCCCGGCTCGCAGAACCAGCACTGGCACTCGGACAACCCGACACACCGGGCGCTGTTCTGGGAGCACCGGCACTTCCAGGACCGGGTGGTGGGCATCTGGGAGGCGATCGCCGACCGCTACACGGGCAACCCCTGGGTCGCGGGCTACAACCTGATGAACGAGCCGGCCGACGAGTCGCGCGCCGTCGTGGGCCCGTTCTACGACCGTCTGTCCGCCGCGATCCGCGTGATCGACCCGGAGCACATCCTCTTCTTCGACGGCAACACCTATTCGACCGAGTTCGACTTCTTCGGCGAGCCGCTGGAGAACGCCGTCTACACGCTGCACGACTACGTGCCGGCCGGGCTCGGCCGGGCCGACGAGTACCCCGGGCCCGAATCGGCGGAGGCGAAGTTCCTCGAGCGCTCGGAGTACGCGCGCCGCACGGGCACCCCGATCTACGTCGGTGAGTTCGCCCCGATCTACACGGGCGACGAGGCGGTCGACGCCGAGCGCCGCCGGATCCTCGTCGATCAGCTGCAGCTCTACAAGCGCTACGGCGCCGGGTTCGCCACGTGGATGTACAAGGACCTCGGCCGCCAGGGGCTGACCTCCGTCCGGCCCGACTCGCCCTACGGCGAGCTGGTCGCCGGCTTCGTCGCCAAGAAGCGGCGGCTCGGGGTCGACCAGTGGGGGAGCACCGGGAGCGAGAACCCGGAGGTCACCCAGCCGATCCAGGACCTGGTGGCGCGCGAGGCGCCGGGCTTCGATCCCTACCCGTGGGGGCGGTTCGACTTCGTGCGCACGCTGGTGCTCAACCTCGCGCTCGCCCAGCCGCTGGCCGGCGAGTACGCCGAGCTCTTCCGCGGGCTCGGCGAGGACGAGCTGATCGCGCTCGCCGACTCCTTCGCATTCGAGAACTGCGTCGTCCGCGAGAGCCTGCGCGACCAGCTGAGCGCGGCCTGAGCGCCCGTCGCGCTCACGTCCACCCTCCGTCGACGATCCACTTCTGCGCCGTGCACGAGCGGCTGTCCTCAGCGGCCAGCCAGAGCACGAGGCGCGCCACGTCGGCCGGGTCGAGCCGGTGGGGCAGGCACTGGTTGCGCTTGATGCCGGCCTCGGCCTCCGGGGTGATCCAGTGCGCCAGCTGCCGCTCGGTCATCACCCAGCCCGGGAGGACGCAGTTGACCCGGATGCCGTCGGGCCCCAGCTCGCGGGCCAGCGTCCGCGTGAGGCCCTCGATGCCGGCCTTCGCCGTGATGTAGACCGGCAGGTCCATGAGGTCGATGTGCGCGCTGATCGAGCCCATGTTCACGATCGAGCCGCGTCCGGCCGCGCGCATCATCGGCACGACCGCCTGGGTGGCGAAGAAGTGATGGCGAAGGTTGACCTGCATGAACTCGTCCCACTCCGCCAGGCTCAGTGTCTCGACGGACTGCCGCTCGTCGTTCGCCGCGTTGTTGACCAGCACCGTCACCGGTCCGAGCCGCTCGCCGGCGATGGCGATCGCGTCCTGCAGTGCCGCCACGTCGCGGACGTCGCAGTGCTGGTAGAGCGGCTCAGCGTGGTCACGCCCGACCAGCGTCCCGGCGAGCGCGGCCCCGGCGGCGTCCTGGACGTCGACGAAGGCGACCCGCACCCCCTGGGCCGCGAGCTGGGCGACGAACTCGGCGCCGAGCCCGGTGGCACCGCCGCTGACGAACGCCACCTGGCCGCGCAGGCTCGGGTACGTGGCGAACTCCGGTGTCACCGGAGCGCGTCCGCGAGGAGGTCGACCTGGTCCGGATCGGGGTCGCAGGGAAAGAAGATCAGCTCGTCGCACCCCGCCTCGGCGAACGCCTGGACGTTCTCGCGCACCGTGTCGGCGTCGGTCGCCGCCCGCGCGACGATCGCGTCCGTGTAGTCCCCGGCCCCGTAGTAATCGCGCAGGCAGGTCTCGACCGCCTGCTCCGCGCGCTCGCCGAGGGCGAAGTACGGCTGCACCAGCGTGCGCGGCGCGCCCTCGCGGCCGGCGGCGTCCCACGCGGCCCGCAGCCGCGCGGTGCCCTCGGCGAGCTCCTCGAGCGTGCAGTTGCCGCCGGTCCAGCCGTCGCCGTGGCGCGCGGCGCGCGCGTAGGCGGCGCTCACCAGTCCGCCGAGGATGACGGTGGGCCGGCCGTTGAACGGCCGCGGGCCGAACTCCTCGCCGTTCCAGATACGGGCCCAGAGGTCGAGCATCTCGTCGAGGATCCGCCCCCGCGCGCCGAAGTCCACGCCGGCGGCCCGGAAGTCGTCCTCGCGGCGCCCGACGGCCACGCCGAGCACGAGGCGCCCCTCCGACAGCACGTCGAGCGTGGCGGCCTGCTTGGCGAGCAGCGCGCCGTTGGCCCGAACGGGCGCGAGCAGGATCGTCGTCGCGAGGCGGATCCGCTCGGTGACCCCGGCCGCCGCGGCGAGGGCGATCAGGGGCTCGTGGCTCGGGTAGACGACGCGGTCGATCGTCCCCAGCGTCGAGAAGCCGCGCGCCTCCGCCCGCCTGGCCCATTCCAGCAACTGGTCGCGCCCGGTCCCCGGGATCGACGACGGCAGGCCGATGCCAACCTCCATGGCGCGAACCGTACCGGCGACGGCGATAGTCTCGCGGGCCCATGTCAGAGCCTGATGTGAACCGGCGCGACATGAGCGCCGCGCCCTACCTCGGAGCGCAGCCGAACGACATGCGCCCCGACCTCGTCGTCCCCGACGTGTGGCCGGCCGACGAGCGCCTCTGGGTGCCGCTCAGCGACGGCGTCTGGTCGCGGCCGCTGCACTTCAACGTGACCGCCGGCCAGTACACCCACGTCATGCGCATCACGCGCCAGGGGATCATCGCCCGCCACCGCCACACGGGGCCGGTGTTCGCCCACGTCCTGAAGGGCCGGTGGCACTACCTCGAGCACGACTGGGTCGCCGAGGAGGGCGGCTTCGCGTTCGAGCCGCCGGGCGAGACGCACACGCTGATGGTCCCCGACGGCTGCGCCGAGATGGTGACGCTGTTCCAGGTCAACGGCGCGCTCGTGTACGTCGAGCAGGACGGCACCGCCATCGGCTACGACGACGTGTTCACCCGGCTGGAGGGCACGCGGCGGCACTACGAGTCCGCCGGCGTCGACCCGGAGTACCTCGACACGCTCATCCGATGAGCGACGGGGTCCTCGGTCGCTTCTCGCTGCGCGGCACGAGCGCGATCGTCACCGGAGCCGCGCGCGGCCTGGGCCACGCCATGGCGCTCGCGCTCGCCGAGGCGGGCGCGGACATCATCGCCGTCGACGGCGAACCGCTCGGCGCGGTCGATCACGCCGTCACGGAGCGCGGAGCCCGCTGTGCGACACGGGAGCTGGACCTCCGAGCCCTGACGCCCGACGTCGCCGCGGACCTGATCGCCTGGAGCCGGAGCCGGTTCGACGACCTCAGCGTGCTGGTCAACAACGCGGGCATGATCAGGCGGGCCCCGGCGGCGGAGACGTCGGCCGAGGACTGGCACGAAGTCATCGGCCTGAACCTGACGGCGCCGTTCTTCCTCGCCCAGGCGTTCGGGCGCAGGCTGCTCCGGGACGGCGAGCGGGGGAGCATCGTCAACGTCGTGTCGATGAACTCCTTCCAGGGCGGCATGGAGGTACCGGCGTACACCGCGTCCAAGCACGGCCTGCTCGGCATCACGCGCGCGCTGGCCAACGAATGGACCGCGCACGGGATCCGGGTGAACGGCATCGCTCCCGGATGGATGTCGACCGACCTGACCGTCGCGCTGCGCGAGGACTCCGCCCGGGACGAAGCCCTGCTGGCCCGGATGCCGATCGGGCGCTGGGGCGAGCCCGGCGACCTCGCGGGCGCCGTGGTCTATCTCGCGTCGGACGCGTCGAGCTACGTCTCGGGCAGCTTCATCGCCGTCGATGGAGGCTGGCTTGCCCGCTGACGGCTCTGCCGCGCGAGCCCGCGCCGGGCTCGCCCGCGGCGCCGAGCGCGCCGCGGCGCGGGCCCACTTCCGGGCGATGGGCATCGATCCGGGCCGGCTCGACGGGCCGGTCGTCGGCATCGCCTCGACCTGGACGGGCACGATGCCGTGCAACCTCAACCAGCGGGAGCTTGCCGCGGCGGTGGCCGAGGCGGTGACCGCCGCGGGCGGGGTGCCGCTCGAGTTCAACACGATCGCGGTGTCCGACAACCAGTCGCAGGGCACGCCGGGCATGCGCGCGTCGCTCGTCTCGCGCGAGGTGATCGCGGACTCGATCGAGCTGATGGTTCACGCGCACGACTTCGACGCGATCGTCTGCCTCGTGGGCTGCGACAAGACGACGCCCGCGGCGCTGATGGCGCTGGCGCGCGTGGACAAGCCCGCGGTCGTCCTCTACAGCGGGCCGATGCGCGCCGGGCGGGTCGGCGGCCGCGACGTCACGATCCAGGACACCTGGGAGGCCGTCGCGGCGTTCGAGCGCGGGCGCATCAGCCGCGAGGACCTCGATGCGCTCGAGCTTCACTCGTGCCCGGGACCGGGCACGTGCGCGGGGCACTTCACGGCCAACACCATGGCGGTGGCGCTCGACTGCATCGGCCTCGCGATCGTCGGCGACGGCCTGATCCCCGCCGATGACCGCGACGCGAAGGCGGCCGCTGCCGCGCGCGCCGGCCGGCTCGCCGCGGCGCGGGCGCAGAGCGGCCCGGCGGCGCGCACGTTCCTGGACCGGCGGGCGCTGCGCAACGCCATGGCCGGGGTGGCCGCCACCGGCGGCTCCACCAACGGGTTGCTGCACCTCCTCGCGATCGCCCACGAGGCGGGCGTGGCGGTGACGCTCGACGAGCTGGCGGACGTGGCCGCCGCGACCCCGGTGCTCGCGAGCCTGGTGCCATCCGGTCGTTACGTCGCCGAGGACATGCACCAGGCGGGCGGGACGGCCGTCGTCATCCGCGCGCTCCTCCAGGGCGGCCATCTGGACGGGGACGCGCCGATGGTGCAGGGCGGCACGCTGGCGTCGGTCACGGCCGGCGCCCCGGACCCGGACGGGAAGGTGCTCGCCGGCGCGCACGCCCCCTTCAAGCCCAGCGGCGCGCTGTACGCGCTCCACGGCAACCTCGCGCCCGACGGGGCGGTGGTGAAGCTGGCCGGCGTCGAGCGAACACGGCATGCGGGACCCGCGCGGGTGTTCGACTCCGAGGAGGCGTGCACCGCGGCCGTGCGCTCGGGGAGCGTGGTGCCCGGCGACGTGCTGGTCGTCCGCTACGAAGGGCCGGCCGGCGGGCCGGGCATGCGCGAGATGCTCAGCGTCACGAGCTCCGTCGTCGGCGCCGGGCTGGGCGAGAGCGTGGCGCTCGTCACCGACGGGCGCTTCTCGGGCGCCACCCGCGGTCTCATGATCGGGCACGTCGCGCCCGAGGCGGCGCGAGGCGGACCGCTGGCCGCCGTCCGCGACGGCGATGGCATCGCCATCGACATCGACGCGCGGTCGCTGCGGCTCGAGGTGGACAAAGCCGAGCTGGCCGCGCGGCTCGCCGCGTGGTCCCCGCCGGGCGGCGCGCCTCAGGCCGGGGTCTTCGCCCGCTACCGGGCCGCCGTGGGGTCGGCGTCGGAGGGCGCGGTCCTGCATGCGCACGAAGCCGCTGCGCCGCGGTCGCGAACCGGGTAGGGCAGCCGGCCGTCGAGCCTCGGCACGCAGGCTCTCGCGATCGGTGCCCGCCGCATTGACCGCGCCACGCTGCTCGAGGAGGATTGGCCCGATGGAGCGCGAGCGCGACAGCGGCGGCGATCGAGCCGCGGAGGCGGCTCCCACCGGGGTCCGCCCGGCGGCGTCCGGGCTGGAGGCGGTCCAGCAGGCGGTCGGCAACGCGGGCATCGCCCGGCTGCTCGCGACGCCGGGCGGCGGTCGGGCGCTGGGGCGGCTGAGCACCGCGCAGGCGCTGGCCCGCTGGTCCTGGCCCTGGGAAAAGCAGCCCGAGCTGCTGCCCGACGAGCCGACCGAGATCAAGCACGAGTTCGAGCTCGGGCCCGGGATGTTCATCCCCAAGTTGGAGGCGCACGCCGAGCGCGAGCGGGAGGGCAAGCACCCGCCGACACCAGAGAAGTTCGAGCCCGGCGACCACGTCTGGTACTACGCGCACCCCGATCCCGACATCCCGCGCATCACCGCCGACCTCGACGTCCCGCGCGACCTCTGGTTCCCCGGCTCGACCGGCAAGACGGACTACAAGGGCCACGGCATGGAGATCCGCGAGTTCGTGATCTACGAGAACGAGGTGAAGGAGGGGTGGCCGCACATGAAGGGCAAGCCGGGCACCCCGGCCTGGATCAACAACAACCCCGGCAACCTCTCCGGGAACAAGGAGGACCTCGGCCAGTACAAGGGCAAGGTCAACTGGCACGGCTTCCTGATCTTCCCGACCTATCAGGCCGGCTACGACGCGATCCCCAAGTGGCTCAAGGCGTACGGCTACTACTCGAGAGGGATCCTGTCGACGATGAAGGGCTACGCCCCGGAATCCGACGGCAACGACCCGGTCCGCTACGCGAACGAGATCGTCGCCGCGCTGACCGGCGAGACGACCGCCGACGGCGCCGCGATCACGCTCGACACGACGCTCGACAAGCTCTCAGACGCGCAGATGCGCAAGGTCCAGGACGCGATCGTCAAGGCCGAGGGCTCGATCCCGGGCGTGCCCCACCCGCGCGGCGACGAGAGCCTGCCCTGGGAGATCCGCAAACGGCTGTAGAGCTCGACCGGCTACGACGCGACCGTCCGCGCGCTGCGGGCACGCTCGAGTCCCCAGCTGACGATCCGCTCGGGATGGATCCGGATCAGCGGCGTCGGCAGCGCGATCGCCTCGCCCCGCCCGCGGACCTCGATCCCGCGCGGCTGCCACGGCTCCGTGCTCGCCAGATCGTCGATCACGATCGCGGCTCGCCCCGTCCTGGCCACGTCGCGGAACTTCTTGGATCGCTCGAGCTCGTAGCCCCCGACGTCGATCGTGTCGCGCACCGCGTTGTAGATGAACGCGACCGGGACCACGTGCGGCGTGCCGTCGGCGCCGACCGTCGCGATCCGCCCGAGCTGCCGCCCGCCGACCATGTAACCGAGCTCGTTCTGCCGGAAGACGCTCATCGCCACGACACGACTAGAACGTCCTGGCCCCGCGCACCAGCAGGAAGACGCAGTACAGCGAACTGGTCGCCGTGATGAACAGGCGGTTGCGGTGCGGACCGCCGAAGCACACGTTCGACACCGTCTCGGGGACGCGGATCTTCCCGATCAGCGTGCCGTCCGCTGCGAGGCAGTGCACGCCGTCGCCGGCCGAGCTCCACACGCGGCCGGCCTCGTCGAAGCGGAACCCGTCGAACAGGCCGGCCTCGCAGACCGCGAACACGTCGCCGCCCGTCAGCGTCCGCCCGTCGATGACGTCGAAGGCGCGGATGTGGCGAGGACCGTCGGGGTCGTGGGTCACTCCCGAGTCTGAGATGCAGAGCCGGGATTCGTCGGGCGAGAACGCGAGCCCGTTCGGGCGGGCGAAGTCGTCGGCCACGCGGGTGACCCCGAGATCGCCGGGATCGATCCGGTAGACGTGGCACCCGTCGAGCTCGCGGGCCTGGCGCAGGCCCTCGTAGTCGTGATCGATGCCGTAGGACGGGTCGGTGAACCAGATCGATGCGTCGGACCGCACGACGACGTCGTTGGGGGAGTTCAGCCGCCGCCCCTCGTAGCGATCGGCCAGCACGGTGATCGTCCCGTCGATCTCGGTCCGGGTGACCCGGCGCGCGAGGTGCTCGCAGCTGACCAGGCGCCCCTCGCGATCGACGGTGTGGCCGTTGGTGTAGCCCGAGGGCGATCGGAACTCGGAGACGCTCCCGTCGGACTCGTCCCATCGCAGCATCCGGTCGTTCGGGATGTCGGACCACACGAGGAAGCGACCGGCCGGGAAGTAGGCCGGGCCCTCGGCCCAGCGGCAGCCCGTGGCAAGGCGCTCGAGCCGCGCACTGGAATTGGCGAGCGCGCCGAAGCGCGGGTCGAGCGTCTCGAACGGCGAGCCGGACAGATCGGTATCGGACATGCCGTGAACCGTATGGCTCACGGGCGCGCTCCGCCCCTGTCGAGGCCGGTCGAATTGACGACCGCTTGCGCCGGTCGAAAAGTGACGCCCCTTCTTGATCCTGTTTTGGGACGCCGGGTCGGCGTCAGCGCCGTTCGCGGGGCCGATGTTCGATGTGTCGACACTCACGACACTGCGGAGCGCGCGGCCGGCGGCCTCTGAGGCGACGCTTCGGCGAGTGCCAGCACGCGCTCGATGCGCTCGATTTCCGCCAGCGGCCGGCTATTCGCTGTCTTCGGGCCGCGGGTCTTTGTGCGGCTTTCGATCACTCGTCTCGAGCCGGGTTGGGGCGTTCCCTATAGGAGCGCTTCGATCATGGCGGCGGCGATGAAGCGGCCGTATCGCTGGGGGGTCCAGCCGCGGCGGAGGACGAGGAGCTCGTAGAGCTCGTGTGAGCTGTAGGTCCAGAGCACGTCGGCGGCTTGAGCGAGTTCGATGCCGGGACGGAGATGGCCGGCGTCGAGAAGCCGGCGAGCGTTCTGGGTCATTCGGCGCAGGCGATCGGCGTCCATCTCCTCGAGCAGCGAGCGGACCTCCGGGTCGGTCGCCGCGGCATCGCGGATCAGGAGCAGGATCGGGGAGACGCGTGGGGTGATCTCTGCGGTGAGGGCTCCCCACGCCTCAATGATCACTCGCGGGTCTGATTGGGCCGCGTGAAGCTCGTCGGATCTCTGTTCCGCCGGCAGCGGGCTCGTGCCCTGCAGGGCGCGGGTGCGGATCGCTCTGACGAGACCGGGTTTGCCACCGAATGACTTGTAGATCGTGTCGGGCGAGACGTCGGCATCGGCAGCGATCGCTGCGACCGTCACGGTGGCGTACCCGTCACGCAGGAAGCGGAGCTCGGCGTGTTCCACGATCTTGGCCTGGTTGCGGCGCGCCAGCTCGCGACGGCGGCTGGCGTCATACCCGCGCTTGCGCTTGACATTGGGCGGGTGGGAGTCCATAGTCATATTTATTCCAGTCTACTAGAATGAAATGGGGAAGAGCAGGCGAGCCATATGAACGGGACCCAAGCGATGGTTGACCGGCTGGTGCAGGCGACCAACGACCACGACCTTGAGGGGCTGGCCTCGTGCTTTGCAGAGGACTACGCGAACGAGACTCCGGTGCATCCCGGCCGCAGCTTTCGCGGACGTGCGCAGGTGCACCAAAACTGGGAGCAGATCTTCGCGTTCGTGCCTGACCTCAGAGCCGAGGTGACCGCGAGCGCGATCGCGGGCGAGACGGCCTGGACCGAGTGGGAGATGACCGGCACCCGGCGCGACGGCACCGCCCATCAGATGCGCGGCGTCATCGTGTTCGGTGTCCGCGACAGCGTTGCCCAATGGGCTCGGTTCTACCTCGAGCCCGTCGATTCGGGTACCGGCACGGTCGACGACGCCGTCCGCGAACAGGTGGCGCGAGGATGATCGCCGTCGCCGGCGGTACCGGGCGGCTCGGTAGTCGCGTGGTCAGGCGCCTCGCCGCATCGGGCCTGGACGTGCGCGTGCTGACCCGTGACGGCGCTCGAGCACAGCACCTCTCGGAGTCCGCCGCCGAGGTCGTCACGTGCGATGTTCGCGACCGGGCCGGCATGCAGGCCGCCCTGCAAGGGATCGCACTGGCGGTGTCCGCCGTCCACGGCTTCGCTGGACCGGGTCACGTGTCGCCGGAATCGGTTGATCGACTCGGGAACGCGAACCTCGTCGATGCCGCCGCCGACGTCGGCGCCGACGTGGTGATGCTGTCCGTCGTCGGAGCATCCGCAGAGCATCCGATGGAGCTTTTCCGCGCCAAGTATGCGGCGGAAGCGCACCTTCGCAACAGCGGAGTGCGGTGGACGATCGTGCGGGCCACGGCATTCGTCGAACTGTGGGCCGAGATCATGGCCAAGCCGATCGTGTTTGGACGCGGAGAGAACCCGATCAACTTCGTCTCGGTCGAGGACGTGTCAGTCGTCGTAGAGCGAGCAGTCATCGACGCCCGCCTGCGCGGCGCGGTGATCGAGGTCGGAGGCCCACAGAACCTGACCTTCAACCAGCTCGCCGCGCTGATCCAGAACGTTCGCGGCCGACAGGCGAAAGTGCGTCACGTCCCGCGCGGGCTCCTGCGGGCCATCGCCCCGCTCGCCCGTCAGCCCCGCGCGGCGATCGCGATGGACACCATCGACATGACGTTCGACGTGGCCGCCGCCGGCCACGCACTCGTCGAACTGCCGATGACCGACATCCAGATCGCACTGACTCAAGCAGTGTCGGGCCCGTCGTGGTAATCGAGCGCTCGAGCTGTCCACGCGTGGGGCGCGAGCGCGCAGACCAGCTTCCGTGAGGGCACGAACATCTCGAAAACACACCGGCAGCGCCCAGCCGAAGAACCACGTGCGCTGTCCATGACCGCGTGCATGCTTCACACTCGGCCCATCACGAAACTTCGGACGAAGGGAAAGCGCGATGAGCGACAACGCCGAGACCGCCATCCTCGCGGGCGGCTGCTTCTGGGGCGTTCAGGAGCTGCTGCGCGAGCGTGAAGGAGTCATCTCCACCCGGGTCGGATACACCGGTGGGGAGAACGACAACCCGACCTACCGGAACCATCCGGGTCATGCCGAGGCGGTGGAGATCGTCTTCGACCCCGAGCGCATCTCCTATCGCGACATCCTCGAGTTCCTGTTTCAGATCCACGACCCGACCACCAGGGACCGCCAGGGCAACGACATCGGGTCCGCCTACCGCTCCGAGATCTTCGCCACGAGCGACGAGCAGCGCCAGGTCGCCGAGGACACGATCGCCGACGTCGAGGCCTCAGGCCTGTGGCCCGGCACGGTGGTCACCGAGATCAGCGATGCCGTCCCCTTCTGGGAGGCGGAGCCCGAGCACCAGGACTACCTCCAGCACTACCCGGACGGCTACACCTGCCACTACCCGCGGCCGGGCTGGAAGCTGCCACACCGCGAGACTGCGGCCTGAGCCGCGGCACTACGGCTCGGGGATCGGTTCGCCGCGCTTCCATGCCCGGAACGCGGCGAGCAGGTCGTCGGGCGCGGTGGCCTCGACGTCCTCGACGCGCAGCCTGCTGGTGGCGGCGATGGTCTGGCGCATCTGGGTGAGGTAGTTGACGCAGGCCTCGCAGACGGCCAGGTGCGCCTCCAGGGTCGCGCTGTCCTCGGGCGCCATGACGCCCTCGAGGTAGTCGGTGAGGGCCTCGGTGAGCTCCTGGCAGGTGATGGTCCGCTCGGTGCTCACGTCAGCGCCGGCGCGGGATCGAGGTAGGACTCCAGGCAGCTGCGGACCTTCGAGCGGGCACGGTGCAGCAGTACCCGCTGGTTCGCCTCGCTGATCGAGAGCGCCTGGCAGACCTGCTCGGAGGACCAGCCCTCGACATCGCGCATCATGATCACGAGGCTCTGGCGCTCGGGCAGCCCGGCGATCGCAGCCTCGATCAGGCCGAGCGTCTCGCGCGCGAGCAGCCGCTCCTCGGGCAGCGGCTCGGGAACGCGCTTCCAGCCGCCGGCGTAGCGGTCATCCGCGGGGCGGAAGCGGTCGGGATCGACAGCCGGCTCGTCCGCGCGATCGCCGCCCAGCGAGGAGAACGGAACGGCGCGACCCTCGCGCTGCGCGCGCGTGATCGCGCGGTTGACGAGGATCCGGAAGATCCACGTCTTCACCGACGCGCGGCCCTCAAAGCCCCCGAGCCCGCTGAGCACCGCCAGCCACGTCTCCTGCACGACCTCCTCCGCCACCGTCCGGTTGCGCACGTACCGCCACGCGACGCGCAGCATGAGGGCCTGGTGCTGGCGCACGAGCTCCACGAACACACCCTCGTCACCGCGCCGCAGAGCGGCCAGCGTCTCCTCGTCGCTCCTCATGGGCCCAAGTCTCCACGGAATGGCTCGCGGTGTCATCACCCGTCATGCGCCGGAGCAGCAGCAGGCCGCCGAGCGGGAACAGCATCACCGACAGCAGGCCCGCGCCGATCAGCGCGGCGCTGGCGGCGCCGTCGATCAGGCCGAGGCCGCGACCGATCGCGGTCGCCGCGACGATGAACGGCAGCGACGTCGCCTGCATCAGCCCGGCGATCGCAGTGTGGCGCGCGTCGAGCGCGTGCCGGTAGACGACCGCCGGCAGCCCGCGCGCCGCGAGCAGGGCGGCGAGGAAGACCGGCACCATCAGCAGGTTCGAGGCGGAGGCGGTGAGCGCGTCGAGGTCGAAGCGCACGCCGCTGGTGACGAAGAAGACGGGGATGAAGAAGCCGAAGCCGATCGCTTCGAGCTTGCGGCGGAACTCCGGGTGGGTCATCACCTGGTCGCGGTCGGCGAGCGAGACGATCGCGCCGGCGATGAACGCGCCGAGGATGGCCTCGAGCCCGAGCTGCTCTGCCAGCGCGGCGAAGCCGACGAGCAACACCAGCGCCGCGCGTACGCGGATCTGCGCCGTCGTGTCCTGCAGCCGCACGAGGTCGTCGCGAATGCGCATCGAGCGTTCCGCGCCGCGCACGACGACGAGCACGCCGGCGGCGAGCGCGAACAGCCCGCCGAGCAGCAGCAGCGTCGACCCCGTCCCGCCCTCGCCCGAGAAGAAGACCGTGAGCAGGATGATCGCCCCGAAGTCCGCGATCGAGGCGGCGGCGATGATCAGCTGCCCGAAGGTGGAGGCGATCTCGCCGGCGTCCTTGAGCACCGGGACGAGCACGCCCAGCGACGTCGCGCAGAGGATGATCGCGACGAGCAACGGCGTGTCGACGAGCCCGCCCGCCTGCAGCCCGAACGAGATCACGAGGGCGATCGCGAACGACAGCGCGAAGCCGAGGCCGGTCAGGCGCAGCAGCGGGCCGCGCAGCTTCTCGAACTCGATCTCGAGGCCCGCGAGGAAGAGCACGAAGGCGAGCCCGAGCAGCGCCACGACCTCGAGCGACTGGTCGACCTTCGCGATGCCGAGCAGCGACGGCCCGGCGACGATGCCGGCCACGATCTCGAGCACGACCGAGGGCAGCTGCACGCGCGGGAACAGGCCGAGCAGCAGCGGCGCCCCGAACGCGATCGCCATCACGACGAGCAGGCTGGTGAAGGACGGCATGCGCGCTCAGCGGTGCTCGGGGTTGGGGAAGTCGAAGCGCGCGCCGGCGTCCCACTCCGAGCGCTGGTTGCCGTGCACGGGGATGCCGCCGGCATCCTTGAGCATGCGCGCCATGTGCATCAGGTTCCAGGTCGCGAACGTGGTGTTGCGGTTGGTGAAGTCGTTCTCCGGCCCGCCCGAGCCCGGGTCGAGGTAGGACGGGCCGGGGCCGGCCGCGCCGATCCAGCCCGCGTCGGCCTGCGGCGGGATCACGTAGCCGAGGTGCTGGAGCGAGTAGAGGACGTTCATCGCGCAGTGCTTGACGCCGTCCTCGTTGCCGGTCACGAGGCAGCCCGCGGTGCGGCCGTAGTAGCGGTACTGGCCCGCGTCGTTGAGCAGGTGGGAGTTGCCGTAGAGCCGCTCGATGATCTGCGTCGCGACCGACGACTTCTCGCCGAGCCAGATCGGCATCCCGATCACGAGGATGTCCGACGCGATCACCCGCTCGAAGATCCCGGGCCAGTCGTCGCGCTCCCAGCCGTGCTCGGTCATGTCGGGCCAGACGCCGGTGGCGATCTGGTGGTCGATCGCGCGGATGCCGTCGACCTGGACGTCGTTGCGGCGCATGATCTCCATGGCGATGTCCATCAGGCCCTGGGTGTGCGACAGCTCAGGGCCGCGCTTGAGCGTGCAGTTGATGAAGAACGCCTTCAGGTCCGAGTAGTCGGTCGTGCTGGTCTCGCACAGCTCGGCCTGCCTGTCGGTCAGCTTGGTCACAGGGGCTCCTAGATGAGGTTGGGGTCGGTGATCACTTCGACCATCGCGGGGCCGTCGTGGGCGACGGCCTCGGCGAGCGCGGCGTCGAGCTCGGCGCGCTCCGTCACGCGGAGGCCGAGCGCGCCGCAGTTGCGCGCAAAGGCAGAGAAGTCCGGGTTGTGCAGGGACGTCTGCCAGACCTGCCACTCGCCCGCGGCCTGCTCCTTGCTGATCTTGCCGAGCTGGCCGTTGTTGAGCAGGACGTGGGTGATGTTCATCCCGTGCTTGACCGCGGTCGTGAGCTCGGCCATGTACTGGGCGAAGCCGCCGTCGCCGGTGACGGCGACGATCGGCCGCTCCGGCGCCGCGGCCCAGGCGCCCATCGCGGCGGGATAGCCGAAGCCGATCGAGCCGAGGTAGCCGGACATCAGCACGGTGTGGCGCTTGCACTCGAAGTAGCGCCCGAACGAGTAGGCGTGGTTGCCGACGTCGACCGCGATCACGGCGTCGTCGGGGATCTGGCGCTCCATCGCCGCGAACACCGCCGCGGAATTGACCCCCGCGCCGCGATCGTCGGCGGCGCGGGCGGCCTTCTCCGCCCGCCAGATCGCCCAGCGCTGGGCGAGCTGGGCCGCTTGGTCGTCGGTGGCGAGTCGCTCCGGTAATGCTTCGCGCAGGAGGCCGACGACGACCCCGATCTCGCCCCACACGGGGACCTCGACGGGGTGGAACTTCCCGAGCTGCATCTGGTCGAAGTCGACCTGGATGATCGGGTGGCCGGGGTAGATGCCGGTGTGGTTGGAGAACGACGCCCCGAGCACGAGCAGCAGGTCGGCCTCGTTCATGATCCAGCTCGCCACCGGCGTCCCGCTGCGCCCGAGCACGCCGGCGGCGAGCGGGTGGTCGTCGCCGATCTGGCCCTTGGCCTTGAACGTGGTGATGACCGGAGCGCCGAGCTGCTCGGCGAGCGCGACGACCGCCGGCATGTGGAAGCGCGCGCCGTGGCCAATGACGATGACCGGCCGCTTGGCGCCGCGGAGAAGTTCCAGCGCGTGCTCGAGCGACTCCTCCGGCGGCGCGATCGTCGACGGTGAGATCCGGCCGGCGGGGCCGCCGGCCTCCGCCCCCTCGGGCGCCGGCAGCGTCTGCACCTCGTCGGGGAAGATCAGGTGCGCGACGTCACGCCGCAGCAGCGCGTTCTTGCACGCGAGGTTCATCAGCTCGACCGGGTTGGAGTCGCGCAGCACCGGCTGGCTCCACGCGGCGACCGACCCGAACGCGCCCGCGAGGTCGACCTCCTGGAATGCGCCTGGGCCCAGCACCTGTGTGTTGACCTGGCCGGTGAGCGCGAGCACCGGCGCGCGGTCGACCTTCGCGTCCCACAGCCCGGTCAGCAGGTTGGTGGCGCCGGGGCCCGCGATCGTCAGGCACGCGGCGGGCCGCCCCGTGAGCTTGCCGTAGGCGGAGGCCGCGAACGCCGCCGCGCCCTCGTGGCGGATCCCGATGTAGGTGAGCCTGCCCGCCTCCTCCTGGCGGCGCAACGCGTCGGCGAGCCCGAGGTTGGAGTGGCCGACCATCCCGAAGACGTGCTCGACGCCCCAGTTGACCATCGTCTCGGCCATCAGATCGGTGACGGTGGCGACGTGCGTGTCCTCCTTGACGCCGACGTAGACCTCGCCGTCGCGGATCTCGAGCGGGTAGGTGGTCGCCTCGTCGTTGAAGCCGGGAGAGGAGCCGTCGAGCGGGCAGTAGTCGTAGCCGTGCCAGGGGCAGCGCAGCAGGCCCTTCTCGATCGAGCCCTCGCCGAGCGGGCCGCCCTGGTGCGGGCAGTGGTTGTCGAGCGCGGAGAACTGCCCGTCGTAGTGGACGAGCGCGACGCTCTTGTGGCCGGCGGCGACCGTGGTGACGCGGCCGTCGGGCAGCTCCGCCTCCGCGAGCACGCGGTGCCATTGCACGCTCATGCCTCGCTCCTCGCGGTCTCGCTGAGCGCGTCGTGCCGGGCCGTGAAGAAGGCGAGCGCCGCGGCCGCCGGGTCGGGCGCCATGAGCAGCTCGGCGTAGGTCAGCTCGGCGCCGCGGAAGCCGGTCGCCTGCCAGAGCTCGCCGCCGACCCCCGCGGTCCACGGGCCGACGTAGGCGTAGGGCTCCGCATGCTGCTCGTCGCCGGGGGAAAAGCCGTAGTTGGCCCGCCCGCCGGTGGGCTCGGGGCCGAGCTCGATCGCGATATCGAAGTGCTCGGGCCACAGCCAGGCGGGCGTGGGGGCGTCGCCGGCGCGTGCGCCCGACGCGAGCGCCCCGAGGACCGCGGCGCCGAGGGCGTACCAACCGGCGAGCGCCGCGGCCGCGGCGGCGTCGACGCCGAGCGACTCGTCGTCGAGGCCGCCACCGGGAGCCAGCAGGTCGTCGACCAGCCGTCCCGCGGCGGCGAGCGTGGTCAGCGGGGTGCGCCGCTCCTCATCGCCGGCGTGGTGGACGAGATCGGCGCCGTCGACGCGGACCTGGTGGCGGGCTCCGGCATGGTCGAACACCGGCGTGCCGAAGCCGCCGGGCGTCGCGACCAGCGCGATCTCGTTGGCGGGCTTGCGGGCGGGCGCGACGATCCGCTCGGCGACGCGATGCAGCGCCGCGACGGTGGCCGCGAACGTCGGGGGCAGGGGGTCCAGCCTCTGTGTGCTCATGGCGCCTTTGGTCCGGTGAAGGGCCGGGTCGTTACACACGACGGCCGGGCGGCGCCGGCGGCTACCCTCGGACGACTGCTCGGCGTACGGTGTCGCGGAGCCTGCCGGCTCGGGCGGTCACGGCGAACGTCCCGCGGCCTCTGCGGGGGCCGCTACGATCGACGGTGGTGAGCCGGGAAGCCTGGTCGGCGCCGTTTTGTCGACCCGCTTCTAGGAGACCCAGTCTTGGTCGCTTCTCCACTCGCTCTTGTTCCCGGCTGGCATTTCGGCGGTCTGTACCCGCTCCTGTTGGCGGCCGTGGGCGCCTGCCTCGTGGTCGGGGCGCTCCTGCTCGAGCGGCCGCAGCGGCGGCCGGTCCCGCCGTCGGTGCTCTACGTCCTGCTCGGCGCCCTCGGGGCCGCCTGTCTGGCGCTCCTTGACGTCGACCCACTCGGTCCTGAGAGCGATCACGAGCTGCTGGAGCGGCTCTGCGAACTGGCGCTCGTCGTCGCCGTCTTCTCTGCCGGGCTCACGATCGAGCGCCACGTCGCGCGTCGCTCGCTGACCTCCATCGCGATTCTGCTCATCGTCGTGATGCCGCTGACGATCCTGGCGATCGCCGCCTTCGGAGTCTGGGCCATGGGCCTGTCCTTCGGTGCGGCGCTCGTGCTCGGCGCGGTCCTCGCCCCGACCGACCCGGTGCTCGCCGGCAGCGTCGGGCTGACCGCGCCCGGCGGCGAGGTCCTCGGCGAGCCGCGCCTGTCGCTGCACACCGAGGCCGGCTTCAACGACGGGTTGGCTTCCCCGTTTGTCGTGCTCGGTCTCTTCGCGGTGACGGACGGGGGAACCGCCTGGCTCCCGACATGGGCGCTCGCCGATCTGCTGTACGGGGCCGGCTTCGCGCTCGCGCTCGGCGCGCTGAGCGGACACCTCGCCGCGCGCGCTCTGACCATGGCCGAGCGAATGCTGTCGAACGCGCTCCAGCCGTTCGCGGTCGTGGGCTTCGTCCTGGTGCTCTACGGCGTCACCGAGTTGCTTGGTGCCTACGGCCTGCTCGCGGTATTCGCAGCCGGATTCACGTTCCGCCGCTATGAATTCGACCACCACGTCCACCACGCCGCTCATCACGGGGCCGAGGCGACCGGCAAGACGCTCGAGCTCCTGGTCCTGGTGATGCTCGGCTCGATGCTCACGACCGACGGCCTCGGCGCTCCGGGGCTCGCGGGCTGGCTGCTGGTCCCGGTGCTGCTGGTGCTCATCCGCCCGGCCCTCGTCGTGGCGACCCTCGGCCGCGGGCCCCTTGACTTCCGCGGAGCCATCTTCCTCGGCTTCTTCGGGGTGCGAGGCGTGGCCGCGCTCTTCTACGCCGCGGTGGTCGTCGAC
>JBDTMF010000034.1:0-25951 GCA_039934455.1 Solirubrobacteraceae bacterium
GCTCGTAGTCGGCGCCGCGCTGCTGTTCCTGTACTTCAACGACGCGCTGAAGCCGGCGCGCGACGTGCTGCTGCCGGTCGTGGTCGTGCTCGTGGCGGGCGCCCTGATCCTCGCGCCGTGGTGGATCCGGCTGGTGCGCGGGCTCGCCGACGAGCGCGCCGAGCGGATCCGCTCCCAGGAGCGGGCGGAGCTCGCGGCCCACCTGCACGACTCGGTGCTGCAGACGCTCGCGCTGATGCAACGGCGGGCGGAGAACCCGCGCGAGGTCGCCGGCCTCGCGCGCCGCCAGGAGCGCGAGCTGCGCGCGTGGCTCAACGGCGGGCGCCCGCTGGGCGAGCGTGGCACGCTGGCGGCGGCGCTCGAGCTCGCCGCGGCCGAGGTCGAGGAGGACCACGGCGTCGCGGTCGACGTCGTGACGGTGGGCGACTGCCCGCTCGGCGCGGGCGCGGAGGCGCTCGTGGCCGCGACGCGCGAGGCGGTCGTCAACGCCGCCAAGTTCGCGGGCCCCGAGCCGGTCTCCGTCTACGCGGAGGTCGGCGAGGACCGCATCGAGGTGTTCGTGCGCGACCGCGGCCCCGGGTTCGATCCCGACGCCGTCCCGGAGGACCGGCGCGGCGTGCGCGAGTCGATCGTCGGGCGCATGCGCCGCCACGGCGGGGACGCGCTCGTGCACACCGGCGCGGGCGTGGGCACGGAGGTCGAGCTGCGGCTCGAGCGCGAGCGATGACCCCGGCCACGCCGACCGTCGTCATCGTCGACGACCACCAGCTGTTCCGCGCCGGCGTGCGCGCGGAGCTCGACGGGCTCGTCGAGGTGCTCGGCGACGCCGCCACCGTCGAGGACGCCGTGCGCTGCATCGTCGAGCTCGCCCCCGACGTCGTCCTGCTCGACGTCCAGATGCCGGGCGGCGGCGGCGTGCAGGTGATCCGGGACGTTGCGAAGGCGCGGCCCGCCCAGCGCTTCCTCGCGCTCTCGGTCTCCGACGCCGCCGAGGACGTGATCGCGATCATCCGCGCCGGCGCGCGCGGCTACGTCACCAAGACGATCTCCGGCCCCGAGCTCGCCGACGCCGTGCGCCGCGTCGCCGACGGCGACGCGGTGTTCTCGCCGCGGCTCGCCGGCTTCGTCCTCGACGCGTTCGCCGGCGCCGGCCGGCCGATCCCGTCGGCGGTCGACCCCGAGCTCGACCAGCTCACCGCGCGCGAGCGCGAGGTCCTCCAGCACATCGCCCGCGGCTACCTCTACAAGGAGATCGGGGCGAGGCTCCATATCTCCGCCAAGACCGTGGAGGCGCATGTCTCCGCGGTGCTGCGCAAGCTGCAGCTCTCCAATCGCCACGAGCTCAGCCGCTGGGCCGTCGAGCGCCGCCTGATCGACTAGCCGGGAATCTTTAGGCCCCTAGTACGACCGGCCAGTCTGGACGGACGTCGTAGTACGAGATTCAAGAGGTTTCGAGCGCGTGACCGATACGGGGGCCAGGTCCCCCCTTCCCACACGCTCGAAAGGACTGCCTCCGAAATGCAGCGCATCACCGCTCTCTGGCATGACTCCCCCCTCAAGCTCGTCAGCGCGCTCTTCGTGCTCTCGCTTGCAGCCATGATGGCCGTGGCCTCGGGCGCAAGCTTCACGTCGACCTCCGCCAACGCCGGCAACATCGTCACGGCCGGCAACCTCACGCACACCAACTCGAAGGCGCCCGGCGCCATCCTGACCGTCGCGGGCCTGCGCCCCGGCCAGTCCGACAGCGGCACGGTGGACATCACCAACACCGGTGACGCCCCGGGCACGTTCACGCTCACGAAGTCCGGCCTCTCGAACTCCGACACCGGCAACCCGCTGGGCGCGAAGCTCGACCTGGTGATCGAGGACCTCGGCGACCCGGCGGCCCCCGGCACGCCGGTGGTCAAGTACAGCGGCAAGCTCGGTCCCATGGGCGCGGTCGCGCTGAGCACCTACGCCTCGGGCGAGGCCCACCGATACAAGTTCACGGTGACCTTCCCGGACGGTGGCACGCCCGCCGGCCCGAACAGCGGCGACAACGCCTACAAGGGCGACAACGTGACCGTCAACTACAACTGGGACGCGATCAGCAACTAGTCATGCCGTCGTCAGTTCCGATCGTGCGCTCGCGAGCCCGCCGTCTGGTCCAAAGGACCGGCCGCGGGCTCGCGGCGCTGTTGCTGCTGCTCACGCTCGCCGCGCTCGTGGTGACGTTCGCCCCCGGGCTCATGGGCTATCAGCGCTACGTCCTGGTGGGCGGCTCGATGGAGCCGACGATCCACCGGGGCTCGATCGTGTTCGACGACCTCGTGCGCGTGCGCGAGCTGCGCGCGGGTGACGTGATCACCTACCAGCCGCCCGGCGCAACGAAGGCCGTCACCCACCGGCTCATCTCCTCCAGGCGCCAGACGACGGGCAGCCCGGTCTTCCGCACGCAGGGAGACGCCAACGCCAGCGCCGACCCGCGCCCGTTCAAGCTCAACCAGGCCACGCAGGCGCGCTTCCGCTTCTCCATCCCTTACCTCGGCTGGGCGTTCATCCTCCTCGGCTCGCCGCACGCGCGCTTCCTGCTGCTGGCGCTTCCCGCGCTGCTGATCGCGTTCACGATGCTCGGCAAGCTCTGGCGCGAGGGCGGCCAACTGGTCGCTGAGCGTGGAACGTCCTGATGCGCCGCCCCTCCGTCGTGATCGCGGCGGTCACCGCACTGCTGGCGATCGCGACCGCGGTCGCCTCCGCCGTCCCGCGTGACGCCGAGCTCGGCCGCATCGCGGCCGAGGGCCCCGTCACCCTCTCGTCGAGCCGTCCCGGCGTCGCGCTGCTGCACGCCGACCGCATCAAGCCCGGCGACAAGGTCGCCGGCATCGTCTCGCTGACCAACAAGGGCGACAAGGCCGGCGTGCTCACGCTCGCCATCACCGGCCGCCGCGACCGGCCCGGCATCTACGGCGGCCACCTCGGCAACGTCCTGAAGTTGAAGGTCGAAGACCTCAGCGGCCGCACGCCCGCGCACGAGTCCGTCGTCAACCAAGCGTCGATCTTCGCGCTCGGCGCGCTCAACGGCCGCGCCACGCGCACCTACCGCGTCACGGCCACCTTCCCGGACGGCGGCGTGCCGGCGACGGCCTTCACGGGTGACAACGCGCTGCAGGGCGCGAGCGTCGAGCTCGCGCTGCAGTGGAACCTGACCGGCCCCGACCCGGTGCCGGCCACGCCCGCGGCCACGGTGCCGGCGACGCCGGCCGCGCCCGCCGCGCCGGCCCTCCCGCCCGGCACCGGCAACCGCCTGCTGCTGCTGACCCTGCGCGTGCCGAAGCAGCGCGTGCTCAAGCCGCGCGGCATCAAGGCGTACGCCATGTGCGAGATCGCCTGCGAGGTGCGCTTCACCGCGCGCACCGACACCGCGCCGCTCAAGAAGAAGGGCAAGAAGGCCAGGAAGCGCAAGACGCTGCAGAAGAAGAAGGTGCTCAAGGGCGAGCGCAGGTGGCACAAGCTGCGCCCCGGGCGCGAGCAGCGGATCTTTCTCAAGATGCAGCCCAAGGCGCGCAAGCGACTCAAGCGCCGGATGCACGCCCACGGGCGCGTGGGGATCACGATCGTCGCGCACATGCGCTCGGCGGCGGGCACGCGCATCGCCAAGCGGCGGATCGTGATGCGGACCTACAAGAGGACCGCGCGCCGCCGCTAAGCGGCGGCGGCGGCCACCTGCCGGGTGACCTGATCCTCGTGCTGCGACGCCGCGAGTCGCAGCCGCTCGACGGCCTGGCGCAGCAGCCGTGAGACGTGCATCTGCGAGTAGCCCAGGCGGCGCCCGATCTCGGTCTGCGTCAGCTCGTCGTGGTAGTAGAGCCCGATGATCGTGCGGTCGCGCTCGTCGAGCGTGTCGAGCACGGAATTCAGCGCGGTGCGGTCGTGGGCGCGGCCGAGCTCGAGGTCAGCGTCTCCGAGCGTGTCTAGCAGCGAGCCCGTGTCCTCGTCGTCGCGCGCCCCGCGCGGCTGGTCGAGCGAGTCGGAGTGCAGCGCGCGGAAGGCTTCGCGCGCTTCCAGCACGTCCTCGACGCCGACGCCGCTGCGCTCGGCGATCTGCGAGGCGGTCGGCGTGTGGCCGCTCTCGGCGAGCAGATCGTTGCTGACCCGCTCGACCCGCAGCGCGAGCTCCTGCAGGTCGCGGGGGACGCGCACGGACCAGCCGTTGTCGCGGAAGTGGCGTTTGATCGCCCCGGCGATGCTGGGCACCGCGTAGGACGTGAAGGCGGTCCCGCGGGTCGGGTCGAACCCGTCGACGGCGCGGACGAGCGCGAGGCAGGCGACCTGCTCGAGGTCCTCCAGCGGCTCGCTGCCGCCGCTGTAGCGGCGGGCGAGGCTGCGCGCGAGCGGCAGGAACCGTCCGACGGCCGCCTCGCGGGCTCGGGGGTCGCCGGTGGCGTGATACGCGCGGAGCAGTCGCAGCTCCTCTTCGCGTCGTGCTGACAACTCATTACCTCCTCTTGACGAGAGGAGGCAGTCCGCCCGGCCCCAGTATTTAGGGCCGTTCGTCCTCACCTTCAGGAAGCGTGCGCGAGTGACGGTTTGGCGCGAAACTCGTGCGCAGCGGAATGTACAATGCTTTGCGAGCTTCGCAAGCGGTCTGGCACGCTTGGAGCATGATCCTGCGCGGTACGGCGCCCTGGGGTTGCCCGTGCCCCGGCGCGGGCATCCCCTGAAGATGGCGCGAACGCGATCGGCGACGCAGGCACCCGGCAACGGCGTGCCCCGGGAGGTCGACGCGGCGCCCGCCGGGGTCCCGTGCGGCCTCGCGGTCGCCGCGGCGATCACCTGGCGCGTCCTGCTGCTCGCGGTCGCCGTCGTCGCCGTCGGCTACGTCGCGGGCAAGCTGCTGCTCGTCGTCGTGCCGATGGTCGTCGCGCTGCTGCTCTCGACGCTGCTCGTCCCGCTCGCGCACAGCCTGCGCGACCGCGGCATGCACGAGCGCGCCGCCTCGCTGCTGGTGGTCGTGGGCGCGATCGCGCTGATCGCGATCCTGCTGACGCTGATCGTGCCGCCGTTCGTCTCCCACCTGTCCGACCTCGGCTCGAACGTGGAGAAGGGGAGCCGCAAGGCCGGCCAGGTGCTGCGGCCGCTCGGGGTCTCTCAGTCCCAGGTGGACAGGGCGATCGCCAACGGCGTCAAGAGCCTCAAGGGCGGCGGTGGCAAGAAGCTCGCCGGCGGCGCCGTGACCGGCGCGCTCGCGGCCCTCAACGTGCTCGCCGCGCTTCTGCTGACCTTCGTGCTGACGTTCTTCTTCGTCAAGGACGGGCGGCAGCTGTGGGGCTGGATCGTCGGCCTCTTCGGGCCACGCCGTCGCGCCGGCGCCGAGGAGCTGGGCGAGCGGGTGTGGCACGTGCTCACGGGCTACGTCCAGGGCGTGGCGCTGGTGGCGGCGATCGACGCGACCCTGATCGGCATCGCGCTCGTGGTCGTCGGCGTGCCGCTGGCGATGCCGCTGACGGTGCTGACCTTCTTCCCCGTCGTCGGCGCCGTCACCGTCGGCGCCGCCGCCGTGCTCGTCGCGAAGGGCGCCGTCGCGGCGATCATCGTCGCGGTCGTGATCCTGTGCGTCCAGCAGCTCGACGGCAACGTCCTCCAGCCCGTGCTGGTCGGGCGCAAGCTGGAGCTCCATCCCGTCGTCGTGCTGCTCGCGCTGGCGGCGGGCGGCGTCATCGCCGGCCTCGTCGGGGCGTTCATCGCCGTGCCCCTCGCCGCGGTGGCGGGGGCCGTGATCGACTTCTCGCGAACCCCTTAGGCGGTTGCGGCGGCCCCCGGCGCCGGGATCGTCCCGCGCACGAGGTCGGACGCCCGCTCGGCGATCATGATCGTCGGCGCGTTGGTGTTGCCGCGCGTCAGCGTCGGCATCACCGAGGCGTCCACCACGCGCAGGCCGTCGATGCCGCGCACGCGCAGCTCGGCGTCCACGACGGAGCCCATCGCGCACGTGCCGACCGGGTGGTAGAGCTGGTGCGACTTCGCCCGCACGTGGGCGCGGATGTCCGCCTCGGAGTCCGACGCAGGCACCTCGTAGGGCCCGCGCTCGTATGCCTTCAGCGGCGCCTGCTCGCGGATCTCCATGCACTTGCGCACGCCGGCGATCTGGACCGCCCAGTCCTCCTCGGTGCCGAGGAAGTTCGTGAGGATGCGCGGCTTGTCCGAGGGGTCGGCGGAGCGCAGCGACACGCGCCCGCGCGAGCTCGGCTTGACCACGCACGCGCCGTAGGAGTAGGCGTGGTCGAACGGCTCCATCAGGCCCTCCTCGGCGAACATCACGGGCGCGAAGTGGAACTGCACGTCGGGCGCAATGAGCCCGTCGCGCGAGCGCCAGAAGCCGCCCGCCTCGGCGATGTTGGAGGTCAGCGGCCCGCGGCCTTGCGATTGCAGCAGCGCGACGTTCTCCTCCGTCTCGGCCGTCTCGAGCGTGGTCGGGTCGTCGGTGAAGAGGATGATGCCCGCGTTCAGGTGGTCCTGGAGGTTGCCGCCGACCGCGGGCTGGTCGAGGCGCACGTCGATGCCGAGCGGTCCGAGGGCATCGGCCGGGCCGATGCCCGAGAGCATCAGCAGCTGCGGCGACTGGTAGGCGCCCGCGCACAGGATCACCTCGTGGTCGGCCTCGAGCGCGACCGGCTTGCCCTCCACCACGGCCTCGACGCCGGACGCGCGCGAGCCGTCGAACAGCACGCGCGTGACGAGCGCCATCGGCACGAGCGTGACGTTGGGCCGCGCCAGGACCGGGTGCAGGTAGGCGACCGCGGTCGAGCAGCGCATGCCGTTGCGCTGCGTCACCTGGTAGCGCCCGACGCCGTCCTGCTCGCCGGTGTTGAAGTCGTCGCGAACGTCGATCCCGGCCAGCGCGCCCGCCTCGACGAACGCGTCCGCGAGCGGGTGCATCGAGTGCGAGTCCGACACCGAGAGCGGGCCGCCGGCGCCGTGGTGCTCGGAGGCGCCGCGCTCGTTGTCCTCCGCGCGCAGGAAGTAGGGGAGGACGTCGTCCCAGCCCCAGCCGGCGTTGCCGAGGTCGCGCCACTCGTCGTAGTCGCGGCGGTTGCCGCGGATATAGATCATCGCGTTGAGCGACGAGGAGCCGCCGAGCACGCGGCCGCGCGGGAGATACACGCTGCGGTCGTCGAGCGCGGGCTCGGGCTCGGTCGCGAAGTCCCAGTCGAAGGGCGTCTTGTAGAGCTGGGAGAACGCCACCGGGATGTGGAGGCCCTCCTCGGTGTCCGGAGGCCCGGCCTCGACGAGGCAGACGGACACGTCCGGATCCTCGGACAGGCGGTTGGCGAGCACGCAGCCGGCTGAGCCGGCGCCGACGATCACGTAGTCGTACATGGCCCGATCCTTGCGGGCGGGAGCGCTCAGCGCAACCGGTAACGGTGCGACGTCACCGCGATGCCGCCGCCGGGGCGGGGCAGCAGCGCGCGGGCGCGGACGTTGAGGCGGTGGCGGCGCGCGAGGCTGCGGGTGCCGCTGCGGCTGAGCGTGACGCGCACGGTGCTCGTGCTGCCGGTGCGGAGGCGGAAGTCCTTGGCCCCGTAGCGGCGGCCGGGGCGGGTGCGGCGCAGCTCGAGCCGGCCGATGCAGACCGCGCCGGAGGGGCCGTGGCAGCTGAGGCGGATCCCGGCGCGGCGGCGCTTGATCGCCGGCGCCGTGCGGCCGAGCGAGACGCTCAGGGGGGTGCCGGCGGCGGGCGGGGCGCCCTGGGAGGCGCCGGCGGGGGCGTCGGGGTCGCGGCCGTAGCTCCTGCCGGTGCAGTCGGGCACGAAGCGCGGGTTGGCCGCGCCCGGGCGCTCGAGCGCGTTGACCGTCCACTGGATCGCGACCGGGTCGTAGATGATCCCGACGTGCTCGGTCGGATCGGCCGGGCATCTGTCCTGCAGGATCACGTTGGTGGCGCGGTCGCCCGCCAGCGCCTGCGTGCGGTACGGCGTGACGACCTCGTCGTGGGTGGTGGTGACGACCGTGTACCAGGCCGGTCCGGGCGCCTCGGGCGGCGGTTGGTTGACCTTGCGCATGAACGCCGAGCCGGCCTGCTGCTCGGCGCACGCGGTGCAGCCGAAGCCGCCGGCCGGGCCGGCGAGCGGGTTCGTGGTGCCGTGGCTCGAGGGCGCGAGGCCGATGATGTCGTCGACGACGTTGAGCCGGTCGCGGCGCACGGCGACGTAGCGCGCCAGCATCCCGCCCTGGGAGTGGCCGACGAGCGAGACCTTGGCGGCGCCGGTGCGCGCGCGGACCTGGTCGACGAACGCGACGAGCTGATCGGCGGAGCGGTCGATCGGGCCGGTGCCGCGGTTGCCGTAGTCGAGCGCCCAGACGCAGAAGCCGCGCGACGCGAGCGCGGGCGCGATCGAGTTCCACGACACGGTCATGTCGCCGAAGGTGCCGTGCACGAGGATCACGGGATAGGGGTGCGCTGCCGCCGGCTTGCAGGCGGGGTCGTTGGCGCCGGGCGGCGGGATGCCGGGCGACTGGAAGATCGGGTTCTGCTGGGCTCCGGCGGGAGCCGCCGCGAGCAGGACGAGGACGAGGGCGAGGAGACCGGCGCGCATCGCACCGGAATGTACCCCTCCGCTCAGCGCCCCGAACCCGAGGTGCGCATCGACTGCCCGACCGCGCGCTCGCCCAGCCGGAAGCGCTCGGGCATCGGCTCGCGCCCGCGCAGGGCGGCGGCCATCCGCTCGGCCATCGCCGGGCCGTGCTTGAAGCCGTGGCCGGAGCCGCCGCCGAGCAGCCACACCGTCGGCTGGTCCGGGAGGGGGGCGGCGATGAAGTGCGAGTCGGGGGAGAGCTCGTAGCGGCAGGTGGTCGAGAACCGCACCGGCGCCGTGGCGAGCGCGGGGAAGCGGAGCTCGCAGTAGTCGCGGATCCACCGCTCGTTGGCGGGGTCGGCCATCGGCAGCTCGGCGTCGGGGGCGAGCGGCGGGCCCTCGAAGTCGGGCGCGCACTTGACGCCGATGCCGTCGAGGTCCCCGGTCCCGTAGACCGCGCCGTCGTAGTCGACCCAGCCGGGCGCGCGCGTCCAGGCCGGCTCGCCCTCGAGGAAGAAGAGATCCTGGCGCGTGGTGGTGAGGTTGACGTGGTCCGGGAAGAGCTCGGTCAGCCAGCCGCCGCACGCCCACACCACTGCGTCCGCCTCGAGCCGCTCGCCGTCCACCGCGACCGCCTCGCCGTCCGGCGTCGCGCGGCCGCGGACCACGCGTGCGCCGTGTGCGGCGGCCTGCGCGGCCAGCGCGCGGATGGCGCGCTGGGCGCGCAGCACCCCGGCCTCGGGCTCGAAGAGCACGAACTCGAGGTCCTCGCCGCGGAAGCTCGGGAACAGGCGGCCGCCGGCCTCGACGCTCAGCCGCTCGACCGGGATGCCCTGTGCTCGCATCGTCCGCTCGGAGGCCGACTCCCAGCCGTCGAGGCGGCGCGCGAACCACGCGAGCCCGCACTCGATCAGGAGGTCGGCGCCGGACTCCGCCTCGAGCTCCCGCCACAGCGTGCGGGCGCGCCGTGCGGACTCCGTGTAGCCGGCGTCCCCGCCGTGGCCGCAGCGGATCAGGCGCGTCTCGCCGCCGGAGGTCGCGCGGCGGTCGCCGGGCTCGAACTGGTCCACGAGCGTCACCTGCGCGCCCTCGCGCGCGAGCCACCAGGCCAGCGAGGCGCCGAAGGTGCCCGCTCCGACGATGACCACGGAATCCATGCCGGGCGGACGCTACCGTGCCGCGGGTGCACGCCCTGCTCGCCGCGACCGTCCTGCTGTTCGGCCACTCCGCCGAGCACCGCCCGCTGACCGCCACTCGCGTGGGGGAGGGGCCGGTCAAGGTGCTCGTGGTCGGCTCGATCCACGGCAACGAGACCGCCGGTCGCGCGGTGCTGCGGCAGCTCCGGCGGGCCCGCCCGCCCGCGGGGGTGGAGCTGTGGCTGGTGAGCTCGGTCAACCCGGACGGCGTCCGGCGCGGCACGCGCCAGAACGCGCGCGGCGTCGACCTCAATCGCAACTTCGGGCGCCGCTGGCGGGGCGGGGGCCGGGCGTTCGACACCTACTTCCCGGGCCGGCGGGCGTTCTCCGAGCCGGAGACGCAGGCGGTGCGGCGGCTGGTGGACAGGATCCGGCCCGACGTGACCATCTACTACCACCAGCACCTGCGGATGGTCGACGTCACCCGGGGCTCGGACAAGGCGCTCGTGCGCGATTACGCCGACCGCGTGGGGCTCCCGGCGCGCACGCTCGCGCCGCTGAGCGGCACCGCGACGAGCTGGCAGAACGCCACCTTCGCGAGCACCAGCGCGTTCGTGGTCGAGCTGTCCGCCGGCCCGCTCTCTCCGGCCGCGGCGCGCCGCCACGCCGCCGCGGTGCTGGCCGCCGGGCGCAGCCAGGTCGCCCCCGCCCCCGCCCGCGCCGCCGCCGCGGTGCGCCCCCACATCGTCGGGCGCCGCATCCCGTTCGGCGCCCTCCGGCGCGCCCAGATGCGCGCGTACGCGCGCCGCCACTACGGCCTCGACACGGCCGCGCTGCGCGACCCGAAGGTGATCGTCGAGCACTTCACGGCGTCGAGCACCCTCAGCTCCGCCTTCAACACGTTCGCCGCCAACGCGCCCGACGTCGAGCTGCACGAGCGGCCCGGCGTGTGCGCCCATTTCATCGTCGACCGCGACGGCACGATCTACCAACTGGTGTCATTGCGGCTCATGTGCCGCCACACCGTCGGGCTCAACGACGTCGCCATCGGGATCGAGCACGTCGGCTTCAGCGACGCGGAGATCCTCGGCCGGCCGGCGCAGCTGCGGGCCTCGCTGCGCCTCACACGCTGGCTGCAGGCGCGCTACGGGATCCGTCGGCGCGACGTCATCGGCCACGCCGAGAGCCTGTCGAGCCCCTACCACCACGAGCGCGTCGCGCGCCTGCGCACCCAGACGCACGGCGACTTCGCCCGTCCCGCGATGCGCCGCTACCGGAGGAAGCTATGAACCAGGTCGTCATCGTCCGCCACGGCGAGACCGAGTGGGCCCTCTCCGGGCGGCACACGGGCAACACCGACATCCCGCTCACCGAGGCGGGCGAGGCGCAGGCGCGCTCGATCATCGAGCGGCTGGAGGGTCGCGAGTTCGCACTGGTGCTCAGCTCGCCGCTGCAGCGCGCGCGCCGGACGGCCGAGCTGGCCGGCTACGGCGAGCGCGCCGAGCTCGACGACGACCTGCGCGAGCGCGCCTACGGCGACTACGAAGGGCTCACCACCAAGGAGGTTCGCAAGACGATCCCGGGCTGGGACGTCTGGCGCGACGAGATGGTCAACGGCGAGACGCTGGCCCAGGTCGGCGCGCGCGCCGACCGCGTCATCGAGCGGGCGTTCGCCGCCGAAGGGGACACGCTCCTGTTCGCTCACTCGCACCTGCTGCGGACGCTCGGGGCGCGCTGGATCGGGCTCGGGCCCGAGGGCGGTGGCAAGCTCGTGCTCGCCACCGCGGCGATCTGCGTGCTCGGCTTCGAGCGCGAGCGCCGCGTGCTCGAGCGATGGAACTGGACCTAGTGGGTCTTCTCGAATGGAACGTTGCGCAACGGTGCGGCTCGCCGAGCGCGAGCGCTGAAACCGGACCTGGCGCCGACGCGCCTGGCGGGTTGGAGTCGCGTCGAGGTGACGCGTAAGCGAGACCGCAGACGGCAGCGCGAGGACGAGGCCCAGGGCCCCGCGAGGCCCGATGAGGTCAAGCACCTGACGGAGCAGATCGCGTCGGCCGAGGCGCTCGACGCGCCCTCCATCCGCACCCTGCAGCGGACGGCCGGCAACCAGGCGGTGACGCGGCTCGGCCCCGGCAAGCCGCTCGATCCCGCCACGCGCGGGCGGATGGAGAGCGCGTTCCAGACCAGCTTCGCCGACGTGCGGGTCCACAGCGGCCCGGAGAGCGCGGCGCTCGCCCGCGGCGAGGACGCAGCCGCCTTCGCAGTCGGCAACGAGATCGTGCTCGGCGAGCAGGCGGGGGCGCCCGGCACCGTGGCGGGTGACGCCCTGCTGGCCCACGAGCTGGCCCATGTCGCGCAGCAGCGCGGGGCGGAGGAGACGGTCCAGGCGAAGTCGCTCGGCGCCGCGGCGGGCGGCGCGCTCGAGCGCGACGCGGACCGCTCGGCACTCAAGGCCCTCTCCGCGCTGTGGGGAAACGTGAAGCAGAACGCGATGCCGGCGCTCAAGTCCGGCGTGCAGCTCTCGCGCTGCCCGCAGAAGATCGAGAGCGTGAACGAGCGGGCGGGGGACACCGAGTCCGGCCAGATCAAGGTCGCGATCGACTCGGCGACCCGGCCGGTCCAGGGCGGGCCGCCGGAGATCTCGGGCAGCGGTCGAGGGTGTCGAGAACGGCATCGCCGAGCTCCTCTACACGGAGGAGGGCGACAACTGCCAGATCACCAATGCCATCGATCTCAACTTCCGGGTCCGCGTCCGCAACGGGAAGTTCAAGTTCAAGCTCCCGTCGACGAGCTCGTCCGCGGGCATCGGCAAGTGGATCATGGTGAGGGCCGGCGACGGCACGAACTTCGGCTACGCCTGTGCGCGGGTCGAGCCGGACGGCTAGGACGTCAAGCTCAAGGTCAAGTGAGCGCCTGAGCGGCTGGCTCGACGCGCGCGTCGCGCCGAGCGTGCGGCTCGGCGGGCGGAGCTGGCCCGCGTACGGCGTGTTCGGGGTACTCGGGTTCGCAGCCGGCGTGGCGCTCGTGTTCGTGCTCGCCCACCACCAGGGCCGGTCCGCCGGGAACGCGGTCGTGCTGGTCGCGGTCTCGCTCGCGGCGTCCTACGCCGTGACGCTCCTGACCAAGGTGCTCACCGGCGGCGACTCGCACCGATACCTGCACCACCAGCTGGGGCTGCTGGTGATCGCCCGGGTGCGCTGTGGCTGGCCGGCGAGCCGGTGCTCGCGTCGCTCGACATCGTGCTCATGGGCCAGAGCACGGTGCTCGCGATCGGGTGGCTCGGCTGCCTGATGGCGGGATGCTGCCACGGCAAGCCGGCGCGCTGGGGCGTCCGCTACCGCGACGCGCACGTCCAGCGCGGGTTCGCCCGCGAGCTCGCCTACGTCCGCCTGTTCCCGCTGCAGCTCGTGGAGTTCGCCGCCGTGCTGGCGCTCGTGGCGGCCGGCTCGGCCCTGATCCTCGGCGACGCAGCGGCAGGCTCGGCGGCCGGCGTCTACGTCGTCGGCTACGGCGTGGTGCGCTTCGGGCTCGAGTACCATCGCGGCGATCACACGCGGCCCTTCCTGCGCGGCGTCTCGAACGTGCAGTGGACGATCCTCGCCATCGTCGGCGCGTGGGTGTCGCTCGAGCTGGCCGGGGTGCTCCCGCTCGCGTGGTGGCACGTGGCCGCGTTCGCGGCACTCGCCGCCGCGGCCGCCTTCGCACGCCCACGGCGCGAGCTCCAGGCCCCGCACCTCCACGAGGTCGCGGTCCTCGTGCGGGAGCTCGACGCGGTACCGGCCGATCGCGCGTGCACACCACCTCACTCGGGGTCTCGATCTCGGCGGGCACGCTCGTCCGCGACGGCACCACCGTCCGTCACTACAGCCTCTCGCGGGCGGACGGCGCGATGAGCGCGGACGCGGCCGCGGCGCTGGGGACGCTCGTGGCGCGCCTGGAGGACGTGCCGCACGAGCTGGTTCCCGGCGGGCACGCGGTGTTCCACGTGCTGTTGCCGGCTGTTCGGCGCTGACCGCTACGGTCCGGGCGATGGACACGGAGGCGACGTTCAACTCGCCGGTCGGCGACCTCGACTAGATGGAGGTCTTTCGCCGCCTGCTCCCGGGCCCGCTCGAGGAGCGCTTCAGCGCCGCCGACCTCGCTGCGGCGGTGCCCGCCGAGCCGCCCGCCGGCCGGCCGTTCGTGCTCGTGAACATGATCGCCACCGTCGACGGCCGCGCGACGATCGAGGGGCGCGCGGCGCCGATCGCGAACCGTGCCGACTACGAGCTCTTCCACGCCCTGCGCGAGCGCGTCGACGCGGTGATGGTGGGCGCGGAGACGCTGCGGGTGGAGGGCTACGGGCCGATGGCGCAGCTCGCCGTCGTGGTCTCGCGCTCGGTCGAGCTGCCGGTCGACCGGGGGCTGCTCGCCGCCGAGGGCAACCGCGTCGTGATCGTCACGCCGTCGCCCGACCGCGAGCTGCCGCCCTGCGCCGCCGCCGTCGGCTACCTCCGCGAGGCCGACCTGTCCGTCGCGCTGCGGCGGCTGCGCGAGCAGCACGGCGTCGAGTCGATCGACTGCGAGGGTGGCCCGGGGCTCAACGCGACGCTGGTGCCGTCCGGCCTCGTCGACGAGCTGCATCTCGTGATCGCGCCGAAGCTCGCGGGCGGGCGCGACCCGCTGACGATCCTGAGCGGCGACGCGCGCGACCCGCCGGTCGATCTCTCGTTGCTGTCGCTGCACGAGTCGGGCGACTACCTGTTCGCCCGCTACGGCCTGGGCTGAGCGACCGCCTCGACCTCGACCTCGACGCGCCAGCGCGGGTCGAGCAGCCCCGCGACGACGACCATCGTCGCCGCCGGCCGCACCGCCTCGAAGTAGGCGTTGTGCGCGCGGCCCACCGCCTCCCAGTCGTCCGCGTCGAGCAGGTACATGCGCGTCCGCACGACGTCGCGCAGCGACGCGCCGAGGTCGGTGAGCGCGGCGCCGGCGATCTTGAAGCAGCGCATCGTCTGGGCGAAGACGTCGGGGTCGCAGGAGCCGTCGGGCCACACCGGCCCGGTCCCCGAGACGAGCACGCGGTCGTCGACCCGGATCGCGCGCGAGAAGCCGATCGGGCCCTCGAACGGGGAGTCCGACGTGGCCCGCTGCCGCTCAGCCATAGGGGTACCACCAGTCCTTGCGCTCGAGCTCGGACTCGATGTGGACGTGCTTGGTCTCCTGGAACGCCTCGAGACCCTCCTGGCCGAGCTCGCGGCCGAGCCCCGACTGCTTGAAGCCGCCGAACGGGCCCGCGTCATTGTCGGGCAGCGGGTCGTTGAACCACACCGACGTCTTCGCGCGGATCCGCGTCGCGACCTCGTGCAGCCGCTCCGCCCGCTCGCCGGACGGCATCGCGGCCCAGCCCCGCGCGGCCGCGCGGGCGGCGCCGATCGCCGGGTCGACCTGCTCCTCTGACGGCAGCGCGACGGTGGCGAAGACCTCGCCGCGCGCGGGCTCCTCGACCTCGAGCGCGCGTCCCGCGCCCTCCACCAGCTCGCCGCCGATCAGCAGCGTCATCGTGTGCGCCGCAGGAACGGGATGACGGTCTTCAGGAACGTGCTGCGCGCCGGCGCCGACGTCAGCGGGTCGAGGTGGCTGTTGGTGCGTGAGGCGTCGACGAGCTTCGCGCGCCGGGCCGGGATCCTCGACGACGCGATCAGCCGCCGCGCGCCGCGCAGCACGCGCCCGCCGGTGAGGTCGGTCTGGAGCGCGTAGAGCGGCAGGTCGATCGAGCGGCGGTGGAACTCGCGCAACCCCAGCAGCTTCGTGACCGCGTTGCGCGCGAGCCCGCTCGCGCCGTCGACGTCGAGGCTCAGCCGGGTCGGGAAGTACCACTCGGTCGCGTCCACGGGCGAACGCCCGAACAGCCGCGCGACGCGCTGGATGGGGGAGACCTCGCCGTCCTGCCACGGCCGCGGGTCGCCGGTCGTCGCGAGGCGCCCGGCGCGCACCTGGATCAGCGCGAGCGCGGCGGGCGAGGTGGTGTGGTCGAACGCGTAGCCGAGGCCCGCCTCGTTCGTGACCGGGACCGGCGGGCGCAGCGACGCCGGCAGCAGCGGGAAGTCGGTGAGCGTCGCGCGCGCGTCCGGGCGCAGCCGTGCGTACATCCCGGCCGTGGCGCTCAGCACACCCGCCGCCCACGGCACCTGCACGCCGAGCAGGTCGAGGAACGGGTCGGCGGTCTGCAGCGCCGCGAGGCGCTGCCGCACGCCCGCGAGCTGCGGTGACGTGAAGCTGCCGAGCAGGCCGCCGTCGATCAGCACGAGGCCGGAGAGGTCGCGGTGGCCGGCGCGGCCGCCGAAGTCCCACGCCGCGTAGGCGACCGCCATCGACGCGCCGAGCGAGTGCCCGCCGAGGATCACCCGGCGGCCGCCGCGGCGCGCGCGCCTGACCACCTGACGGAGGTCCTCGAGCGCGAGCTTCAGCCCCCAGTCGCGCACGTAGGGCACCGAGGCGCCGTCGACGGGCGCGAACGTCCTCCCGCCGACCGGCTCGCCGCGCAGGTAGTAGCCGAAGGCCCGGTCCGGGTCGCCGGTGGCGAAGCCCGTGTGGTCCTCCAACGCCTGCGAGCGGCGGTCGTACGCCCACACCTGCAGGCCCTTGACGCGGCGGGCGATCTCCGGGCCGACGAGCGAGAAGTCGCCGGCGCCGCCCTGGGTCCCGGGCACGAGGATCAGCACGCGCTTGGCCGAGGCGGGACCGAAGCGCTCGTAGCTCACGCTCCCGTAGCGCGCCGGCCCGGGGCCGGCCGCGCCCTTGACCGCGACGACCGGGCCCGCGGCCGCGGAGGCCGGGAACAGGCCGAGGCCGAGCAGCGCGAGCAGGACGCGCTTCACGAGCCGGCACCGGACGGCTTGCGGCGCGAGCGCCGCCGCCGCCAGACGACGAAGACGATCACCGCCACTACCGCCACTCCCGCCGCGGCCGGGCCGGCGACCTTGAAGATCCTTTCGGCCACGTCGCCGAGCGCGTAGACCGCGAACCCGGTCGCGCTCGCCCACACGATGCCGCCGAGCGCGTTCCAGAACAGGAACGTCGGCCAGCTCATCTTGTTCATTCCCGCCAGCCACGCCGAGGCGATCCGCAGGCCGGCCACCCAGCGGCCGAGGAACACCGCCTTCGGCCCATGCTTGGCGAAGAACGGCTCGCCCTGCTCGAGCACCTTCAGCCGATGCTCGTGGAACGGGCCCGGGCGCTCGAACAGCTTGCGGCCGCCGTGGCGCCCGATCGCGAAGCCGACGTTGTCGCCGAGGATCGCCGCGGCGGAGGCGACGATGACGAGCGGCACGATCTCGAGCTGCCCGTCGTGGGCGAGCAGCGCGGCGGCGATCAGCGCGGTCTCGCCCGGCACCGGGATGCCCATCGTCTCGACCGCGATCAGGGCGAAGACCGCGGCGTAGCCGAGATTCGGAGGGATGTCGATGATCGCGGCGAGCAAGCCCGCCTGACGCTACCCGGACTGGCCCGGGATCGCGACTCCGTGCTCGTACGAGTGATGGGCCGATCCGGCGGCGCCCCCCGCGGGGCGCCGCCGGACCGGGGCGGCGCAATACCGCTACAACTCACCCATGGATGCCGAGCCAGCGCGCGTCGAGGCACGGCTGGAGGCCTTCCGCCTGATCGAGGCGGTGCAGACGGAGGACGCGCCGTCGCCCGAGGAGCTCGAGCGCCGGGTCGGGCTCGCCGATGCGCAGGACTGGCCCGAGGTGGTGCACGTGCTGCTCTACGCGGGGGCGGTGCGTGCGGCGATGGCCGGCAACGAGCACTCGGGCCCGGCCGGCGAGCGCCTGCTCGAGCGCTGCAAGCTCGACGGGACGCCCGCGATGGGGGCGACGGCGCTGGCGTTCCACGCCTCCGCCCTGCTGGCCGTCGACCGCATCGACGCGAGCGACGACGCGATGGCCCGCGCGGTGACGCTGCTCGACGGGATCGACGGCCCGGCGATGGAGCTCGTCACCGCGCTCGTCCAGTGCGCGCTCGTCTACCAGCGCCGCCGGCTCTGGGAGCTGTGCGAGGAGGTGCTGGACCGGGCGGCCGCGCTCCTGCCCGAGTGCGAGGTGCCGATGCTCGAGCCCGTCGTCCTGCACAACCTCGTCGAGATCGAGCTCGAGTGGGCGAGCGCCCTTCGCGAGCTCGGCGAGGTCGAGGCGTCGCGCGAGCGGGCCGAGCGCGGGCTCGAGGCCGCGCGCCGGCTGGACGAGGTCCCGATGCCGGAGCTGTGGCGCGCCTACGGCCGGTCGATGGGCCTGGTCCTGGGGGCACTCACGGGGACCGGGCGGCACTGGGGCCCGGCCGCGCGGGCGGAGCTGCTGACGCGGCTGCAGGCCGGCGGCGAGCCGTACTTCACCGGCTTCGTCGGCCTCTCGGCGGCCCTGCCGGCGCTCGACCAGGGCCGGCCCGCCGACGCGGCGCGCGAGGCCGCCGTGGCGCTCGAGAGCTTCACCGGCGGCAACGCCACCTCGGGCCACCTCCTGGCGCTGCGGATCGCCGCCGAGGCGGAGGCGGCGGCGGACCCCTCCGGCCGGCGGGCCGCGCTGGACTACGCCGAGCACGTCGCCCGCCTGCGCTGGCATGACCGGCTGACGCTGCTCGGCTCCGTCCGCACGCGGCTGCAGGCCGAGCGCATGCGGGCCGACCGCGACGCGCTGGTGCGCGACGCGCTGATCGACGAGCTGACCGGGCTGGCCAACCGCCGTGGCTACGCGCGCTACCTGGCGGCCCGCCGGGAGCTCGGCACGCGGCGCCCGCTGGCGATGCTGACCGTCGACCTCGACCGCTTCAAGCTCGTCAACGACGTGCACGGCCACCCGTGTGGCGACGACGTCCTGCACAGCGTCGGCGGCATCCTCGCCGGGCACGTCCGCACCACCGATCTCGCGGTCCGGGTCGGCGGCGACGAGTTCCTCGTCGTGCTCGAAGGGGCCACGGAGCCGGTCGCCCGGGATCGGGCCGAGCGGATCGCGCAGTCGATCCGGGCGGAGCGCTGGCCCGAGGTCGACCCCGACCTCCGCGTGACCGCGAGTGTCGGCGTCGCGGCCGACGCGGGGGAGGACCCGGAGGCGCTGGCCGAGGCCGCCGATGCGGCGCTGTACCGCGCGAAGGAGGCGGGCGGAGACCGGGCCTCGGCCTGAAGGCAACTCCGACCGCGCTGGTAGGATTAGCGCCCGATGATCTTCACGACCAAGGCGGAGTACGGGGTCCGGCTGCTGATCCAGCTGGGGCTGATCGGCCGGTCCGGCCCGGTGTCGCTCAAGGCGGTCGCGGCGGAGGAGAACCTGCCGCTCGCCTACCTCGAGCGCATCGCCGCGCTGCTCAAGAAGGCCGACCTCGTCGCGGCCACGCGCGGGGCCCACGGCGGCTACGTGCTCGCCCGCCCCGCGGAGGACATCACGATGGATCAGGTGGTGCTCGCGCTGGAAGGCGCGATCGCCCCGATGGAGTGCTTCACGGAGGGCAAGGAGGGGTCGCGCGTGTCCTGCTCGCACGGCACCGACGAGACCCACTGCGCCACCAAGCTGATGTGGACGCGCGTGCAGATGGGGGTCATCCGCTCCCTGCAGCGCACCACGCTGGCCGAGCTCGTCGAGTTCGCCCAGTCCGACCGACCGCTTTCGCTGACTTAGGGAGACCATGGCTGACCTCGAGATCCGCAACCTGCACGTGAGCGCAGGGGAGAAGTCCATCCTGCGCGGCGTGGACCTGCACGTCCGCTCGGGCGAGTTCCACGCCCTCATGGGGCCCAATGGCTCCGGCAAGTCGACCCTGGCCAACGCGATCATGGGCCACCCGAACCTCGACGTGACCGAGGGCCAGATCCTCTTCGACGGCGAGGACATCACGGAGGCCGATCCCGACGTGCGCGCGGTCGCCGGGTTGTTCATGGCGTTCCAGTACCCCGTCGCGATCCCGGGCGTGACGACCACGAAGTACCTGCGCATGGTCATCAACGCGCACCGCGCCGCCCGCGGCGAGCAGCCGATCCCGCTGAAGGAGTTCCGCCAGACGGTCGAGGCCGCGATGGAGCTCACGAACGTCCCGAAGGAGTTCTCGAGCCGCTACATCAACGACGGCTTCTCCGGCGGCGAGAAGAAGCGCATGGAGATCCTCCAGATGGCGCTCCAGAAGCCCAAGCTGGCCGTGCTCGACGAGACCGACTCCGGGCTCGACATCGACGCGCTCAACACCGTCGCCACCGGCGTCAACACGATCGCCCAGGGCAGCGACATGGGCGTGCTGATCATCACCCACTACCAGCGCATCCTGCACATGGTCATCCCGCAGTTCGTCCACATCATGTTCGACGGGCGGATCGTCAAGCAGGGCGGCCCGGAACTGGTCACCGAGCTCGAGAAGCACGGCTACGGCTGGATCCGCGACGAGGTCGCCGCCTCGGCATGACCCTGGTCGTACCTACGTCCGGCGAGTTCCCCGTCCTCGAGCGCGAGGGCGTCGCCTACCTCGATTCCGCCGCGACGTCGCAGACGCCGCGCGCCGTGATCGAGGCGATGGACCGCTACTACCTCGAGGCGCGCGCGACGGTGCACCGCTCGACCTACGCGCTCGCCGCCGAGGCGACGGAGATGTTCGAGGGCGCGCGCACCCGCATCGCCGCCTTCACCGGCTCGAGCGCCGGCGAGACGGTCTTCACCCGCAACGCGACCGAGGCGATCAACCTCGTCGCGTGGTCGTGGGGCCGCGTCAACGTGGGCGCGGGCGACCTCATCGCCGTCACGCAGATGGAGCACCACTCCAACCTGGTGCCGTGGCAGATGCTCGCCCAGGAGCGCGGGGCGACGCTCGCCTACGTCGCGATCACCGACGACGGGCTCCTCGACCTCGACTCGCTGGACGAGGTGCTCGCGCGCGGGCCGAAGCTGCTCGCCGTCGCGCACGTCTCCAACGTCCTCTCGACGGTCAACCCGATCGAGGAGATCGCGCGCCGCGCGCACGCAGCCGGCGCGGTCGTCGTGGTCGACGGCGCGCAGGCCGTGCCGCACCTGCCGGTCGACGTCGCCGCGCTGGGTGCCGACTTCTACGCCTGGACCGGTCACAAGGCCTACGGCCCGACCGGCGTCGGCGTCCTGCACGGGCGCCGCGAGCTGCTCGAGGCGATGCCGCCGTGGCTCGGCGGCGGGCACATGATCACGCGCGTCGGCGACCAGGAGTCCACCTACGCCGAGCCGCCCGCGCGCTTCGAGGCGGGGACCTCGGCCATCGCCGAGGCGATCGGCCTCGGCGCCGCCGTCGACTTCCTGTCGGAGATCGGGATGGACGAGGTGCGCGCGCACGGTTGCGAGATCGCGGCCTACGCGCTGGAGCGCCTGCGCGAGGTGGAGGGCGTCACGCTCTACGGCCCCGTCGACGTGGACCACCGCGGCAGCGTCGTCGCGTTCAATCTCGACGGCGTGCACCCGCACGACGTCTCCGAGATCCTCGGCCGCGAGGGCGTCTGCATCCGCGCCGGCCACCACTGCACGCAGCCGCTGATGCGCCGCCTCGGCGTCGCCGCGACATCGCGCGCAAGCTTCGCGGTCCACTCCACGCGTGACGACGTCGACCGCCTGATCGACGCGCTCGGCTCGGTCCGGGTGGTGTTCGGCTGATGGACGACCTCTATCGCGAGAACATCCTGGATCACTACAAGCAGCCGCACAACTGGAGCCCGCCCACCCCCGAGCTGACCGATCCCGACCTCGAGTTCGAGGACTTCAACCCGCTCTGCGGCGACGAGCTGAAGGTCCAGCTCAAGCTCAGCGGGGAGAACCGCGTGGAGGAGGTCCGCTTCTCCGGCCACGGCTGCGCGATCTCGCAGGCAAGCGCGTCGATGGCCTCCGACGAGGTGATCGGGATGCCGATCGAAGAGCTCGTGCGCCTCGACAAGCGCTTCATCCTCGAGTTGCTCGGGATCGACATCTCGGCGACGCGCCTGAAGTGCGCGCTGCTCTCGCTGAAAGTGCTCAAGAGCGCCGGGCTCGGGCAGCCGGCCGCGTGGGAGTCGGACGCTCCAAACACCGCCGAGGCGGGGGCGGACCCCGCCGCCGCCCGCGAGCTCTAGACCCGCTGAGCCAGCCACGCCGCCGGCTCTGGCGCGGCGGCGTCGATCTTCTCCGGCTCCACCTGCGCGCCCGCGGCCACCAGCCGCTCGGCGATCCGGAGGTGGTCGGTGCCCCCGCGGTCGCCCGCGCTACCCGATCGTCCGCGCGGCCTCCATTGGCTCGCCTCAGACGTGGCGGTTGCCGATGACGATCGGATGCGCCGTTTCGTTCTCGTCCTCCTCGCGGTCCTTGCGCTCTCGGCCGCGCCCGCGCGGGCGGCCACCTTCGCGCCGCCGCCGGGCAAGGTCTACACCGGGCTGTCCGGCTCCACCTCGGCCAACCCGTTCACTGGACAGGTCGGAAGCCACGTCGCCGTCTTCGGGGTCTTCACGAAGTGGTACGGCCAGAACGAGTACGCCTTCCGCGCCGCCCACGCGGTCGGCGCGCGGCTGATGCTCCACGTCTCGACGCAGGACGGCTACGGCACGCGCGAACTGATCACCCCGCTCGGCATCGCGCGCGGCGAGGGCGACCGCTACCTGCTCTCGCTCAACCGCCGCATCGCCGAGGCCGGGGAGCCGGTCTACGTGCGCCTGCTGGCCGAGATGAACCAGGCCAACAACGGCTACAGCGCCTTCGACCGCAACGGCCGCTCACGCGGCCCGGCTCACTCCACCCGGGCCTTCCGCAACGCCTGGCGGCGCTCGGCGCTGATCCTCCGCGGCGGCCCGGTCGCCGCGATCGACGCGAAGCTGCGCGCACTGCACCTCCCGCCGGTCCAGGGCGACGGCGCGGATCTCCCGCGCCCGCAGGTCGCCTTGCTGTGGGTCCCGCAGACCGAGGGCTCGTCGGCGATCGCCGCCAACGCGCCACGCGAGTACTGGCCCGGCGGCAGGTACGTCGACTGGGTCGGGACCGACTTCTACTCGCGCTTCCCCAACTTCGACAAGCTCGGCCCTAGGGTTCGACCGGGACGCCCTGCAGCGCCCGCCGCAGCAGGTCGCGCAGCGTCGCGCGCTCCTCCTCGCTGATCCCGGCCAGCACCGCGTCCTCGAGTGAGTTGACCGCCTCCTCGGCGCGCTCCAGCGCTTCGAGGCCCTCCGGCGTGACCTCGACGATGTGACGTCGCCGGTCGTCCGGATGCCGGCGCCGCTCGGCGAAGTCGCGCATCTGGGTGCGCGGGCGCCGTCGCCGCGGGGCTGCTCGTGGCGATGTCGCTGCTCCGGCCCTCGCGCGTCGCCGCTTAGCGGCGCGCGCGGGCGAGCAGCGCGACGAAGCGCCGGGTCAGGCGGTCTGGCCCGGCTCCCTGCAGGTGCGTGAATGCCGCCGCGCGGTAGCGCTCCTGCGTGGCGGCCGGGAGCGCCTCGAGGAACGCCCGGAAGCCGCCCGACCACGTCCACTCCCACCAGGCGTCGGCGCTCGCGAAGCGCTGGTCGACGTGCCGGCTCTCGATCGTGACGTCGCTGAAACCGGCGCCCTCGAGGGCCGCGCGCAGCGCCGCCTCCTGGTTGAAGCGCCCGGCCAGGCGGCCGACCGCCTCGAGCAGGTCGGGCGGCACCTCGGGCGCGAACTCGTTGTTGAGCTCGCTCTCCCAGCGCCAGGCGTCGTCGAGCAGGTTCTCCCACACCGCGACGCCGAGCGTCCCGGTCGGCGCCAGCACGCGCCGCCACTCGGCCAGCGCCGCGTCGGCGTCGGGGATCGCGGACAGCGAGAAGGCCGCCAGCACCGCGTCGAAATGCCCATCCTCGAAGCCGTCGAGCGCCGCGCCGTCCATCACCTCGGCCCGCACCTGCTCGAGCCCGGCCTCGTCGGCCGCCGCGCGCGTGCGCTCGACCATCCCGGGGGCGATGTCGATCCCCACCGCCTCGCCGGTCGGCCCGACCCGCCGCGCCGCGGGCAGCAGCGCGCCGCCCGCCCCGCAGCCGACGTCCAGCACCCGGCCGCCGGGGCCGAGCAGGACGAGCTGGGCGAGCCGCTCGCCGAACGGCCCGTGCTGCGCGATGCCCGCCCGCTCGTAGGTCGGCGCCGCGCGCTCGTAGGCCCCGACCAGGTGTGCGTGCACGTCCTCCACGCCGCGCAGCCTAGAGCGGCGGGTAGCGCGCGCGCAGGGAGTCGATCCAGCCTGCCATGCGCTCCGCCAGCGCCGGATCGGCGATCTCGAGCACGTTCTCCGCGTTCGTCTCGCCCGAGCGCGAGAGGTTGAACGAGCCGAGGAAGGACGTGTCGTCGGCGACCGTGACCTTGGCGTGCATGAAGTCATGGACGGAGTCGGTCGTGTACGGGATCGAGTGCTTGCCGTGGAAGACCTCGAGCGCGCGGTGCAGCAGCGGCGCCTTCCACTGCGACTGCGGGTTGTGCGCCCACTGGTCGAAGACCTGGGCGACCTGGGTCGCGTCGCAGACGCCGGCGACGTCGAGCCGGCCCTCGGCCAGCACCTCGCTGAGCGTGCCGAGGATCGGCCCGGCGGTCAGCACCGGCGAGGCGATCCGCACGCGCCGGCGGGCGGCGCCGATCCGCTTGGCGATGCGATGAGAGAGCTCCGGGCCGCGGCCGGGGCAGAACCAGGGGCGCACGCTCGCGCCACCGGCGGTGATGGTCGGCGCGTCGAAACCGTCGCGCTCGTCGACGCGCCCGCGCCTCCACATCTGCTCGAAGTCGCGCGTGTAGGACGCCGCCAGCTCGGGCGAGGCCACGGTCGCGAGCACGTTCTCCGCCCGCGTCCAGTTGTCGAGCGTCCAGTTGGCCGAGCCGGTCCAGACCGCCGCGCCGTCGCGCACGGCGTACTTGTGGTGCATGAGGTCGCGCCAGCCGGGGATCGGCTTCAGCGGCACGCCGAGCTGCTCGAGCAGGGTCGGCTCGGTGCGCGGGGGCGGGGGCTCGAACGGCCGCGGCTCCTCCTCGCGCTCGTCCTGGTTGAACATGATCCGGATCCGCACGCCGCGGTCGCGCGCGGCGCGGATGGCGCCCGCGACCTCATCGCCCACCGCGCCCGGCAGGCGCACGTCGTAAAGGGCGAGGTCGAGCGACTCCCGGGCCGCCGCCAGCCAGGGCACGAGCCGCGCCGCGATGTCCTCGGCGCGCTGGCCGCCATCGTCTAGCGTGACCACCTCGATCGGATCCATGCGGCGGCAGTGTGGCGGGTTGTGAGCCGGGTAGGGCCGCTAGACTGTAAGTCCGACTCGTGTGGTCGGAAAACCCGCTTTGAGTCCCGTCATCGACATCTGCCCCGTAGAGGAACTGCCGCCCGGCGAGCACCGCCTGGTCGAGTGGGAGGACCTCGAGATCGGGATCTTCAACTGCGCCGGCGAGCTGCTGGCGATCGAGGACCGTTGCTCGCACGACGACGGCAGCCTGCTCGAGGGCGAGGTCGACCTGGAGCGGTGCACCGTCGAGTGCCCGCGGCACGGCTCGGTCTTCGAGCTGCGCACCGGAAAGCCCGTGAATCTGCCCGCGTACGTCCCCGTCGACACCTTCCCGGTTTCGGTGCAGGACGGCGTCATCCGACTGGAGGTCGACTGACCTATGGCGACGCCCGAAACGATCGCTGAGCAGCAGGCCCTGACGGGCATCAACGCCGATTACAAGGAGAAGTTCGGCTTCCACGACTCGGAGACCGGCTACGCCTTCAAGGCTCCCAAGGGCCTCACGCCCGAGCTCGTCAAGCAGATCTCGGACTTCAAGAACGAGCCGGAGTGGATGCTCGACTTCCGCATGAAGGCCTACGAGCACTTCATCTCGCGCCCCCAGCCCACGTGGGGCTCGCCGTATCTGGCCGACGTCGACTACGACAACATCCACTACTTCGTCCGCGCCTCGGAGAAGTCCTCGACCACCTGGGACGACGTCCCCGAGGACATCAAGAACACCTTCGACAAGCTGGGCATCCCGGAGGCCGAGCGCAAGTTCCTCTCCGGCGTCGGCGCCCAGTACGAGTCCGAGGTCGTCTACCACCAGGTCCGCGAGGACCTCGAGAAGCAGGGCGTCGTGTTCATGGACATGGACTCCGGGCTGCGCGAGCACGAGGACCTCGTGCGCGAGTACTTCGCGACGATCATCCCCTCCAACGACAACAAGCTCGCCGCGCTGAACTCCGCGGTCTGGTCGGGCGGCTCGTTCGTCTACGTCCCGCCGGGCGTCCACGTCGAGATGCCGCTGCAGGCCTACTTCCGCATCAACACCGAGAACATGGGCCAGTTCGAGCGCA
>JBDTMF010000035.1:0-25826 GCA_039934455.1 Solirubrobacteraceae bacterium
GCCAGGAGCGCGGCGACCCGGCGATCTACTGCATCGTCGACCTGCACGCGATCACGGTGGACTACGACCCCGTGGAGCTGCGCGAGCGCGTCTACGACACGACCGCGATCCTGCTGGCCGCCGGGCTGGAACCCGAGCGCTGCGTCCTCTTCCGCCAGTCGGACGTCAAGGAGCACGCGGAGCTGACGTGGCTGCTGTCGGGCGTGACGCCGCTCGGCGAGCTCAACCGAATGCACCAGTTCCGCGACAAGTCGGTCGCGCAGCGGGAGATGGTCTCCTCCGGGCTGCTGTTCTACCCCGTCCTGATGGCCGCCGACGTGCTCGCCTACCGCGCCCACGAGGTGCCGGTGGGCGAGGACCAGCGCGAGCACGTCGAGCTGATGCGCGACGCCGCGGAGCGCTTCAACCGCCGCTTCGGCGAGGCGCTGGTCGTGCCGGAGGCCCGGATCCCGGAGGTCGGCGCCCGCATCCGCGACCTGCAGGACCCGACGCGCAAGATGTCGACCACGAGCGCGACCGCGCAGGGCACCGTCTATGTGCTCGACGAGCCCGCGGCGATCCTGAAGAAGTTCAAGCGGGCGGTCACCGACTCCGGCAGCGAGATCGTGCGCGCGGAGGACAAGCCCGGGATCTCCAACCTGGTCGAGATCCTCGCCGTGACCCGCGGGACGAGCTCAGAGGCGATCGAGCAGGACTTCGCGGACTCCCGGTACGGCGACTTCAAGGTCGCGGTCGGGGCAGCGGTCGTCGACTACCTCGCGCCGGTGCGGGAGCGCTACATGTCGCTGCGCGCCGACGAGGGCGCGCTCGAGGAGATCCTGGCCGGGGGAGCCGAGCGCGCCCGCGCAATGGCGGGCGAGACGCTCGCCGACGTGCGCACGCTGATGGGCGTGGGTCCTTCCGTCGACCCCGCGGCCTAGCCTCTGAGCGAGGTGTCCGCCGCCGCCGTCCATCACCTGGAGCTCGACCTCGACGTCTTCGCGGGCCCGTTCGACCTCCTCCTGTCGCTGATCCTGCGCGAGGAGCTCGACCTGCTCGAAGTCGAGCTGGCCGACGTCGTGCTGGCCTACCTGGACCACCTCGAGGCGCGCGACGAGCTCGACCTCGAGGCGACGACCGAGTTCCTGGTCCTGATCGCCGCGCTGCTGGAGCTCAAATCGCGGCTGATGCTGCCGGGCGAGGAGGTCGAGGAGCTCGACGAGCTGGTGCCGGCCGAGGCCGCCGAGGAGCTGCTGGAGCGGATGCTGCGCTACGCGCGCTTCCGCGGCGCGGCGGGCTGGCTGGGAGAGCGCGCCGGCCTCGCCGAGGCCGTCCTCTATCGCTCGGCGCCGCTGCCTGACGAGCTGCGCCGGCTCTCGGTCGAGCAGGCCCAGGCGTCCTATGACCCGGCCGTGCTCGGGGCGGCGCTGGGCGGGCTGCTGCGCACGCCGCCGCCCGTCGACCTCAGCCATATGGCGAGCCCGCGCGTCACGCTCGCCGAGCGCCTGGCGCTGCTGCGCGAGCTGCTGCGGCGCGGCTCCTTCGACTTCGACGAGGCGGTCCGCGGCGCCGATCGCATGACGGTCGCCGTCACCCTCTTCGGGCTGCTCGAGCTCTACAAGCGCGGCGAGGCGAGCTGGGACCAAGCCGAGCCGTTCGCGCCGATCACCGTCACGGCCGCCACCGCATGACGCCGCTCGCCCGCATCGTCGAGGCGCTGCTCTTCCTCTCGCCAGAGCCCGTCTCGCTCGAGGACCTGCGCGACGCCACCGAGCAGGACGAGTGGGCGGTCCTCGACGCGCTGACCGAGCTGCGCGACGGCCTGCACGGCCGTGGCGTGGTGCTGACGGAGATCGGCGGCGGCTGGACGCTGGCCACGCACCCCGGGGCCGAGGAGGCCGCGCGGCGGCTGCTCTCGCGCCCGCGCACACCGGCGCTGACGCCCGCCCAGGCCGAGACGCTGTCGGTCGTCGCCTACCTGCAGCCGGTCTCGCGGCCGGAGATGGCCCGCATCCGCGGCGTCGCCTCGGAGTCGGCCACGTCAGCGCTCGTCGAGCGCGGCCTGATCGAGGAGGCCGGCCGCTCCGCCTTCGGCGCCGTCCTCTACCGCACGACGCCGCTCTTCCTCAAGCTCTTCGGGCTGCGCTCGGTCGAGGAGCTGCCCGAGCTCGAGCAGTGGGACCCGAGCCCCGAGGACCAGGCCGCGCTGCGCGACCGCCTCCTGCGCGCGGGCGACGAGCGCTCGGGCGCCGTGGGCCGCCCGCCCGCCGGCGTCTAGCCCTTCCGTCCGGTTTCCTGCGCGTCGCTCGGGGCGTGAATAGGGTTGCGCATCGCCAACCTCGGAGGCCCACCCATGCCGCGCCGCCTGCTCGCTCTGACGGTCGCTGCGTGGATGGTGACGGCCGGGTCGGCCGCGGCCGCCCCTCCCCTCCGCCGCTCCCCGGGCACATCGGCTTCAAGGCCGGGCCGAACTCGCCAGTGACCGTGGGCACCCGGCCCACTGCGATCGCCGTCGGCGACCTCGACGACGACGGCAACCTCGACTTCGTCACCGCCAACACGGGCTCTGACACGTACACGCCGGTGTACGGCAACGGGCTCGGTGGCTTCACGCCCGGCATTCCCCAGGACACGGGCGACGGTCCGGCGTCGATCGTTCTTGCCGACTTCGACGGCGACACCCGGCTGGACATCGCCGTGGCGAACCGCAACGCCAACACCGTGTGGGTCATGCTCCAGGTGGACCCCGGGGAGTTCAATCAGTTGGAGCCCATCCCGAGCGGGGGCGACACGCCGGTGGCGCTCGCGGTCGGGCGCCTGGACGCCAACGACTCGCCGGATCTCGTGGTGGCGAACACCGGGGAGCTCTCGGGAGTCGGCGGCATCTCCGTGCTCCTCAACGGCGGGACGGGCTTCAGCCCGGCCCCCGGGTCGCCGGTCTCCACCGACTCCACGCCCGGTGTCCTGCTGGACGACTTCGACGAGGATGGCGAGCTCGACCTCTACGTCACGGGGGGCGTGCTCCGGTTCGGCCTCGGCGACGGCACGCTCGGGGCGGCCGCGCAGGTGGCGTTGACGGGCGGACGGCTGCTGGCGACGTCGGGAGACGTCGACGGCGACGGCCATCGCGATCTCGTGCTGCCCGGCTCGGCGCCCGGCACTTCGTCCGCCACCATGGTCCTGCTCGGCAACGGCGGGGGCGGATTCACCCCCCAGGACTACGCCCTGCTGGCCGGCAGCAGCTCCTTCAACCCCAGCGCCGCGGCGATCGGCCGCTTCAACGCCGACCCGTACGGCGACGTCCTCGCCGCGAGTCCGACCCTCGACCCCGCAGGCGGCGGCGACACCGACGGCACCGCTCGGGTCTTCCTCGGCGACGACGACGGCGGCCTGGCCTTGACGAACGACGGGCCCTGGGCGACCGGGCTCAGTCCCAAGGCGGTGGCGGTCGGCGACTTCAACGGCGACGGCAAACCGGAGTTCCTGGCCGCGAACTCGGGCACGGGCGCCAACAGCGTGTCGGTCTTACTCAACACCACGCCGTGGCCGGCGACGTTCCCCGAGAACGTCGAGTTCCCCGACCGCGAGGTCGGGTCGATCGGCGCTCCGCAGGTGCTGACCGTGGCGAACACGGGCGGCGAGGTCCTGCGCGTCACCGCCGCCGCCTTCGGCGGCCCGCAACCGGACGACTTCATCAAGACGTCCGACGGCTGCACCGGGACGAGCGTCCCGCCGGGCGGGCAGTGCCTGATCCGAGCCCGCTTCGCGCCGACCGCGACGGGCGCTCGGTCGGCGACCCTGCGGCTGACCGACAACACGATCCAGGGCTCGCACATCTCGCAGTTCACCGGCGTCGGCATCGACCCGGTTGAGGGCGGCGGCGGCACCGGCCCAAAGGGTCCAGCCGGCCCGACCGGGCCGGCGGGTGCGCCGGGCATGAACGGCGCTCCCGGCACGCCGGGCGCCCGCGGGGCGGACGGCGCCACCGGTCCGCCGGGCGCGACGGGGCCGCGCGGCCCTGCCGGGCGCGACGCCACCGTGCGCTGCAAGCCGAAGCGCTCGCGCTCCGGCAGCGTGAAGGTCACGTGCACGGTGCGCTTCGCATCGCGAGTCGCGCGCTCGAGCGTCCGCGTGCGGCTTGTGCGCGGCAACACGGTCTACGCGACGGCCCGTCGCACGGTGCGCAGAGGTCGCGTCGCGATCCGGGTCCATCCGCGGGCGCGGCTGCAGCACGCGCGCTACCGGCTCCTGCTCACGTTCGTCGACGAGCGGGGCCGGGCGACGACCGTCTCGCAGCGGGTGCGGCTGAAGAACCAGGCGGCGGCGTCAGATTAGAGTCGCGCAGATCCCAACTCGAAGGCGCTCCGCCGTGAGCAGGCTGCCCAGTCCCGCCCTCGTCGTATCAGTCATCGCGCTCGGGACCACCGGCAACCCCGCGTTCGAGAACGGGTGGGAGAACTTCGGCCCCAACCTCTACGACACCGCAGCCTTCTACAAGGACCCGCTCGGCGTCGTGCATCTCAAGGGGAGCGTCTCGGGCGGGGTCATCGGCAGCGTCTTCACCCTGCCGGTGGGATACCGGCCGGCCAAGTCGCAGTTCTTCGCGGTCCCGGCCAACAACGCCTTCGGCGACGTGCTCGTTCGGGGCCTGTCGGAGGGCGCCCAGGCCGGGAAGGTCCAGCTCAACACGGGCGACACGAGCTTCGCGTCATTGGACGGCATCACCTTCAGGGCGGCCGGCTAGGCAGCGGCGGCGGCCTTCGCGGCCAGCTGCCCGCACGCGGCGTCGATGTCGCGTCCCCGCGTGAGCCGCACCGTGGCGCCGAGCCCGTGCTCCTCGAGCGCGGCCTTGAAGGCGTGGATCGCGCCGCGGCTCGAGCCGTCGTAGATCGACCCCGTCGGGTTGTAGGGGATGAGGTTGAGCTTGTAGATGCGCGGGTCGAGCAACTTCGCGAGCGCGACGGCCTGGCCGTAGGAGTCGTTGACGCCCGCGAGCATCACGTACTCGACGAAGATCTTGCGGCGGCGGCGGGCGTGGTGCGCCTCGCACGCCTCGAGTACCTCCGCGATCGAGAAGCGCTCGTTGACCGGCATGATCTGCGAGCGCAGCGCGTCCTCGGGCGCGTGCAGGGAGAGCGCGAGCCGGATCGGCAGGTCGGACTCGGTCAGCTTGCGGATGCCCGGCGCCCAGCCGACCGTGGAGATGCCGGTGCGGCGGTGCGTGATGCCGAGGTCGGGCAGCCGCTTCGATGCGGCGAGCACGTTGTCGAGGTTCATCATCGGCTCCCCCATCCCCATGAACACGAGGTGGTTGAGCGGCTCGATGCGGCGGAAGTGCAGGACCTGGTCGAGGATCTCCGAGGCGGTCAGATTGCGGCCGAACTTCATCGCCCCGGTCGCGCAGAACGTGCACGTCAGCGGGCAGCCCGACTGCGAGGAGACGCAGACCGAGCGGCGCCCGTCCTTGTAGCGCATGAGCACCGCCTCCACCGGGCGGCCGTCGTGCGTCTCGAACAGCGCCTTGACCGTGCCGTCGCGGGAGTGCGCCTCGTTCAGAAGCTGCAACGTCGAGTAGGGGACCTCCGCCTGCAGGCGCTGGCGCAGCGGCGCGGGCAGGTCGGTCATCTCGTCGTAGCCGGCGGCGCCGCCCGTGGTCCAGCGCCACGCCTGGCGGGCGCGGAAGCCGGGCTCGCCGGCGTCGGCGAGGGTGCGGTCGAGCAGCTCCAGATCCACGCCGCCTATGGTGGCAGGGCCATGCGCCTCGCCAAGCACCTCGCCCACGCCGGGGTGGCCTCGCGCCGCGCCGCCGAGCGGCTCGTGTTCGCCGGCCGCGTCACGGTCGGCGGGGAGACCGTGCGCGACCCGGCGCGCGACGTCACCGAGCGGGACGAGATCACCGTCGACCGCAAGCCGATCGGCGAGGCGGAGGGCCCGCGCGCCGTCTACATCGTCAACAAGCCCGCCGGCGTCGTCTCGACCGCGCACGACACCCACGGCCGGCGCACGATCGTCGACCTGATCAAGGGCGAGCGCCGCCTCTATCCGGTCGGGCGGCTCGACGCCGACACGACCGGCCTGATCCTGCTCACCGACGACGGCGAGCTCGCCTACCGCCTCACGCATCCCTCCTTCGAGGTGCCCAAGGTCTACCGCGCGGTCGTGCGCAACCCGCCCGTGCGCGAGGCCGCCATGCGCCGGCTGCGCGAGGGGGTCGAGCTCGAGGACGGGCGCACCTCGCCGGCCAAGGTCCGCCGGATCGCCCCCGGCGAGCTCGAGCTGACCATCCACGAGGGCCGCAAGCGCCAGGTCCGCCGGATGCTCGACCTGGTCGGCCACCGCGTCGAGACGCTCGAGCGCGTCGCGTTCGGGCCGCTCCGGCTCGGCACCCTGCCGCCGGGCGGGCACCGCCGGCTGACCGCGGCCGAGGTGGAGCGCCTGCGCGGCGGCGGGCGGCGCGCTCGCGGCCGCAGCGGCTGATTGAATGCCGCCGCCCATGCGCCTCTACGCCCTCCGCGGCGCCACCAGCGTCGCCGTCAACGAGCGCGCCGCCATCCTCGCCGCGACCGACGAGCTGATGCGCGCGATCCTCGAGCGCAACGCGCTTGCCGCCGCTGACCTCGTGAGCTGCATCTTCACGCTCACGGAGGACCTCGACGCCGAGTTCCCGGCGGTCGCCGCGCGCGAGATGGGGCTGAGCGCAGTGCCGCTGCTGTGCACGCGGGAGGTGCCCGTGCCGGGCTCCCTCCCGCGCATCATCCGCGTGCTGATCCACTGCTACGGCGAGGCGGGCCACGAGGCCCAGCACGTCTACCTCGGGGAAGCGGCTGCGCTCCGGCTCGACCTCACAGGCGCGCAGTAGGCTCACACCGATGAGCCTCGAGTTCGGCGAGAAGGTCCGCCGCATCCCGGTCTACCCGGCGGCCGACGGCTACGCGTCGGAGGGCCCGGTGGCGAAGCTCGCCTCCAACGAGAGCCCGTACCCGCCGATCCCCGAGGTGCTCGAGGCGGTCACGAACGCGCTCAGCGGCCTCAACCGCTATCCCGACCCGACCAACGCCGCGCTGCGCGCGCGGCTGTCGGACCGCTACGACGTCCCCGCCAACCGGATCGCGATCGGCAACGGCTCCTGCGACATCCTGCTGGCCGCCGGCGACGCGCTGCTCGAGCCCGGCGACGAGGTCGTCTACGCGTGGCCGTCGTTCTCGGTCTACCCGCACCTCGCGGCCGCCTCCGGCGCCCGCGCGATCGAGGTCCCGGTCGACGCCGAGCACCGCCACGACCTGGCCCGGATGCGCGAGGAGATCACGGTCGCCACGCGGCTCGTGGTCGTCTGCAACCCGAACAACCCGACCTCGACCGCGCTGCCGCCGGCGGACATCGCGGCCTTTGTCGCCGACGTCCCGCGCCACGTCGCCGTGATCCTCGACGAGGCCTACTGCGAGTTCAACCTCCTCCAGGACCCCGACGAGTCGATCCCGCTGCTGAAGAAGCACCCGAACCTCGTGCTGCTGCGCACCTTCTCGAAGGTCTACGGCCTCTGCGGCCTGCGCGTCGGCTTCGCGCTGTGCGGCTCGGAGACGTTCCGCACCGCGGTCGACCAGGTCCGCCAGCCGTTCTTCTGCAACGCCGCCGCGCAGGCCGCCGCGGTCGAGGCGCTCAACCACCAGGACGAGGTCGCCCGCCGCGTGGAGCGCAACCTCGCCGAGCGCATCGGCCTCGAGGACGGGCTGCGCCGGCTCGGGCTCGAGCCCGCAGAGTCACAGGCCAACTTCGTCTGGTTCGACCTGCCAGAGGCCGAGGCGCCGGCCGAGGCCGAGCGCGAGATCCTGAACGGTCTCGCGCAGCGCGCGATCCTCGTGCGCAGCGGCGACTCGCTGGGCCGCGCGGGCGCGCTGCGCGTCACGGTCGGCACCGAGGATGAGAACGAGCGCTTCCTCGAGGCGCTGGCCGCACTGCTCTAAAGCTGGTAGAACTGCGGCTCGCGTGATCGACCGCTCCGCACACCCCGCTTCTCCGTATCCCACCGGCCTCGCCGGTGCCGCGGGTCGTCGCGACGCGTACGCCACCTGGCGATTTCTCTAGGCGCTCGGCCGTGAAGAACCGGTCGACGACCGGTCTGCCGGGCGCCTGTCGTACGTAGAGTGTCCAGTGGCGTGAATCCGAGGAGCACCAGATGATGATCGTGATGAAAGCGGCGGCGACGGAGGACGAGATCCAGGCCGTCATCGAGCGGATCGAGGCGGTGGGCGCTCGTGCGCATCCCTCGCGCGGGGAGTCGGTGACCGTGATCGGCGCGATCGGGGACATCGAGCACATCGCTCGCCTGGAGCTCGAGGGCGCGCCGGGGGTCGATCACGCGGTGCCGATCCTCAAGCCCTACAAGCTGGCCTCGAGCCAGCTGCGCATCGGGGAGCGGACCGTCGTCGAGGTCGACGGCCGCCGCATCGGCGGCGAGCACTTCTCGATGATCGCCGGCCCCTGCACGGTCGAGTCACGCGACCAGCTCATCACGACGGCGCGGATCGTGCGCGACGCCGGCGGCTCGCTGCTGCGCGGCGGCGCCTACAAGCCTCGCACCTCGCCCTACGCCTTCCAGGGCCTCGGCCAGGAGGGCCTGCGGCTGCTCGCGGAGGCCAAGGCCGAGACCGGGCTGCCGATCGTCACCGAGCTGATGGACGCGCGCGACCTCGAGCCGGTGCTCGAGGTGGCCGACGTCATCCAGGTCGGCGCGCGCAACATGCAGAACTACCCGCTGCTGTCGGAGATCGGCCGCTCCGGGCGCCCGGCGCTGCTCAAGCGCGGGCTGTCGGCGACGCTCGAGGAGCTGCTGATGGCGGCGGAGTACATCCTCAAGGAGGGCAACCCGAACGTGCTGCTGTGCGAGCGCGGGATCCGCACGTTCGAGACCGCCTACCGCTACACGCTCGACCTGACCGCGGTGCCGGTGCTCAAGGAGCTCTCGCACCTGCCGGTGATCGTCGACCCGAGCCACGCCGCCGGCCGGCGCGACCTCGTGCTGCCGCTGTCGCTGGCGGCCGCCGCGGCTGGGGCCGACGGGATCATCGTGGAGATCCACCCCGACCCCGAGCAGGCGATCTGCGACGGGCCGCAGGCGCTCTACGCCGACCAGTTCGCGGACTACGTCGAGCACGTCGAGCGGGCGGCCGCGGTCGCCGGCAAGGCGCTCTCCGCAGTCAGAACTTGAAGCTCGCGGTCCTCGGCGTCGGGCTCATGGGTGGGTCCGTCGGGCTCGCCGCGCGCGAGCGGCTCGGCGCCGAGGTCCGTGGCTACGACCCGGCACCGGGGGTGCTCGACACGGCGCTCGAGCACGGCGCCATCAGCACCGCGTGCGCGACGCCGGCCGAGGCGCTCGCAGGCGCCACGGCCGCCTTCGTCGCCGCGCCCGTGCGCGTGCTCCCGGGGGCGGTGCGCGAGGCGCTGGCGGCCGCGGCGCCGGCGTGCGTGGTGACCGACGTCGGCTCGACCAAGCGCGAGCTCGTGGGGGAGGTCGACGACCCGCGCTTCATCGGCGGCCACCCGCTGGCGGGCGCCGAGACGGCCGGCGTCGAGCACGCGCGCGCCGGGCTGTTCGACGGCGCGACCTGGTACCTGACGCCGACGTCGCGCACCGAGGGCGTCCTCTACGACCGCCTCTACCGGCTGCTGGCCGACCTCGGCGCCCGCGCCGCCGCGATCGACCCCGAGACGCACGACCGCCTGATGGCCTCGGTCTCGCATCTCCCGCACGTGCTCGCCAACGTCCTCGTCGCGCAGGCCGCGGGCGCGCTCGAATCCGAGCGGTTGCCGCGGACCGGCCCGAGCTTCCGGGACGCGACGCGCGTCGCCGGCGCCTCGACCGCGATCTGGGGTGACATCTATCTCTCCAACGCCGACGCGCTCGTGGCCGCGATCGACGACACCATGGTGCGGCTCGACGAGGTCCGCGCGGCGCTGGCCGGCCGCGACGCAGCGGCCGTCGGCGCCTGGAACGACGCCGCCCGCGAGGACCGCCGGCGGCTGCTCGAGGCCGACCTCGCCGGCGGCGAGGTGGTCGAGCTGCGCGTCTCGGTCCCCAACCGGCCGGGCGTGGTCGCCGAGGTCGCGCTCGCCCTCGGCCGGGCCTCGGTCAACATCGTCGACATGGCGCTGTACCCCGCCGCCGACAACACGACCGGCTCGATCGCGCTGTGGATCGCCGGGGCCGGCGATGCACGCGAGTCCGAACGCCTGATCGACGCGCTCGGCTTCACGGTGGCGCGCCCGTGACCTTCTTCGCGCCCGCCACCTCCGGCCTGCGGGGCACGCTCGCCGCGCCGCCCGACAAGTCGATCTCCCACCGCGCCGCGCTGCTCGCCGCGATGACCTCCGAGCCGGTGCAGGTCACGGGCTACCTGAACGCCGAGGACACGCACTCGACGCTGCGCGCGGTGCAGGCGCTGGCGGCGATCGTCGAGATCCGCGACGACGACATCCTCTTCCGCGGACCGGGCCTGCGGGCCGCCGCCCAGCCGACCGGGCCGATCGACGTCGGCAACGCCGGCACGCTGCTGCGGCTGCTGCCGGGCTGGCTCGCGGGCCAGGCCGGCGGCGTGTGGATCCTCGACGGCGATGAGTCGATCCGCCGGCGGCCGGTCGACCGCATCGCCGAGCCATTGGCGCAGATGGGCGCGCGGCTCGACGCCCGCGAGGGCCGCTTCACCCCGCTGACGATCGCCGGCAGCCGCCTCACCGGGACCTCCTACGAGCTGCCGGTCGCGTCGGCGCAGATCAAGTCGTGCATCCTCTTCGCCGGCCTGCTCGCCTCCGGCGCGACCCGCATCCGCGAGCCCGGGCCGAGCCGCGACCACACCGAGCGCATGCTGGTCCAGGCCGGGGCGCGCGTCGAGCGCGACGGCGACGTGCTGACCGTGCATCCGCAGGACGAGCTCGAGGTCGACCGCATCGACGTGCCCGGCGATCCGTCCTCGGTCGCGTTCCATGCGGCCGCCGCGATGCTCGTGCCGGGCTCGCGGCTCGTGCTCGACGGCGTCGCGGTCAACTGGACGCGGGTCGGCTTCTTCCGCATCGCCCAGCGGATGGGCGCGGTCGTGGTCGGCCCGCTCGAAGAGCCCCAGGACGGCATCCCGGCCGGCGAGCCGGTGGCCGAGCTCGACATCGCCGACTCCGCGCTCGGGGGCACGGTGGTCGAGGCCCACGAGGTGCCGCTCGCGATCGACGAGCTGCCGCTGGTCGCGCTGCTCGGGTGCTTCGCCGAGGGCGAGACGCTGGTGCGCGGCGCGGGGGAGCTGCGGCTGAAGGAGACCGACCGCATCGCGATGGTCGTCGACGGGCTGCGCGGGCTCGGCGCGAGCATCGAGGCAACCGAGGACGGCTTCGCGGTGACGGGCATCGGCGGCCTGCGCGGCGGGGTGATGGCGGCCCACGGCGACCACCGGCTGGCGATGCTCGGCGCGGTCGCCGGGCTCGCCTCGCGCGAGGGCGTCGAGGTGGTGGGGATGGAGGCGGCCGCCGTCTCCTACCCGGGCTTCACCGCCGACCTCGAGCGCCTGCTCAGCCCCGCCTGACGAGCTCGGGCGGCTCCGCCGCCTAGGGGGATCGTCGGCGCTCGGCCACGCGCTCCCCGCCGCCGAGCTTCACCAGCCCGGCTTGCCGGCCGGTCCCTGGCGGGTTATGGTCGGCGCGATGGCCGCACCCGCAGGCCGTACGCGCTCCCCCCGGTCCGCCCCCGACAGCGTCACCGAGCGGGACCATCCCGCTCCGCCCCCCGCCACGTTCGCCGAGGTCGCGCTCGGCCTGCAGCGAAGCGCGGGCAACCGCGCGACCGGCGGCGTGCTCGGCCCTGCCGTGCTGGCCCGCGACACCACCAAGACGAAGCCGACGCCGCCGGCCGCCCCGAAGAACGAGAAGCTCGCGGCCGCGATCGCGAAGGGCGACGTCGCCGGGATCACCGGCACGTGGGACTACAGGCAGCTCACCAACGACCAGCGGCGCGCGGCGATCGAGCTCATCATCCGCAAGACGAAGCTCGACGATGCCGAGCGGCGCGCGGTCAAGCGACTGTGGGAGGACATGCGCGACCTCCCGGGCCAGATGTACCTGCAGTCCGAGCTGTGGTCCCGCTGCGTGAAGAAGAAGGTGCCGCTCGACCGCTGGACCATCGACGACTCCATCGACCTGTGGTGGGTCGTCGGCCCCAAGGTGATCACCGAGCACCAGGCGAGGCGCGTGCCGGATGCGATCGAGAAGCTCTCTCCCAAGGACTTCGTGACGCTGCGGCTGGCCCTGTGGCTCGCCGGCACGCCCAAGCAGAAGGCCTACATCGTCAAGGCGCTCGCGGCGGGGCGCAAGATGGCCGACATCGACAAGTTCTCCGACGCGATCCGCTACCAGAACGACAAGTGGCTCGCCGAGCACCTGAACGTGGTCGAGGAGGACCCGGGGGCGAAAGTCGGCCCGGGCCTCCGCCAGCAGTGGGAGATGTCGTGCGGGCCGACCACGGTGCAGGTGCTCCACGGCCAGACCGATCCGATCTACGCGCTCGAGCTCACCGGCGGCGGCGATGTCACCACGGTGGGCGGCAACGCGGCGACCAAGAAGGAGCAGGGCAAGCTCCTCAAGGGCCACGGCTCGACGCCGACCGAGCTTGGCACCGCCGGCACAGGCGCGTGGGTGGAGAAGGACTACAACGAGCTCAAGAAGGCCACGGGCATCACCTACAAGTGGACGCCGGTGACCGCCGTCGACCCCGCCAACCCCGCCGATGGTGCGGTCGCCAGAGCCCTGGGGAAGATCAAGGGCTGGCTCAAGGAGCGCATCTACGTCCCGATCGTCATCGGCGGCAAGCCAGACGACACCGCGCACTACAACGTGATCCTGCGCTACGACCCGAGCTGGGGCTATCTCATCCACGACCCCGGCAAGGGCCATTCCGGGTGGGTCACGACGAAGATGATCATGGACAACACCATGTCGCCGCCGCTGGCGTGGAGCCACCTCGCCGGCTACGACACGCCGACGAAGAAGGCCAAGTCGTGACGGAGGAAACGCCCGCGGCCATCACCGACGACGATGCTGCACGGGTCGACGTGCCCGCGCTGCTCGGCCAGGGACTCGCCGACGAGGCGGGCGGGCTCCGCGGTGAGCTGCAGGGCGAGGGCGCGCTCGCCGCTGCGGTGCAGCTCCAGCGTGACGGCGCCGGCGCCGAGGACGTCGCGCTCGCTCTCAGCCAGGTGCGCAGCCGCGCGATGGGGATCGACCTCGAGCCGGCCGACCTTCCGCCGCGACTCGCGGCGATGGCGGACGCCTGCGCCGGCGGCGACCCCGAGCTGCTCGCCGAGTGGCTCGGGCTGGTCGCGAACCTGATGATGCTGCGCACCCGCCACGGGGGCGCCGCGTGAGCCTCAAGGTGGTCGGGCTGCACGTCGACGGCGACGACAAGGACGCCGCCCACGCGCGCGTCGCCGAGCTGCTGCGCGAGCGCGTCCCGGCGTTGCGGTGGGTCTCGAGCTACCGCACGCGCGGCGGCACGTTCGACTTCGTCGACGTGTTCGAGGCCGACGATGAGGGGGAGGACGACGACGACGTCGAGCAGGCCCGCGCGGCACTCGACGAGGTCATCGGGCTGCGCTACGAGTGGATGGACGCCGAGGCCTCCGCGCTCCTGCGCGCGCCCGGCGGCCGCGCCCCCGGCGGTGCCTGAAGCGCGCACGTCTAGCCTCTCTGCCCATGGTCATCGCCATCGACGGTCCCGCCGGGGCCGGCAAGTCCAGCGTCGCGCGCGCCGCCGCCGAGCGGCTCGGCTTCACGTACCTCGACACGGGGGCGATGTACCGCGCGGTGGCCTACCGCTCCAAATCGGACGGCACCCACCCGGCCGAGGTCGCGCGCAGCGCCCGCCTGGAGCTCGGCGACCGAGTGCTCCTCGACGGCGAGGACGTCACCGAGCGCATCCGCGAGCCATGGGTCTCCGAGGCCTCCTCGCGCGTGTCGGCCGACCTGGGCGTGCGCGAGGCGCTCGTCGAGCAGCAGCGGCGCATCCTGGGAGAGGGCGACTGGGTGGCCGAGGGACGCGACATCGGCACCGTCGTCGCGCCGGACGCGGAGGTCAAGGTCTTCCTCACCGCCGCTCCCGAGGAGCGCGCGCGCCGCCGCGCCGCCGAGCTCGGTGCGGACCCCGACGTCGTCCTGCGCGAGCAGACGATGCGCGACGAGCGCGACACGAGCCGCGAGCACGCGCCGCTCGCGCCGGCGCCGGACGCCGTCCCGGTCGACACGACCGGGCTGTCGCTGGACGAGGTCGTCGAGCAGATCGTCACGCTCGCGTTCGAGGCCAAGGCACTCCGGTCATGAGGAAGATCGCCGTCGTCGGCTATCCCAACGTCGGCAAGTCGTCGCTCGTCAACCGGCTCACGCAGTCCCGTGAGGCCGTGGTGCACGAGACGTCGGGCATCACGCGCGACCGCAAGGAGCTCACCACCGACTGGAACGGCCGCAGCTTCGCGCTGATCGACACCGGCGGCGTCGACCTCGAGGACACGGCGCCGCTCGCCGTCTCGATCCGCGGCCAGGTGCGCGAGGCGCTCTCCGACGCCGACGTCGCGCTGTTCGTGGTCGACGCGCGCGCCGGGATGCGCGCCGGTGACTCGGAGGTGGCCGAGATGCTGCGCCGCGGCGGACTGCCGGTCGTGCTGGCCGCCAACAAGATCGACTCGCCGCGCGACATGGGGCTCGTCCACGACTTCTACAGCCTCGGGCTCGGCGAGCCGCTGGCCGTCTCCGCGGCCCAGGGGCTCGGCACCGGCGACCTGCTCGATCGCCTCGTCGAGCTGCTGCCGGACGACGAGGAGGAGGAACTCGAGGAGGAGCTCGTGCGCCTCGCGGTGATCGGGCGCCCGAACGTCGGCAAGTCCTCGCTGGTCAACACCTTCCTCGGCCGCGAGCGCGTGATCGTCTCCGACGTCGCGGGCACGACGCGCGACTCGATCGACACGCCGATCGAGGTCGACGGGCGCAAGCTGCTGCTCGTCGACACCGCCGGCATCCGCCGCGCGGCGAAGGTCTCGGAGTCGGTCGAGTACTACACGACGCTGCGCTCCCAGCGGGCGGCCGAGCGCGCCGACGTCGCGCTGGTGGTCTGCGACGCCACCGACGGCGTCACCTCGCAGGACCTGCGGATCGCCGACATGGCGATGAAGGCCGGCTGCGCGACCGCGCTCGTGCTCAACAAGTGGGACCTCACCAGCGGCGACGACTTCGACCTCGACCACGAGCGCGCGCGGGTCAACCGCAAGCTGCGCCTGCGCCCGAAGGTGCTGACCACCTCGGCGCTGACCGGCCGCCACGTCAACCGCATCCTCGTCGAGGCGCTGTCGCTGGCCGAGCGCGCGAGCCACCGCATCCCGACCCCGGAGATCAACCGCTTCCTCGGTGACCTCGTGGCGTCCCGCGAGCCGCCGCAGAAGCAGGGCCGGCGCCTGAAGCTGATGTACATGACGCAGATCGAGACGCGTCCGCCGCGCTTCTCGATCCACATCAACCACCGCATGCGACTGACGCGCGACTACGCATACTTCGTGGAGAATCGCCTGCGTGAGCGCTACGCCCTCGAGGGCATCCCGCTGGTGATCGACTTCGTGGAGCGCAAGCAGCGCCGGCGGGGGGAATGACGCGGAGCGGGCGGGAGCGCGGGCCGCTGCTCGTGCTGGCCGGGTCGGTGGGGCTGCTGGTGGCGATCCTCGCGATCGCGGTGGCGGACGCGACCAGCCGCCCGGGCCCCGGCGGCGCCGCGGCGGGGCTCGTGCCGGCGAGCGCGCTCGCCTTCGTGCGGCTCTCGACCGACCCTGAGGACTCGGCCACCCGGCGGCTGCTGGCGCTCGCGCCGCGCATCCCCGGCTACCTGTCGCTGCGCGACGCCGCCCTCACCGCGGTCTCGCCGGCGCCGGGCGCGTTCGACCCGCGGCGCGACGTCCGTCCGTGGCTCGGCGACGAGGCGGCGGTCGCGCTGGTCGACGTCGGCGGCGGTCGCTTCGGTTCGATCGTGCTCGCCCAGGTGCGCTCGCGCCCCGGCGCGGAGGCGCTGCTGCAGCGCGTGGCCGGGGCCGGCCGCGGCGTGCCCTACCGCGGGACGGTCCTGCGGCGCTTCGGCGCCAACGCCGCGGTCTTCGCCAAGGGCTTCCTGATCGCCGGGCCCGAGGCGGCCGTGCGCCGATCGGTCGACGTCGCGCAGGGCGCGGCGCCGGCGCTCGGCGACTCGCCCGGCTTCGACGCGGCGCTCGAGGACGCGCGGCAGCCGGCCCAGGCCTACCTCTCGCCGCGCGGGCTGCGCGGCACCGTGCGCCCCCAGGGCGGCGTGGCGGGTGCGCTGGCCGCCCTCATCGACACCCCGGAGCTGCGGGGCGTGGGCGCCTCGCTGCGCGCCGATCGCCGCGGGCTGCGCGTCCACGTCCGGCGGCTGGGGGGCGCCGGCGATGAGGTGCGGCCGCGGCTGCTCGACGACGTGCCGGCCGGCGCGGTCGCGATGCTCGCCGGGCCGAGCTTTGCGGCGGCCGTGCAGGCGGCCCGGCGGGCCGGGGCGTCGGCCGCGCTGGGAGCGCTGCGCACGACCCTCCAGGCGACCTCATCGCTCGACCTCGACCGCGACCTGCTGGGCCGGCTGCGGGGCGAGTTCAGCGCCTGGGTCGAGCCGGGCCCCGCCGCCCCGGTGGTCACGCTCGCCGCCCGCACGAACGACCCGGCCGGCATGCGCGAGGTGCTCGCGCGGCTGCAGGCGGCGCTCTCGCGCGCGCTCGCCGGCGGCGAGGGCGCGCCGCCGGCCTTCGCGGCCGGCTCGATCGCCGGCGCCGACACGTTCACCCTCCCCGTCTCCGACGGGTTCGCGCCCACCTATGCGGTCACGGGCGACACCGTGGTGGCCTCCACGAGCCCCGCCGGCCTCGAGCGCTTCCGGGCGCGCACGCCGCGCCTGCGCTCCGCGCGCGGCTTCCGCGCCGCCGTGCCCCGGGTCCCGGCCAAGATCGAGTCGCTAGGCTTTGTCGACGTACGCCAGCTCCTCGCGCTGGGTGAGCAGACCGGGCTGACCGCCGATGTTCTTCGCCCGGTCCGCGCCGCCGCCGCCGTCATTGAACGCGAGGGGGACGACACGACCGCGGAGCTTTCCTTCGAGATCCCATGAGCGCCCTGACTGACAACGAGTACCTGTTCACCTCCGAGTCGGTCACCGAAGGCCACCCGGACAAGATCGCCGACCAGATCTCCGACGGCGTGCTGGATGCCGTGATGCGGGACGACCCGACCGGCCGCGTGGCGTGCGAGACGCTCGTGAACACCGGCCTCGTCGTCGTGTCGGGCGAGATCTCGACCACGACCTACGTCGACATCCAGGAGATCGCGCGCGAGACGATCCGCGAGATCGGCTACACCGACGCGGACCTCGGCTTCTCGGCCGATTCCTGTGCCGTCCTCAACGCGATCGACAAGCAGTCGCCGGACATCGCGCAGGGCGTCGACTCCGCGTACGAGAGCCGCACCGACCCCTCCGACGACGATCAACTCGACATCGCCGGCGCGGGCGACCAGGGCATGATGTTCGGTTACGCGTCCAACGAGACGGACGAGCTGATGCCGCTGCCGATCTCGCTCGCGCACAAGCTCGCCAAGCGCCTCGCCGACGTCCGCAAGGCCGAGGTCGTGCCCTACCTGCGCCCCGATGGCAAGACCCAGGTCTCCGTCCGCTACCTCGACGGCCGCCCGGTCGAGATCGAGAAGCTCCTGATCTCCACCCAGCACCGCGAGGGCGCCGAGTCGCTGATCCCGGACGACCTCTGGGAGCACGTCGTCGTCCCGATCCTGCCGAAGCACCTCTACGACGAGCAGAAGCTGCGCAAGAACTTCCTCGTCAACCCGACGGGGCGCTTCGTGATCGGCGGCCCGGTCGGCGACGCCGGCCTCACCGGCCGCAAGATCATCGTCGACACCTACGGCGGGATGGCCCGCCACGGCGGCGGCGCCTTCTCGGGCAAGGACCCGTCGAAGGTCGACCGCTCGGCCGCCTACGCCTCGCGCTGGGTCGCCAAGAACATCGTGGCCGCCGGCCTGGCCGACCGCTGCGAGGTGCAGGTCGCCTACGCGATCGGCGTCGCGCACCCCGTGTCGGTGATGGTCGAGACGTTCGGGACCGAGAAGATCGGCCGCGGCCGCATCGCCGAGCTCGTCAACGAGCACTTCGACCTGCGCCCCGGCGCCTTCCGCGAGTACCTCAGGCTCCACCGCCCGATCTACCAGAAGACCGCGGCCTACGGCCACTTCGGCCGTGAGGACGAGGACTTCACGTGGGAGCGGACCGACAAGGCCGAGGCGCTGCGCGCTGCGGCCGGGCTCGGCGAGCGCGAAGGCGCCAGCGTCGCCTGACATCGAGGACCGGAGGGGGCCCGCGCGCTTATGGAGAGCTCGCGCGCGCCCCTTGCGCCGCGCGTGTTCGAGGATGCCCCCAGCGGGTAGGTGTACCCGCGGTCCGGCGCGCTGAGCGCTTTTGTCCAAGGGGGAGGGTCAAGAGGTCAATGCTCGCGGCAGCGAACATCCGGCTGAACACGAATCTCGTCGACTACGCGATCCTGGCGATCTACTTCGCCGCCGTCCTGGGGATCGGGTTCGCGGCGAAGCGCTACATCAAGACGAGCCTCGACTACTTCCTGTCCGGCCGCTCGCTGCCGGCGTGGATCACCGGCCTGGCCTTCATCTCGGCCAACCTGGGCGCGCTCGAGATCCTCGGCATGGCCGCCAACGGCGCCCAGTTCGGCACCTACACGCTGCACTACTACTGGATCGGCGCCGTCCCGGCCATGGTCTTCCTGGGCATCGTGATGATGCCCTTCTACTACGGGTCGAAGGTGCGCAGCGTGCCGGAGTACCTGCGCCTGCGCTTCAACAAGCAGACGCACCTCTTCAACGCGCTGAGCTTCGCCTTCGCGACCGTGCTGATCGCCGGCGTGAACCTCTACGCCCTCGCGCTCGTGCTCAAGCTGATGCTCGGCTGGCCGATCCTGCTCGGCATCGTCGTCGCCGCGGTGGTCGTGCTCGCCTACATCACGCTCGGCGGGCTCTCCTCGGCGATCTACAACGAGGTGCTGCAGTTCTTCGTGATCCTCGCGGCGCTGATCCCGCTGACGATCGTCGGCCTCCACAAGGTCGGCGGCTGGGGCGGGCTGCAGGACAAGGTCAACGCGAAGTCCAAGGCGGACCTGTTCCACACCTGGACGGGCACGGGGGTCGGCCACGTCGACAACCCGCTCGGCGCCTCCTGGATCCCGATCGTCTTCGGCCTCGGCTTCGTGCTCTCGTTCGGCTACTGGACGACGAACTTCGCCGAGGTGCAGCGGGCGCTGAGCGCCAAGAGCCTGAGCGCGGCGCAGCGCACGCCGCTGATCGGCGCCTTCCCGAAGGCGCTCATCCCGGCCGTGACGATCATCCCGGGCCTGATCGCGCTCGCGATCATCCCCGGCCTCGGCGGCGACGGGAACCTGGCGTACAACAACGCGATCCCGCTGCTGATGAACCAGTTCCTCCCCAACGGCATGCTCGGGGTGGCGCTGGCCGGCCTGCTGGCGGCGTTCATGGCCGGCGTGGCGGCCAACGTCTCCGCCTTCAACACGGTCGTCACCTACGACATCTGGGAGCCCTACGTCCGCTCGGGCCGCGACGACGACTACTACCTGCGCTTCGGCCGCATCGCGACGGTCTCGGGCATCGTCGTCGGCATCGGCACCGCCCTGATCGCCTCGGGTTACAACAACATCATGGATTACATCCAGCTGTTGTTCTCGTTCTTCAACGCCCCGCTGTTCGCGACGTTCATCATCGGCATGTTCTGGCGGCGGATGACGCCCTGGGCGGGCCTCTGGGGGCTCGTGGCGGGCACCGTCGGCGCGGCGGCGGCGCATTACGGAGACAGCTGGGACATCATCAGCCTCGGATCGGCGCAGGCGGCTGCGTTCTGGGGCGCGATCGCCGCCTTCGTGGCCGACGCGACCGTGTCGGTGATCGTCTCGCTGGTCACCCAGCCCAAGCCGATCGAGGAGCTGCAGGGGCTGGTCTACGGCATGGCCAACGAGTCCGAGGCGCTGTCGCGGGAGGAGAGCGCGTGGTATCGCAAGCCCCCCGTGCTCGCCGTCGGCGTGCTCGGACTCGTCCTCGTCCTCAGCTTCTTCTTCGTCTAGCCAGGGAGGTACCGAGATGCCCGATGATCCCCTGATCGCCGAGAGCGAGCAAGCCGAGGTCGACGCGCAGCGGGCCGCCAAGGCGGCTCGCCTGTTCGACATCCGCCGGCTGATCGGCGGCCTGTTCCTGATCTACGGCGTGATCCTCGTCGTCCTGGGGCTCGGCGAGTCCGACGCCTCGATCGCCAAGTCGGCCGACATCAACATCAACCTCTACAGCGGCCTCGGGATGCTCGTCGTGAGCGTCTTCTTCATCGCGTGGGCGATGCTGCGCCCGCTCGGCGACGACCCCGGCGAGGCCTGACCGGCTCAGAGCCGGCGCGCCGGGGGGCCCGGCGTGACGACCGTGGCGCCGGCCGGCAGGTCGGCGCCGGGCGGGAGCAGGGCCAGCACTGCGCCGCCGAAGCCGCCGCCCATCATCCGGGCGCCGGCTGCGCCGGCGGCCTTCAGGCGATCGACGGCCGCCTCGACTTCGGGGACCGAGGCCTCGTAGTCGTCGTGCAGGCTGGCATTGGACGCATCGAGCAGGCGGCCGACGGCCTCGAGGTCGCCGGCCCGCAGCGCGTCGACGGTGGCGTCGACGCGTGCGTTCTCGCTCAGCACGTGGCGGGCGCGGCGGCACCCGGGCTCGGGCAGGCGCTCCGCCGCCGCGGGGTCGGCGGTGCTGAGGTGCTCGACGCCGAGATCGCGCGCGGCCGCCTCGCACTCCGCGCGGCGCTCGTTGTAGCCGGAGGCGGCGATGCTGTGGGTCGCGCCGGAGTCGACCGTCACGAGCTGCCAGCCGCCCAGCTCGAGCGGGACCGGCTCGACCGCGAGCGTGGCGAAGTCGATGCGCAGCGCGTGGCCCTCCTCGCCGAGCAGCGACGCAAGCTGGTCGAGCAATCCGGTCTCGGCGCCGACCCAGTCGTTCTCGACCCGCGAGCACAGCTTGGCGAGCTCGACGCGGTCGGGCTCCTCGGCGCCCGCCACGCCGAGTAGCGCGAGGCAGAGCGCCGTCTCGAGCGCCGCCGAGGAGGAGAGGCCGGAGCCCTGGGGGACGTCGCCGGAGAAGCTGACGCGCGCAGGGACGAGCTCGATGCCGACCGCGCCGAGCTCGGCGACGATGCCGCGGGCGAAGGCGCGCCAGCCCTCGGCGGGGCCGGGATCTGCGAGCGGGAATGCGTCGCGCTCGCCGAGATCGTCGGCGACGACCTCGAAGCGGTCGCCGTCGAGCGGCTCCGCCGTGGCCGTGATGCCGCGGTCGATCGCGAACGGCAGCGCGAGGCCGCCGTTGTAGTCCGTGTGCTCCCCGATCAGGTTGACGCGGCCGGGGCCGCGCGCGCTAACCGCCGTTGCCGGGATCGTCGTCCCCGCCGTTGCCGTTGCCGTGCCCGTGGGTCGGCTTCGGCGTCGAGGCCGGCGTCGAGGCCGGCGCGGGGGCGGACGTGGGCGCCGGGGTGGGCTGCGGTGTGGAGGCGGCCGGGGCGGGCCGGGACGGGGTCGGCGCGGGCGTCGACTTCGGCGTCGCGCGCTGCTTCGGAGTGAGCGTCGTGCGGCGCTTGGCGACGACGCGCGGGGTCGCCTGGCTGCGCGGCGTTGCGCGGACGGGGGTCACGGCGCTCGTCTTCTTCTTCTCGGCCTTCGCCCCGGGCGTGGGGGTCGCCTTCGCCGAGCGCGTCGGAGGCGCGGCGGGGGTGGGCCTGGCGTGGGACCGGCGCCTCGAGCGCTTTGAGGAGCGCTTCGGCTTCGCCTTCACCGTCTCCTTGACCTTGATCGGCGGCTTCGCCGCAACGGTGGCCGGCTTGGCCTGGTCGCTGGCGATCGCCGCGGCGATCGACGTGTCGGCGGCGAGCTTCGGCGACGAGGTCCCGTAGCCGAGGGCGTAGGTCACAATGCCGCCGAGAACCAGCCCGGCGGCCAGGGCCATGGCCACGATCCTCAGTCTGTCGTTGCGATACCAGGAGTGCATTGCGGGCAGTCAGCGTAGCCCAGGGATCCAAGAGCGGAAGCGGGCAGTCGGAGACTGGCGTGTCCCGCCCGTCGTTTCAAGAGCCGCGGACGGGGGTTGCAGCGGCGCAGCGCTTCGTCGCCAGGTCGACCGCGCCGGGGCTCTCGTCCATCAGCAGGTAGCGCCGGCCCAGCTTGGCTGCGACCGCTCCGAGCGTCCCCGAGCCCGCGAACGGGTCGAGGCAGAGGTCGCCGGGGCCGCTCGAGGCCTGGACGAAGCGCCGCAGCAGGCCCTCGGGCTTCTGCGTCGGGTAGCCCGTCTTCTCGCGGCCGGTGGGGGAGACGATGGTGTGCCACATCACGTCGGTCGGCCGCTTGCCGCGCGCGACCTTCTCCGGCGTGACCAGGCCGGGCGCCATGTAGGGCTCGCGGTCGACCGCCTCGGCGTCGAAGAAGTACGCCGCCGGGTCCTTGACGTAGACGAGGATCGTGTCGTGCTTCGGCGGCCAGCGGCGGCGCGGCTTGGCGCCGTAGTCGTAGGCCCAGATCAGCTCGTTGAGGAAGCAGGGGCGCCCGAAGAGCTCGTCGAGCAGCAGCTTGCAGTAGTGCGCCTCGCGCCAGTCGATGTGGAAGTAGAGGGTGCCGGTGGGGTGCAGCAGCCGCCGCACCTCCAGCAGCCGCGGCGCGAGGAAGCCGAGGTAGTCGTCGAACGCGTCCCGGTAGGAGGACTCCTCCAGCAGCCGGGTCGTGTAGCGGCGCCCGCCGAAGCCGGTGCGGTCGCCGTTCCCCTCGGCGGTGGCGGTCGTGGCGAGCGTCCGGCGCGTGCGGTCAGAGCCCGTGTTGAACGGGGGATCGAGGTAGGCCATCTGGACGCTCTCGGCCGGCTCGTCGCGCATGAGCTCGAGGTTGTCGCCGAGCAGCACGCGGTTCGCGCTCACGGCCGATGACCCTAATAGCGTCAGCGGCGTGATCGCGCAGGTCGAGCCCCTCACCACCACCCGGCGGCTGTCCGGCCCGTTCGACTACGCGCTGCCGGCCGAGCCGCTCGTCGTCGGCTCGGTCGTGCGGGTGCCGTTCGGCCACCAGCGTCTCGACGGCGTGGTGGTCGGGCTGGCGGACGCGAGTGAGCTGCCGCCGGAGCGGCTCGTCGCGCCCAGCGCGGTCCGCGAGGACTCCGTGCCGCCGGACCTCGTGGCGCTCGCGCTGTGGATGGCCTCCGAGTACGCCTCGACGCCCGCCCGCGCGCTGTCGCTCGTGCTGCCGCCGCCCGGCAGGCCACGCACACGGCTGTGGGCGCGCCGGACCGACGCGAGCCTCGAGGGCGAGCGCCTGCCCGAGCGCCAGCGCGCGCTGCTCGACGCGCTTCCCGGCCCGGCGGGCGAGGCGCTCGGGTCGCTGCGGCGCCTGGAGGCGCGCGGTCTCGTCGCACTGGAGCTGCGCGCGGAGCGCCGCGAGCCGCTGACCCGCCCGCCGGCCGACCGCACGTGGCAGCTGACCTCCGAGCAGGCGGCGGCGCTCGACGCGGTCGAGGCGGGCGGCGCGCACCTGCTGCACGGCGTCACCGGCTCGGGCAAGACCGAGGTCTACCTGCGCGCCGCCGAGGCCGCGCTCGCGCGCGGGCAGGGCGTGATCGTGCTGGTGCCGGAGATCGCGCTGACCCCGCAGACCGTCGGGCGCTTCCAGGCGCGCTTCGGCGACACCGTGGCGCTGCTGCACTCGGCGCTGGGGGAGGGCGAGCGCTACGACGAGTGGCGGCGGCTGCGCTCCGGCGAGGCGCGGATCGCGGTCGGGCCGCGCTCCGCCGTCTTCGCGCCGGTCGCGAACCTCGGGCTCGTCGTCGTCGACGAGGAGCACGACGCCTCCTACAAGCACGAGGGCGACCCGCGCTACGACGCCCGCCGCGTGGCCGCCGAGCGCGCCCGCCGCGCGGGCGCACGCCTGCTGGTCGGCTCGGCCACGCCGCGGCCCGAGACGTGGCGCGCGATGCCGCGACTGACGCTGCGCCAGCGCGCCGACGGCCGCCCGCTGCCGCCCGTGCGGGTGCTCGACATGCGCGGCGGGAGCGGCCACCCGCTGCATCCGGAGACGCGGCGCGCGCTCGGCGACGCGCGCAAGGCGATCGTCCTGCTCAACCGGCGCGGCTGGTCGAACTTCCTCACCTGCCGCACCTGCGGCAAGGTCTGGGAGTGCCCGCAGTGCGACGTCGCGCTCGTGCTGCACCGCGCCCAGGGCGCGATCGCCTGCCACCACTGCGGCCACCGCGAGCCGGTGCCGCAGCGCTGCGACGCCTGCGGCTCGCTCGCCGTCGCGCGCTACGGGGCGGGCACCGAGCGCGTCGAACACGAGCTCAACGAGGCCCTCGAGGTGCCGGTGTTCCGCCTCGACGCCGACACCGCGGGGACCAAGAACGCCGTGCCCGAGTTGCTGGCCCGCTTCGACGCCGCCCCGGCCGGGCTGCTGCTCGGTACGCAGATGGTCGCCAAGGGCCACGACTTCCCCGACGTCACGCTCGGCGTCGTGCTCGACGCGGACTCGACACTGCGCTTCCCGGACTTCCGCGCCGAGGAGCGCACGTTCGCGCTGATCGCGCAGCTCGCCGGGCGCGCGGGGCGCGGCCCGCGCGGCGGCCACGTGCTCGTCCAGACCGCCTCCCCGGACGCCCCGGCCATCCTCGCCGCCGCCCAGCACGACACCGAGGGCTTCGTGACGGGCGAGCTCGCGCGCCGCGAGGCCCTGCGATACCCGCCCTTCTCGGACCTGATCCGGATCGTCTTCCTGGCTGAGGACGGCGCGGCGGCGCGCGCCGCGGCAGGCCAGGTGGGCGACGCGCTGTCCGCGCGCGCGGGCGCCGGATCGGAGGTGCTCGGCCCGGCGCCGCTGTTCCGCCTGCGCGGCCGCGAGCGCTTCCAGCTCGTGATCAAGACCCAGCGCCGGGAGGCCGCGATCGCGGCGGTGGGGGCGATCGTCGAGCGCGCCGCGCGCGACCGCGCGCACCGTCAGGTGGCGTTCTCCGTGGACGTCGACCCGCAATAGACTGCGACGCCGATGGCCGAGCACGCCGATCCCATCCCGCCCGTCGAGGTCGAGGCGCCCGAGGTCCCGCCCGAGGACCGCGTCTCGCGCCTGGATCCCGAGACGCGCGCGCGCCGCGACGCCGCGCTGCGGCTCGTGCGCAAGTACGGCGATCCGGCGCTCAAGAGCCGCGCGCTGACGGTCCAGCGCTTCGACGACGCGCTGCGCGAGGAGGTGCGGCGGATGGGCCAGCTGATGCACGACGCGCTCGGGATCGGCCTCGCGGCCACCCAGCTCGGCGTCATGCACCGCGTGCTCGTCTACCGCGTGGAGCCCGACGCGCCCGTGGCGGCGCTCGTCAACCCGGTGCTCGACTGGTCGGGGACCGAGAAGGAGGCGCTCGAGGAGGGTTGCCTCTCACTCCCGGGCGTGCTCGTCGACGTCGACCGCCCGATCCACGTGCGCGTGCACGCGCACGACGAGTACGGCGACGAGCTGACGATCGAGGCCTCCGGCCTCGAGGCGCGCGTGATCCAGCACGAGATGGATCACCTCGACGGGGTCCTGATCCTCGATCGGACGCCGCGGCAGCAGCGCCGGGCAGCGCTGTGGGCCCTGCGTTCGGGGGAGAGCTTCGAGCCGTCGATGCTCGATCCCGATCCGGACCCCGAGGCGGGGCCGGCCGGCTCGGGCAACGGC
>JBDTMF010000036.1:0-25496 GCA_039934455.1 Solirubrobacteraceae bacterium
TGGACATGAACGGCGCGCCGCTGCCGATCGAGCACGGCGCGCCGCTGCGTCTGCGCGTCGAGACCCAGCTCGGATTCAAGATGGTCAAGTGGATCCGCTCGATCGAGCTCGTCGAGGATTACGCCCGGATCGGCATGGGCCAGGGCGGCTGGCGCGAGGACCAGCAGTACTACGCCAACGCGGCCGGCATCTAACCCGCGAACCCAGGAGCTGCCCGTGAGCACCAACCCGAACCCCCAGGTCGTCGTCATCACCGGGGCCTCCGGCGGAGTCGGCCGCGCTGTCGCGCACGCCTTCGCCAAGCGCGGCGCCCACGTCGGGCTGCTCGCCCGCGGGCAGCACGGACTCGACGACGCCGCCGACGAGGTCCGATCCCTCGGCGGCCAGGCGCTCGCCGTGCCCACGGACGTCGCCGACGCCGACCAGGTCGAAGCCGCCGCCCGTGCCGTCGAAGCGCGCTTCGGGCCGATCGATGTGTGGGTCAACGACGCCATGGCCACCGTGTTCGCCCGCTTCCTCGACACCGAACCGGCGGAGTTCAAGCGCGCGACCGAGGTCACCTACCTCGGCGCCGTCTACGGCACGATGGCCGCGCTGCGCCGCATGACCGCCCGCGACCAGGGCACGATCGTGCAGGTCGGCTCGGCGCTCGCCTACCGAGCGATCCCGCTCCAAGCCGCCTACTGCGGCGCGAAGTTCGCGATTCGCGGGTTCACCGACTCGATTCGCACCGAGCTGCGCGCGGACCACAGCCACGTGCACATCACGATGGTCCAGTTGCCCGGCGCCAACACGACGCAGTTCAATTGGTGTCGCTCCAAGCTGCCCAAGCATCCGATGCCGGTCCCGCCGATCTATCAGCCCGAGATCCCCGCCGAGGCCGTCTACTGGGCCGCGCAGCACCGCCGCCGTGAAGTCTGGGTCGGCTACAGCACGCTCCAGGCGATCCTCGGCAACAAGCTCGCCCCGAGCTTCGCCGACTGGTATCTCGCCAAGACCGGCATCAAGGGCCAGCAGGTACAGGACATGCCCGTCGACGGTGAGCGGCCCGGCAACCTGTTCGAGCCGGTGCCCGACAAGGCCGCCACCCACGGCATCTTCGACGACCAGGCCAAGAGCCACAGCCCGCAGTTGTGGGCGGCGACGCACCGCCCGGCGGTCCTCGGCGCGGTGGCCGGCCTCGCCGGAGCCGCGGTGCTCGGCGCGGCAGCGCGCGCACGATGAACCCCGCCCCGACGCATCCGGCCGGCCTGGAGCTGCCGCTGCCGCATGTGCTGCGCGAGTACGCGCTGCTGGCCGACGGCGAGCGCGGGATCCTCGTCGGCCCGCGCGGCGAGTTCATGTGGATGTGCTTCCCGCGTTGGGACTCCGACGGCGTCTTCTCCGCGCTGCTCGGCGGCCCCGGCGCGTACGCGATCACCCCCGAGGACCGCTGCGTGTGGGGCGGCTTCTACGAGCCCGGGACGCTGATCTGGCGCAGCCGCTGGATCACCGGTGATGCAACGATCGAATGTCGCGAGGCGCTCGCGCTGCCGGCCTGGCCCGACCGTGCCGTGATCCTGCGCCGCGTGATCGCCCGCCACGGCAACGCACGCGTGCGCGTCGCGCTCGCCCCGCGCGCCGGCTTCGGTCACCACGCGCTCAGCCACCTGGCCCGCGACGACAGCGGAACGTGGACCGGGCGCTCCGGCGACGTCCAGCTCGCCTGGACCGGCGGCGCCGACGCCGGCCTCCAAGCCGACGGCCACGGCGGCAAGGCGCTTACCCTCACGCTCGAGCTCGGCGAGGGCTCCCACCACGACCTCGTCCTCGTGCTCGCCGCGGGCGAGCACGCCGAGGCGCCACCGGACCCCGAGTGGGCATGGCAGGGCACCCAGGCCGCGTGGCAGGACCGCGTTCCCGAGCTCGAGCACACCGTCGCGCCGCGCGACGCCCAGCATGCCTACGCCGTGCTGTCCGGATTGACCAGCGCCGGCGGCGGGATGGTCGCCGCCGCCACCACCTCGCTGCCCGAGCGCGCTCGCCAGGGCCGCAGCTACGACTACCGCTACGTCTGGATCCGCGACCAGTGCTACACCGGCCAAGCCGTCGCCAAGGCGGGAGCGCACCCGCTGATGGACGACGCCGTCCACTTCGTCCGCGACCGGCTGCTCGCTGACGGCCCTCAGCTCAAGCCCGCCTACACCACCACCGGCGAAGCCGTGCCCGACGAGCGCCCGCTCGACCTGCCCGGCTACCCAGGCGGCACCGACATCGCCGGCAACTGGGTCAACCAGCAGTTCCAGCTCGACGCATTCGGCGAAGCGCTGCTGCTGTTCGCCGCCGCCGCCCGCCACGACCACCTCGATGCCGACGCATGGCGCGCCGCCGAGACCGCCGCCGACGCAATCGAACAGCGCTGGCAGGAAACCGACGCCGACGCCGGCATCTGGGAAATCCACCCCGACGCCTGGACCCACAGCCGCCTGATCTGCGCCGCCGGACTGCGCACCATCAGCCAGTGCGCACCCGGCGGCGAGCAAGCCGCCCGCTGGATGTCGCTCGCCGACACGATCGTGGCCGACACCGCCCAACAGGCGCTGCACCCCTCCGGACGCTGGCAACGCTCCCCGGGCGACGAACGCCTCGACGCCTCCCTGCTGCTGCCCGCCATCCGCGGAGCCATCCCACCGACCGACCCCCGCTCCACCGCCACCCTCCACGCGATCGCCGCGGAGCTCACCCAGGACGGCTACTGCTACCGCTACCGCCCCGACGAGCGACCCCTCGGCCAGTCCGAAGGTGCGTTCCTGCTCTGCGGCTTCTGGATGGCGCTCGCCTACGCCCAACAAGGCGACGACGTCGCCGCCGCCCGCTGGTTCGAACGAAACCGCACCGCCTGCGGACCACCCGGCCTGTGCGCCGAGGAATTCGACGTCCGCCAACGCCAACTCCGCGGCAACCTGCCCCAAGCCTTCGTACACGCCCTGCTGCTCGAATGCGCCGCCACCCAGTACGTCACCACCTGACCCCCGAGACAGTGCGAGGTCTGAGCGGGTGTCGAGAGTCCGCCGACCCCAAACGTAGCGGTGCTCGCGTAGGGTCCGCGCCAATGAAAGTCGACGGGGACCCAACCCCTGGAGGGCTGCCTGCTCCTGCCGCATCGAAGGTCTCCCCGGACGTCGTGCGCAGCTTCCGGTCGCAGCTGACCCAGGGTGAGGACGTCATCGACAGCAGCACTTGGGCTGGTTCGGTTCCGCACGTAAACGGCATCGCTCCCCGTGTGCGTGTGGGCCGCAGTCGGTGGTTCAACCTGCTCTGGCTCCTTCCCGTCGGCTTCCTGCTTCTGATCGTCGCGATCGCCGTCGCCAAGGGCCTGCGCGAGCAGCCGTCGGTTGGGCGGTTCATCGAGCGGTTCCCCGGGACGGTCAAGCCGTCGCCGTCCGAGGCGACGACAGGCTTCCCAGTCTGGGTGCGGTGGCAGCACTTCTTCAACCTGTTCTTCTTGATCTTCATCATCCGTTCGGGCGTCCAGATCCTCTCTGATCACCCCCGGCTGTACTGGACCCGGCACTCCACTCCCGGTAGGGACTGGTTCCGGATCCAGAACCCGGTGCCCAAGGATCCGCTCTGGACGGCCAAACAGGACTCGATCAGCCTTCCGGGCCAGGTGGGCCTTCCGGGGCTTCGCCACTCGATCGGCCTCGCGCGCTGGTGGCATCTCGGCGTCGATGCCTTCTGGCTGCTCAACGGCGTGATCTTCTTTGTCCTGTTGTTCGCGACCGGTCGCTGGGAGCGCCTTGTGCCGACGAGCTGGGACGTGTTTCCCAACGCGCTCTCGGGCTTGATCCAGTATCTCTCGCTGGACTGGCCGACTGACAACGGCTGGGTGGCCTACAACAGCCTGCAGCTGCTCGCCTACTTCATCACCGTCTTCGTCGCCGCGCCGCTCGCCCTGATCACAGGGCTCGGCATGTCGCCGGCACTGTCGACGCGCTTTAGGCGGGTGAGCACGATCTTCAGCATCCAGACCGCACGCTCGCTGCATTTCCTGGTGCTCGTGTGGTTCCTGGCGTTCATCGTGATCCACGTCTTCTTCGTGTTCACCACGGGCCTGCTGGTCAACCTCAACCACATCCACGCGGGGCGCGACGATGAGAGCTGGATCGGGTTCGGGCTCTTCGCCGCGTCGATGGTCGTGCTCATCGTCGGATGGGTCGCAGCCACGCCGTTCACGATCCGCCACCCGCGGATCGTGCAACGTGCCGGCCAGGCGATCGTCGGACCGCTCCAGGATCTCTTTGAACACGTCGATCCCAAGCCAGGACAGTACAGCGAAAAGGACATCTCCCCGTATCTCTGGCACAACGGGCAGTACCCCGACTCCGACGAGTACAAGGCCCTGTTCGACAGCCACTTCGCCGACTACCGGTTGCGGATCAACGGACTCGTCGAGCACCCCGCCGACCTCGACCTCGCGCATTTGCGGGGCTTGCCCCATCACGAGCAGATCACCCAGCACTTCTGCATCCAGGGATGGTCCGGCGTCGCCAAGTGGGGCGGCGTGTCGATGCAGACGATCGTTGATCTGGTCAAACCGCAGCCGGAGGCGAAGTGGGTCGTCTTCTACTCTCTCGGCGACGGGCCGGACAAGGGGATCTACTACGACGCGCACCCGATCGAGCACATGAGCCACCACCTCACGATGCTCGCGTACGACATGAACGACGAGTCCCTCTCGTTCGGCCACGGCGCCCCGTTGCGACTGCGCAACGAGAACGAGCTCGGCTTCAAGCAGGTCAAGTGGATCAAGGGCATCGAGTTCGTCGCCCACTACTCCGAGGTCGGCGGCGGCTACGGCGGCTACAACCAAGACCACGAGTTCTTCGGCTACCGGCAGTCGATCTAGACGATCTCGACGGCATCACCGCGAATCCCGAAAGGCCGAATGAACAGCTGGAACGTCAACCACCTGGAGCTCAAGCCGCACGCTCCGCAGATCCTCTCCTCGACGAAGGACGCACGCGCGATCGCCTTGGCCATTCCGGCCGGCGAGAGCCTCAAGGACCACCAGGTCCACGAGCGAGCGTGGGTCTCGATCCTCAGCGGCGAGGCGGAATTCACGACCACGGCCGGCGACCGTATCGCCGGGACGCCAGGGCTGCTGGTGGAGTTCGATCCCGGTGAGCGCCACGCCGTTCGGGCCATCTCAGACACCCGCCTGCTGCTGCTCTTGACCCCGTGGCCGGGCGCCGGGCATCCAGGACCGATGTCGCTCGACGACAAGCAACACGCGGTGGCGCACGCCGCCGAGCACGCCGCCGAGCAGCGCGACCGGTCAGAGGCGTCCGACTGAAGGCGTACGCCTGACGCTCGGGGCAATGGACGCCTGGACGCTCATCCGCTTCCTGCACCTTGTGGCGCTCGCGTTCTTCGTCGGCGGCCAGCTCGTGCTCGTCGTCGTCGTCCCGGTGGTGCGACGGCATGGCGGCGATCTCGCATTGCGCGGCGTCGCGCGGCGATTCGGGATCGGCAGCCTTGTCGCCATCGTCGTGCTCGTCGCGACGGGAGCGGCGATGGCGTCGCACTTCGCTCTGTGGCACGACGACGTCCTGCGCCTCAAGCTCATGTTCGTTGTCCTCATCGGTGTGCTGATCGCGCTGCACATCGCGGCTCCGAGGAGCCGGGCGCTCTCGGTCGCCGTGCTCCTCGCCTCGTTGCTGGTGGTCTGGCTGGGTGTCGAGCTGACGCACTGAACGGCGCGAGCAACAGGGCGCGCGCGGACTCGCCGCGCCCACGCAGGCCAGGACATCAGCCGACGAACGAGCGCACGCGGCCAATCCACGGACTCGGTGCGGGCCGAAGAGCTCGGCGGCCGGCCACCATGGCGTCTCGGTGCCGACGTGCGGCTCGCCTCCGTCGGCGATGAGGCGGCCCCTGATCGTCCATCTCGACCTGTAGGTACGAGGGCGCACAGCCTATTTCGGCAACGTCGCCAACAGCTCGGTCCACTGTGTCATGTGCCGGTCGGGCAGATATTGCTCCGTGATCCGCTCGTGGGCTGCGTCCCCGAGCCGCCTCGCGCGAGCTGGATCCACGAGCAGCTGGGCGATCGCGCGGCCGAACCCGGCGAGATCGCGCGGATCGTCGACCAAGACGCCATTGACACCGTCCTGGATCTGGTCCTGATGACCACCCACGCGGCTTGCCACAACCGGGCGCCGCTTCCACATCGCCTCGGTCACTCCGAGCCCGAACCCCTCCTCCAGGCTCTTCTTCACGACCACGCTCGCCTCACCCTGCAGCGCATTGACGATCGCGGCGTTCTCGTCGACGTCGTTCGTGGGCAGTCGTGCCAGATCGATGCGTTCGCGTTCTGCCTTCGGCAGGAGTCGCCACCGGCGCTCGACCTCCCGGTAGACCTCAGGCGCTTCGGGATCGTCGGCCACGGCGTTCACGGAGGGGCCCGCGATGATCAGCCGCGCGTCGACGCGATCCAGCACGCCGGTCGCGAACGACTCCATCACACCGACCGGGTCCTTCAGGCGATCCCAGCGAGCGAGATGCACGACCAGGGGATCGATGCCCGGCCGCGGCGCCCGACCTGCTCGCCGGATCGAGGAACGGCGCGTGACACGCCCTTCAGACCCGTCGCGGCGACGGAACACCGGTCGCGCACAGCGTCCGGTGACCTCATCCGCGAGTCCGGCGACGCCAAGAATCGCTCGCGCAGCCGCCACGTCCATGCCCTGGTTCTTCGGTGCGCAAGGATCGATGCAGGGAGGGATGATGGCCACGCGGGCATCGCCCAGCGCCGGCGGCATGCTGGAGCGGCGCGTGAAGACGATTGCGTCTGCGCGCTCCACGTATGGCCTCAGGAAGTCCCAGGCAGACCGCACGAGAGGGTTGGGATGGTCCGCGCCGACGTGCGAGCGCCAGACGACTCTCGCTCCGCTTCCGCTGAGTGTCTTCGCGAGGCCCGCGGTCTGCGGATCGTGCAGGACGACGATGTCGCCTGCGCAAACCCTGCACTTGAGCCATGCGGCGGTTGGCGCCAGCGATGTTTCATAGAGCCGGCGCTCGCGGTCCCCGATCTCACCGCCGTCACCGGGATGTCCGTGCAGCCGGTTGTGAATTCGCTTGGTGAGCGTGAAGAACGCCGGCTTGGCTTGGACCACGGCCCAGCGCAGATCCAGCTCGGCGCCGAGCCAATAAGGCAGAAACGCGCGTAGGAGCTCGGCGACCCCGCCTCCGAAGGCGGTCGAGTTGACCATCCATACCGTCCGCCCCTGCAGCATCGCTTGTCCCACGCGCAGCCCTGCGTCAAGCCGCGCCCATCCGGCTGCGCTCACCACCGGCCGCAGCTGGAGCAGAGAGCTCGGCGCCAGCGCTACCTCTGCGGCGCCCTGCGCGTGCGTCACGGCGCCCAGGAGCTCAGTCGTTGAACGTCGCACCGCGCTTCACGAACAGCAGGCTTGTGACCGATGCGGTTTGGCCGCTGGATGACAGTGATGACGTGGATGGTCTCCGTGTTCTGGTGCTCGAGTACCCGTGGCCCGCTCGCGTCGACCTCCGCGGACTGACGCGGAGAGCTGCGTGAGGGCGACGTTCTCGGCAGCTCAGTTGTCGATCGCTCGCTCATCTGCGAGAAAGGCCTGGAGGCTCTTGTGGTCTTCGTCGCAGGCCGGGCAGCCTTCGAGATGCGCGCGCATACCCGGTACCCGCTGATCGGCGCGGGCGTCGGCGAGCTCGAGCTCGGCGTAGCGGTCGAGCTGGTCGAAGCACTGCTCGCAGGTCAGCTCGGGGCCTGCGGGTCCGATGATCCGCGTGAGGAGCAGATGACGATCGGTGTGGTCAAGTGGGGTCATGACGTTTCGGTTTCCGTGTCCCCGCCGACGCCGAGCCCGCGGGCGGTCAGTTCGCCTCGGAGCTTGTGCCGGGCGTCGTGGATGGTCTTGTAGAGCGCGCCACGGGTCGTGTTGAGTCGCTGCGCCAGAACGTCGATAGGGACGTCGTTGAGGGTGACGGCGACGAGGACCTCGCGCTGGTGGGGAGTGAGGACGTCCTCGATCGCACCGTGCAGAGCGGCGAAGAGTTCTGTCATCTCGGCGCTCTGCTGCGGCGTCGAGTCTTCCTCGGCGAGCAACGCCCAGCTCTCGGGCTCAAGTGGCACCTCTCGTCCTTGCCAGGCACGACGGCGAATCTTGACCGCAGCCTCGAGGAGAGCGAACTTGTAGGCCCATGTCGTGAAGCGGCTGTCGCCGCGAAAGTCGGCGAGCTTGCTCAAGACGGCGAGCAGCGCGTCGTCGGCGCTCTGGTGCGCGAGGTCGTCGTAGTCGTTGCCGCGCAGATGGGGAAACGCCGCGCGGCGGCGATTGACCTCGAAGCGCGCCGCCTTCAGGAGCAGGGTGTGCAAGGCCGCGATCGCTGCCTCGCGCTCGCGACTGTGCGGGCCGAGCCGGGCGAGCCATGCTTGCGACTCCGCATCCAGGTGAGCCGTTTTCGTCGTGGGTGCATCATCGGTTGGCATCGGCGTGGTCGAAAAGCTACGCGTCGTCCCCGTCAGCATGGGCGCAGCTCACCGTCGAGAGGAGCGAGAATCTGAGCCGCGAGCTCAGCGGGGCAGCCGCGGTCGACCAGTCTCAGGACGGCGTGCAGGTCGTACGCGCAGTCGCGCGCCAGCGCGTCGGCGAGTTGCGCGCTGAAGCCGGCGTCTCGGAGGCGGCTGGTGCGCCAGAGCACGACCGGGTCCGCGCCAGGGCTCTCGATCGACTCTCTCCTAACCGGTGGCATGGTCTCTTAGCGACGCGCGAGCGCGGGTTCTTACCTCGGGGCGGGCGTGGCGGTGCATGCGCATGTGGATTGCCGGGCGGTCCGCGCCGCAGGCCGGAGTCGGGCGAGGTGGGCGCGCGTCCCGAGGAAACCGAGCAGGGCGCCGAGCGGGTTGAGGGGAAAGACCTGGCCGCGGCGCATGTGGCGCCAGATCGTGGCCAGTTCGTCCGGGGTCTCCTCGGTCTGTGTGCGGGTGGCGATGAAGGCGCCGTTGATGGCTCCGGCGGAGGTCGCGACGATCAGGTCCGGTGCGATGCCCCGCTCGTAGAGGGCGCGCAGCATGCCGACCTGGATCGCGCCGAGCCCGGCGCCACCGGAGAGGACGAACGCGACGGGGGGCGACGGCCGGACCATGGTGGGTGAGCGTCGCCCGGCGGCGAGGTCATACGTCGAGGCGCGGAGGTAAGACCCGGGCGCCGGACGACACTAACCAGGTCATGAGTCCAACCATGAGACCGCCTTCATGACACTCGTCGCGCTGCCGCAGATGCAGCAGACCGGCCGGCGCATCGATCTGCAGGCCGCCGAGCAGGCGGCCGCGAGTCTGCTCGTCGCGCTCGGCGCGGACCTGACCGACGACGGCGTCCACGAGACACCGCGGCGGATGGCCGCCGCCTACGCCGAGCTGCTGACGCCGCAGCCCTTCCGGCCGACCACCTTCGCCAACGACGAGGGCTACGACGAGCTCATCGTCGCGCGTTCCATCCCGTTTCACTCGCTGTGCATGCACCACCTGCTGCCATTCCATGGCGTGGCGCACATCGGCTACCTGCCGGGGAAGCGGATCCTCGGGCTGTCGAAGTTCGCCCGCGTCGTGGAGTTGTTCGCCCGCGACCTCCAGATCCAGGAGCGCCTCACGGTGCAGATCGCCGGCTGGCTGCACGAGCATCTGGAGCCGAAGGGCGTCGGGGTCGTGCTCGAGGCCGAGCACATGTGCATGTCGCTGCGAGGCGTGCAGAAGTTCGGCGCCCGCACCGTGACCTCCGCCCTCCACGGGGTCGTCCGCGACGACCCGCGTACCCGCCAGGAGTTCCTGGCCCTGACGACAAGGACTGACCATGCCCACTGACCAGACGTTCGCCATCGTCGGCGCCGGCCTCGCCGGCGCCAAGGCGGCCGAGGCACTCCGCGAGGAGGGCTTCGACGGCCGGCTCGTGCTCCTGGGCGCCGAGGCCGAGCGCCCGTACGAGCGTCCCCCGCTCTCAAAGGAGTACCTGCGCGGGGAGGCGGAGCGCGAGACGGCCTATGTCCACCCGGCGGCCTTCTATGGCGACCACGAGATCGATCTGCGCGTGGGAGACAGCGTGGTCGGACTCGATCCGGGGCGCCGAGAGCTGGCGCTGGCCGCCGGCGAGCCGCTCGCCTATGACCGGCTGCTGCTGGCCACCGGCGCCGAGCCGCGGCGGCTGAGCATCCTCGGCTCAGAGCTCGACGGCATCCACTACCTGCGCACCTTCGCCGACAGCGACGCGATCCGCTCGCGCTTCGATGCCGGCGGCCGGCTCGTCGTCATCGGCGCCGGTTGGATCGGGTCCGAGGTCGCCGCCTCCGCCCGCATGCGCGGCATGGACGTGACCGTCATCGCGCCGGGTTCGGTGCCGTTCCAGCGCGTGCTCGGCACCGAGGTGGGTGCGATCTACCGTGACATCCACCTCGACCACGGCGTCGAGATGTTGCTCGGCACCGGTGTCGCGTCGTTCGAGGGCGGCGCCAGAGTCGAGCGCGTCCGCACCCAGGACGGCCGGGCGATCGACTGTGACGCCGTGGTCGTGGGCATCGGTGCGACGCCACGGGCAATTCTCGCCGCCACTGCGGGGCTGACGGTCGGGAACGGGATCCTGGTCGATGGGCGCCTGGAGACAACCGTCCCGGGCATCTTCGCCGCGGGCGACGTTGCCGACCAGCTCCATCCCCGGCTCGGCCGGCTGCGGGTCGAGCACTGGGACAACGCGCTGCACCAGGGCCCCGCGGCTGCCCGCAGCATGCTTGGCTCCGACGAGCCCTACGCCCGCACCCCGTACTTCTTCTCCGATCAGTACGACGTCGGCATGGAGTACTCCGGCCACGCGACCGGCTGGGATCGCGTCGTGTTCCGCGGCGACCCCGCCAGCCGCGAATTCATCGCTTTCTGGCTCCTGAACGACCGCGTCCTGGCGGGGATGAACGTCAACGTGTGGGACGTCGTCGAGCCGATCCAGGCGCTGATCGCAAGCGACATCCCGGTCGACGAGCGGCGCCTGTCCGACCCCGACGTCCCCCTGACCGAGTTGATTGCCAACGATCAGGCCGCAGTGGGGGAGGTGGCGTCGTGAACCGCCTGCAACGTCTGCACGAAGCGGGAGTCTCGATCTGGCTGGACACGCTGTCGCGGGACCTGCTCGAGCGCGGTGAGTTCCAGACGCTCGTCGACGACTGCGCCGTCACCGGGGCGACCTCCAACCCGACGATCTTCGCCAAGGCGATCACCGGGTCCGACCGCTACGACGATCAGCTGCGCGCGCTTGCCGCAGCCGGCGTCGACGACGGGCGCGAGTTGTTCTTCGCGATCGCGCTCGACGACGTGCGCGGTGCGGCTGAGATCCTGCGGCCGGAGTACGAGCGCAGCGGCGGCGACGATGGCTTCATCTCGTTCGAGTGCACGCCCGACGTCGCCGACGATGCCGACGCGACGATCGCGCAGGCGCTCGACCTCTGGCACCGTCTCGACCTGCCCAACGTGCTGATCAAGGTGCCCGCCACACAGGCGGGTGTCAGCGCGATCGAGGAGCTGACCGCTCGCGGCGTCAACGTCAACGTGACGCTGCTGTTCTCTGTCGAGCGCTACGAAGAGGTGATCGAGGCCTACCTGCGCGGGCTCGAGCGCCGGGTCGCGGGAGGTGAGCGGGTGGACGGGATCTCCTCGGTGGCCTCGTTCTTCGTCTCCCGGATCGACGCCAGAGCCGACGCTGCGCTCGCACCCGATTCCTCGCTGCGCGGCCGGGTGGCGATCGCCAATGCACACCACGCCTACGGGCGCTACCTGGTCCGCTTCGCCGGCGAGCGCTGGACTCGGCTGCAGGAGTACGGTGCACGACCGCAGCGTCCGCTCTGGGCGAGCACGGGCACGAAGGACTCCAGCTACTCCGACGTCCTCTACGTGGAGCGGCTGATCGCCCCCGGTGTCATCAACACGATGCCCGAGCAGACCCTGCACGCGTTCGCCGACCACGGCAATGTCGAGCCGGCACTCAGCTCCGACGTCGATGCCGCGAGAGCCGTCCTCTCAGCCGCCGCGGCCGAGGGCGTCGAGCTCGACACGATCACCCGCGAGCTCGAGGACGCCGGCGTGAAGGCCTTCTGCGACTCCTATGCGCAGCTGCTGAACTGCATCGAAGCCAAGCGCGGCTCGCTGATCGCGACGCCATGAGCGCCACTGGTTCACGAGCGGAGCTCGACGAAGAAAGGTGGCCGCGAGGAACAGGCAGGGCCAGGTCGAGGCGGGGTCATCGACGAACGAGCCGGAGGGACCGGTGAGGCTCACCTCGTCATCCACGCGCAGATGCTCGTGGATCCAGGTGCTCGTCCATCCGTCCTGATCAATGGGACCACTGCCGACAAACAGCTTTGACGCCCGCGCCGATCTCGAGGTGGGGCATCGCCGATTCGAGATCTTCCGCCTCGACGCGCTGCAGTCACGCTTCGACGTCGCACGGCTGCCGTTCTCGCTGAAGATCCTGCTCGAGAACCTGCTGCGCAATGAGGGCAACGGCAGCGTTGTTGCCTCGGACATCGAGGCGCTGGCGAGATGGGAGCCGGGGGCCGAGCCGGCGCGGGAGATCGCGTTCACCCCGGCGCGCGTCCTGATGCAGGACTTCACCGGCGTGCCGGCGATCGTCGACCTCGCGGCGATGCGCGACGCGATCGCGGCGATGGGCGGCGACCCAGCGCAGATCAACCCGTTGGTGCCGGTCGAGCTGGTGATCGACCACTCGGTGCAGGTTGACGTGTTCGGCACGCGCGACGCGTTTCGGCGCAACGCGGAGCGAGAGTTCGAGCGCAACGAGGAGCGCTACTCGTTCCTGCGCTGGGGGCAGGAGTCATTCGACAACTTCACGGTCGTGCCGCCGGACACGGGGATCGTGCACCAGGTCAACCTCGAATATCTGGCGCGTGCGGTGTTCGTCGACGAGCTCAGCGGGCGTGCCTATCCGGACACGCTGGTCGGCACCGACTCGCATACGACGATGGTCAATGGGCTCGGGGTCCTGGGCTGGGGTGTGGGCGGCATCGAGGCGGAGGCGGCGATGCTCGGCCAGCCGGTGTCGATGCTGATACCGCAGGTGATCGGCTTCCGGCTGCACGGCGAGTTGCGCGAAGGCGCGACCGCGACCGATCTCGTGCTGACGGTGGCGGAGCTTCTGCGCCAGAAGGGCGTGGTGGGCAAGTTCGTCGAGTTCTACGGGGCTGGGCTGGCGAGCCTGCCGCTGGCCGACCGGGCGACGATCGGCAACATGTCGCCGGAGTTCGGCTCGACGTGCGCGATCTTCCCGTTCGACGCGGAGACGGTGCGCTACCTGAGGTTCTCGGGGCGCCCTGCCGAGCAGATCGAGCTGGTCGAGGCCTACGCTCGCGCGCAGGGACTCTGGCATGACGCGGATACGGGGGAGACAAGCTACTCCGACTCCGTCGAGCTCGACCTCGGTGATGTCGTGCCGTCGCTGGCGGGGCCCAAGCGCCCACAGGACCGTATCTCGCTGAGCGATGCCCAGCCGGCGTTCCGCGCCTCGCTCGCGGGTTTGGTGCCCGTTTACGACAGCCAGGACGCTGCGTCGGCCGCCAGCTTCCCCTCCAGCGACCCGCCGGCCGGCAGCGCGCCGGGCCACGCGGGCACGACACGGGTCTCCGCGCACAGCCCGAGCTATCCCCACCGCCGTTCACAGACCTGGCTCGCGGGCAACGGGACCGAATCGCGGGCGAGCGCCGTCCCGGTCGCGCTCGCGGACGGCACCGCCACGACGCTTGACCATGGCCACGTCGTGATCGCGGCGATCACGAGCTGCACCAACACATCCAATCCGTCGGTGATGATCGGCGCGGGCCTCCTTGCCCGCAACGCGGTGGCGCGCGGTCTGCGCTCAAAGCCATGGGTCAAGACCTCGCTCGCCCCCGGGTCGAAGGTGGTCACCGAGTACCTCGACCGCGCCGGACTGACCGTGCCGCTCGAGACGCTGGGCTTCAATCTCGTCGGCTACGGCTGCACGACCTGCATCGGGAACTCCGGTCCGCTGGCAGAGGAGATCTCGGACGCCGTCAACGATCACGATCTCGCGGTGGTGTCGGTGCTCTCGGGCAACCGCAACTTCGAGGGACGCATCCATCCCGAGGTGAAGATGAACTACCTCGCCTCACCGCCGCTGTGCGTCGCGTACGCGCTCGCGGGAACCATGGACGTCGACATCGTCAACGATCCACTCGGCGAGGACGCCGACGGCAGCCCGGTGTATCTCCGAGACATCTGGCCCTCCGAGCACGAGATCGCGCGGACGATGCAGCACGCGATCCGCTCGGACATGTTCCGCAAGAGCTACGGCGAGGTGTTCGACGGCGACGAGCGCTGGAACTCGCTCGCGGTGCCCGCGGGCGATCGCTTCGCCTGGGATCCAGCGTCCACCTACGTCCGTCTGCCGCCCTACTTCGAGGACATGCCTGCCCAACCCGAGCCGCTCACGGACATCACGGGCGCGCGAGCGCTGGTCATGCTCGGCGATTCCGTGACGACCGACCACATTTCGCCGGCGGGATCGATCCGGCGCGACGGTCCCGCCGCCGGCTACCTGCAGGAGCACGGTGTCAAGCGGCTCGAGTTCAACTCCTACGGATCGCGGCGCGGCAATCACGAGGTGATGATGCGGGGCACGTTCGCCAACGTCCGCCTGCGCAACCTGCTGGCGCCGGGAACCGAGGGAGGCGTGACACGCCACCTCCCCGACGGCGAGCCGCTCACGATCTACGACGCCGCCGTGCGCTACCGCAGCGAGGGGGTGCCGCTCGTCGTGCTGGGCGGCAAGGACTACGGCTCGGGCTCCTCACGCGACTGGGCAGCCAAGGGCACGCTGCTGCTGGGCGTGCGCGCCGTGATCGCCGAGAGCTTCGAGCGCATCCACCGCTCCAACCTCGTCGGCATGGGCGTGCTGCCGCTGCAGTTCGCAGACGGAGAGAGCGCGGCATCGCTGGGCCTGAACGGCGAGGAGGAGTACGCGATCTCGGGCATCGCCGCCGTGCTCAACGTGGGCGAGCTGCCGCGCAACGCAACCGTGCGCGCCGGCGAGCGCGAGCTCACCGTGCGCGTGCGCATCGACACACCGAAGGAGGCCGAGTACTTCCGCCACGCCGGGATCCTCCAGTACGTGCTCAGGCAGCTCCTCGCCACGAAGCGAAGCGAAGACTGACGATGGTCGACTTCACCCTCACCGAAGAGCAGGCCAGCCTTCGCGCGGCTCCAAGTGCGTCATCACCAACGGCGGCTTCGCCGACTGGTTCACCGTCTACGCCGTGACCGCCTCGCATGACGCTGCCTCCACCTGGCTCAAGCAAGGAAGAACCCGTGTTTGAGCTTCTGGGTATGGCTGGAATCGCGATCGCGACGCTGGCGTATGTTCCCCAGGTAGTCCACCTAGGGAAGGAACACTGCTCTGCGGGCGTCAGCCGCCGCGCATGGGCAATGTGGCTCGTGAGCAGCCTGCTCGTCGGCACGCTTGCCGTCCATCGTGGGGACCTCGTGTTCATCGCGCTCCAGATCAGCAGCCTGACGTCGGCCGCCATCATCCTGTTCCTAGCGCAGAGATACCGCGGAATGGTGTGCGCAGTTCACCGCATTCCGCTTCCAGCCGCACACCACAATCACCGACCTTGACCGTCGTGAGGCTCAGCGGGGCGCGATGCTGGGGACGTTTGCGGCAGCTGGATGCACTCGAGCCCCTGAACACGATGCTCGCGCCTGCGCGCGGCGCTGTGCACGGTTTCGCCGGTGGCGGCGATGATGCTGGCGTCCGCAACTTCGTCCTCGCCCATCTGGTCGTCGAGCGAGATCTCACGATCGTCGAGCTCTTCGGCGCCCACATCGCTGAGCTGGTCTCCGGCGCGAAAGCTCGAAGCGCGCGGCTCGCACCCAGGAGCTCGTGAAGCCGCTGCAGCGCATCCTCGCGGGCCCGCGTCGGATCGCCGCCCAGGACCGAAGTCCACGCGCGAGAGTCGTCGCTCGGGCAGAGCGGTGCGCTTCGCTTCTCCGTCTTTCGACAGCGGCGCAACGATCGCAGCGCGTCGCGAGGGCGCGAACTCGCCGCTGGGCGTCATTGGACGTTCCTTCGCGATTGCGACATTGGACTGGGCCAACACGCTCTCAATCATCGGGGCAAATGACGGCACCGACCACGGGCGGGATCGCCATCTTCGGGCCAGTATCCGTGCAGCCGTCAGATTGGACCCGGGGCGGCTCGCGAGCTGACGCGGGGCGATACGCGTGAGCGAGGCGTCGAGAGGGCGGTTGCCGCATCGCGGCCTACGACAAGGACGGGCCGGCCCGCCTCGCGGAGCAGTTCCTGGGAGACGCTCCCGAGCGCGGCGCGCAGGCGGCCGAGCCCACGCGAGCCGACGATGATCTCGTGCGCGTCGCGCACCGCCCCCGCGCGGATGAGGACGTCCGCCGGCGAGCCCTCGAGCATCTCGAACTCGACCTGCCTGTCCACTTGCTCGGCGATCCGCCGCATCTCGTTGAGGACGTTCTCGGCCGCTCGCTGGATCGCCTCAACGGTGCGTTGGTAGTACGGGGTGTCGAGCCAGCTCGATGCCGGCGTCGTCGCGTGCACGACCACCACCGTGTCGTCCGGACGGGACCGGTCGACCGCGACCGCGAATGCGGCGCGCGCCTCGTCGGACCCGTCGTAGCCGACGATGAACGTGCGAGGCTCGGCGGCTGTCTCGGCCGGTGGTCGAACGCCCCGATAACGGACTGCAATCCTGCCCGAGCGATCTGAGCGCCGGGTGTCTTGAACCGAGATCGACATGCCGTTTCCCTTCATGACGAGAACGTCTGGTGTGCCCAGCCTGTACCGCATGGTGGTCCAGCAGCTCGCGTCGGTCGATGGGTGCGGGTGGCCATTTGGCCGCCGGCACACCTCCAGTTCACAATCGCACGGAGGCTGCCGCGCACTGGGCTCGCTGCCCCGGATGAGCGCAGTCGTCGCTGCTGAAGCGCCAGTTGTCCTCCGGGCCCCTTCGTCGGTCTGCATGCCGAGATCGTTTCGTGGTGGTCACACTGATTCTTGCGCGCCACAGGCCTGTGGTCTTGCCCACGCCGGTGTGCCGATCGACGTAAGAAGTCACGCCGAGCGGACGCGAACAGGTCATGGGATCGCAGGAGATCGCGTTCACCCCGGCGCGCGTGTTGATGCTAGGAGAGCCGTCCCTACGCGGCATCGGTCGCTGGACCGCGGAGTATGTGCTGCTCCGCGGCCTCGGTCGACTGCACGTCTTTCCCGGAGACGACGTCGGCGCCCACAACAAGCTCAGGCGCCTCTTCGACATCGACATGGCGCTCGACCATGCGTCCGTCCAGCAACTGGTGGCGCGCTGGCACCCCTACGCAGGAGTCGTCTACTTCCATCTGCTGCTCGACTCGTTGTCCCAGGCCGGCCTCATAGCTCAGCATGAGGCGCGACAACACACGCGCGGGGCAAGATGAAGCCGATGCGGGTGTGGACCGTTGGACACTCCGCGCATTGCATCGACGCGTTCGTGGCGTTGCTGGTCGCGCACGAGATCGCCCAGGTGGCGGACATCCGTACGGTGCCAAAGTCTCGCCATCATCCCCACTTCCACGCCGATGAGCTGGCACGAAGCCTGCCCGGGCGCGGGGTGGCGTACGTGCTTCTGCCGCGCCTCGGTGGCTGGCGGCACGCGGCCCCGGAGTCTCCGAACGGTGCCTGGCGAAACCTGTCGTTCCGTGGGTACGCCGACTACGCGATGGGCGACGAGTTCGCCGACGGACTCGCGCAGCTACGCCAGCTCGCCGCGGCGCGGCGCACCGCCATGATGTGCTCGGAGGCACTCTGGTGGCGCTGTCACCGACGGCTGGTCGCGGACCGCTTGGTCGTCGCTGGTGACACCGTCTGTCACATCAGCTCAGCCGGACGCGCCTCAGCCCACCAGTTGACGCCGTTCGCGACGGTCGAGCCCAGCGGACAGATCACCTACTCCACCGCATCCCAGGTGCCGGCCCAGACGGCCACACGGTCTTGAGTTGCATGGGCCGCTCGAACAACAGGAGGCAACGAAAATGACGCAGTCGCCCGTATACCCCCGGCCCAGCGCCCAGATCGCGGACCGGCGCAAGCAGCTCGCTCCCGGCATCCACGACGCCTTCCAGGAGTTCAGCCGGCAGGTGTTCGCCGACGGCGCGCTCGACGAGAAGACCAAGCAGCTGATCGCCGTCGCCGTCGCGCACGTCACCCAATGCCCGTACTGCATCCAGGGCCACACCAAGGCCGCGCTGCGCAAGGGCGCCGGCGAACAGGAGCTGATGGAGGCGATCTGGGTCGCGGCCGAGATGCGCGCGGGGGGCGCCTACGCGCACTCGACCCTGGCGCTTGAGACTGCCGCCCACTCGCACGGCCCCCGAACCGCCTGACCGCCGCCCACGACCCGCGGCTCGTTGGACACGAATCGGCACGCTGGTCTCAGGTTCATGTGTTCCTCGGGTCGGCTGCCCGTTCACTGCAGGCCGTCGAGCGGGACGTCTACCACGACGTGCGGTGTTGACCCGGTCGGTCAACCTCATCGCGGCCGAGGAGGTAGGGGGAGAGATAGCGCCCGGCGATCCACGGTGACACTGACACGATCGCCCGCAAGGTCGTTGAGCGCGAGCACGAGCTCAAGCGACGCAACACCACCGCCCGCGACGTCAACCTCAAGCCGAGGAGTGCGACGTCACCGATCAGGCATGAGCGGCAACCTGACGCCGTGGCCACCGTAATGACACTCGGCCCCGTGTCGGTGACGCGCTGGAACGGCTGGCCGGCGGATGTCTCATGGTCAGTCGGCGATCGAGGCGAAGCCGCCGACGATCGCGCCGTAGGCGATGTGCGCGAGCAGGGTGGCGATCGGGGTGCCGCGGCCGTAGTTGCGCATCAGGAAGCCTGGGGGCTCGAGCAGCGGGCTTCTGTCGGCGGCGCTGAGCGTGCTGCCCATGCGGGGATGGACTACCGGGAGCAGGATGCTCACGAGCGCGGTGGCGGCGACGACTCCATGGAGGAGCCCGAACAGCATTCCGAGCAGCCAGCCGCTCGTGGCGATCGCGGCGAAGATCGCGTAGTAGACGAGCGCGAACACCTCTCCGGCCGCCAGGTGCATCAGATACCCGAGTGCCTTGGCGCGCGCACGATCCCGGGTAACGGCTGTGCCGAGCAGGAACGGGAGGTCGACGCGAGTCAGACCGAACTCGTTGGCCGTCCGCAGGGCCGTGGTCAGCACCAGCGTGCCTACGAAACCGCCGGCCAGGGCTCCCCAAATGCTCATTCGCCGCCTGCTTCGGCGATCGAGACAGCGGCGTTGATGAGCGCGAGGTGCACCAGCCCCTGGGGGAGGTTGCCCAGCAGCTCGCTCGTGTGAGGGTCGAGCTCCTCGGCGTAGAGGCCAACGTCATTGGCGAGGGCGACCAGCTGTTCCATGAGCTCGATGGCCTCTTGGAGGCGTCCGATCCGGGCGAGCGCGTCGGCGAGCCAGAACGAGCAGCGGAGAAAGGCGCCCTCCGCGCCGCGAAGGCCGTCCTCTCCGCTGTAGCGGGAGAGCAGCGGACCGCGCCCGAGACCGCGCCGTAGCGCGTGCACCGTCGCCGTCAAGCGGCCGGGGTCCGGGCTCTCGTAGCCGAGCAGGACCCCTAGGAGCAGGCTGGCGTCGAGTTCCTCCCCGCCGGCGTGGCGGGTGTAGCTGCCCAGGCGCTGAGACCAGCAGCGCGTTTCGATGAACTCGCGGATCGCGAGCCGTTCACGCTGCCACGTCGATGCGTGACCTGAGGGGACGTGACCGCCGTCGCGCAGGCGGAGCGCGCGGTCCAGCGCCACCCAGCACATCATCTTCGAGTGCGTGAACTGCAGGGGCCGGCTTCGCACCTCCCAGATGCCGGAGTCGGGCTGGCGCCAGATGCGGCAGACGAGGTCGGCGATGCCGGCGAGGCGCCGGCCGGTCTCGCGGTCCAGCCGCCCGCCGCCCTCCGTATAGATCAGGGCGGTCTGCAGCAGGTCGCCGTAGATGTCCAGCTGCGTCTGCCCGGCGGCGTCGTTGCCGACCCGGACCGGGCGCGAGCCCCGGTAGCCGTTCAGCTCCAGCGTGCGCTCGGGGGCATGCTCACCGCCGTCGAGGCGGTAGAGGACCTGCAGGCGCGGGTGGGTGAGCTGCGATGCGTGCAGCAGCCACCAGAAGAACGCCTCGGCCTCGCCCGGGCAGCCCAGGTGCAGGAGGGCCTCGAGCGTGAATGCCGAGTCGCGCACCCAGCAGAAGCGGTAGTCCCAGTTACGCTCGCCGCCGATCTGCTCGGGCAGTGAGGCAGTCGCCGCTGCCGCGATCGCTCCGGATGGAGCGTGGAAGAGCAGCTTGAGCGCCAGTGCGCTGCGGATCACGGCATCGCGCCACGGGCCGTGGTACCTGCGGTGCGCGGCCCAGGTCCGCCAGTAGGTGGTCGTGGCTTCCAGCCGTGCCTCGACGTGCTCGCGCGGCGGGAAGACCAGCGGCTCCTGGTGGGCCGCGCACAGCGCGATCAACGCCGAGCTGGACGCTCGTGCCTCGAAGCGCCCGAAAATGGCCTCTTCGTCGATCTGCGGCTCGCCGGCCTCCCACGAGCAGACCGCCAGCGCGTCAGGGCCTGCGAACACGACTGGGATCCGGCCGCGGCGCTCAATGCATGGGAGCACCGCGCCGTAGCCGAAGGCCGGGGTGATTCGCCAACGCATGGGGACCCGCCCGGAGAGGCCATCGATTCGCCGGATCAGCTCTCGCGTCGGGCCTAGATCGGAGCTCGGCAGAGCCATCGCGTCGGTGACCTTGACCACCCCCTGCGCGGTCGTGAACGTGGTCTCCAGGACGTTGGTATCGGGCAGATAGCGTCGCTGCACCTGCGCGGGGGTTTCGGGCTGCAGGGCGAAGCGTCCCCCGCGGTCGGCATCGAGGACGGCGGCGAACACGCTGGGCGAATCGAGGTCCGGCAGACACAGCCAGTCGACCGACCCGTCGCGTGCGACCAGCGCGACGGTCCGCCCGTCCCCGATCGCGGCGTAATCACCGATCGAGACATAGCCTCGGGCAGGTCGTTCGGACGCCGAGGCAGACCGCAGCCGCTGGGTGGCTCCGCTCAGCGATGACATCGACCCTCCGCGCCAGCGATAGTGGCTCGGACGCGACGAACTCCGCGGCGCCCCGCGCCGCCCGTTCGCGCAGATCTCTCCAGCATCTAGGGACCCCTACGCACCGGTGTCGCGTCTTCGGATGATCAGTGTGGGCCGGTCGGCGTGGTGGACCACAGCGCTGGAGACGCTCCCCAGGAGCATCGAGCGCAGACCCGTCGCTCCGCGAGAGCCCATCACGATGGTCGCTGCGTCGTGGCGGTCGGCGACCTCGACGATCGCCTCCCAAACGGGGTCGGTGGTCTCGACGGCGAGAGGCTCGGCGCGCAGCCCGGCTTCCTGCGCGATGCGCACGCCCTGGTTGGCGACGCGGCCGCCGATCTCGACAGCCGCCCGTTCGAGCTCGCTGAGGTTGACCATGCTGGCGGTCGCGCCCAACCAGGCGATGCTGCCCAGGCCCGTGGTCGGCTGTCGCACGGTCAGCACCAGCGCGTGCCGGCCGCCGAACAGGCGCCCCGCGCGTTCGATCGCCTGCCTGGCGTCCTCAGATCCGTCGTAACAGAGGAGCAGCGGGCCGTCCGCGGCGGACGTGTGCCCTCGGAGGTCCACCGCGTAGGTGGTCACCGGCAGGTCGAAGCGTTCCTCGATGTGCTCGATCAGCCGTCGCTCCTGCCAGTTGGCGTGCTGAGGGCTGTGCAGCGCGAGCAGGATGTGGTCGGGCTGGAACGTCGCCACAGCGTCGGCGATCGGGGTCATGACGCTGCCCCGACCGGCCAGTCCGCTGGCGTGCACGTCGATCGAGCGCATGTGGCCGAGCACGGCATCGAGCCGCTCGTCGGCGACGTGACGCTGCCGATCGATATCGTCGGCGAGCCAGGCGAGCCGCCCGGGCAGAGTGGGCGTGACGACGTAGACCTCGGCCGCCGCATTGATGACCGCGCGCACCGCCGGCGGCAGCTCGTCCACGTCAGCGACGGCGGCATCCGCGACAAACAGGAGCCGCTGGATCGACGAGCTGCGCTCTTTCGGGTGGGAATCTGGGGCTTTGACGTGCCGACTGCTCATGGTTGGCTCCTTAGGGGTGGACGCTCGGTAGGCGACGGGTCGAGGGCGAGCTCGTCCTGCGCCAGCCGCGCGCGCAGCTTGCGGCGGGCGTCGTGCAGGGTCTTGTAGAGCGCGCCCCGCGTCGTGGCCCTGCGCTCCGCGAGCACGTCGATCGGGACGTCGTTGAGCGTGATCGCGACGAGCACAGCGCGTTGCTGAGGAGTCAGGACCTCGGCGATCGCGTCGCGCACGGCGTTGATCAGCTCGGAAGCCTCCGCTTGGGCTTCGGGCGACGCTTGCCGGTCGTCGCGCAACCGCGCCCACCCGTCGGCCTCCAATGGAACCTCGCGTCCCTGCCATGGGCGTCTGCGCAGTGTGGCGGCAGCCTCGAGGAGGACGAACTTGTACGCCCACGTCGTAAAGCGGCTGTCGCCGCGGTAGGTGTGCAGCTTCCTCAGGATGGCGACGACCGCGTCGTCTGCCGCGTGCACGGCGAGATCGTCGATGTCGCGTGAACCGCCGTCGGCGCCAACGGCCCGCTGACGGCGAGCGACCTCGAAGCGCGCGGCGCGCAGCAGCAGCGCGTGGAGGCGCTCGATGGCGTCTTCACGCTCGGGACCTGCGCCGGAGAGCGCTCGCAGCCAGCCGTGCGACTCGACGTCGAGCGAAGCGAGGCGGACCTGGTGGGGGGAGACCGGCACGCCCGAGGGGCTGGGGATGGCGAGCTGAGCCATGCGTCAATCCTGGGCGTCGGTCGCACCAGCCTCAATGGGTGCGACCGTGCATCTCGCCGTGATCGCGGTGACGGGTCTGGTACGGAGATCGAGCGCGAGGAGGTAAGAGATCGGCTCGGGAGGACGCTAGACACCCATGGACATCCGGCTGAAGCGCGCCTATGACCCCGCGGAACCAACCGACGGCTACCGCGTGCTGATCGACCGGCTGTGGCCGCGCGGGGTCTCCCGGGAACAGGCTGAGCTTGACGACTGGGAGAAGGAGCTGCCGCCGAGCACGGAGCTCAGGCGGTGGTTCGGGCATGACCCTGGACGCTTTGACGAGTTCCGCCGGCGCTACATCGAGGAGCTCCGCGACCGGCGCGCCGGGCTGACCGGCCTCCGCCGGCGGGCGCGGGAAGGCACGCTCACACTCGTCTACTCCGCGCATGACACGGAGCACAACGACGCCGTCGTGCTCGCGCAGGTGCTGCGTCACGGCCTGCCGAAGAGGCAACCATGAGGCGTGCTTCAGGCGTGCTCGGCTTACCTCACGGGGTGCGAGCGTGCCTGTTCGATCTCGACGGCGTGCTCACCAAGACGGCCGAGGTCCATGCGGCGGCCTGGAAGGAGATGTTCGACGGCTATCTACGCGAACGCGCGGACCGGAGCGACGAGCGGTTCGTCGCGTTCGATTCGGCGGCAGAGTACGACGAGTATGTCGACGGCAAGCCGCGCTACGAGGGCGTGCGCTCGTTCCTGGACGCGCGCGGCATCGCCCTTCCGCAGGGCGACCCGAGCGACCCCGCCGACGCCGAGACGATCGACGGACTCGGGAATCGAAAGAACGACATCGTGCTGCGGCTGATCCGCGATCACGGCGTCGAAGCCTATGAGGGGTCGGTGCGATATGCCCGCGCGGTACGCGAAGCCGGGTTGGCCCGGGCCGTGGTTTCCTCGAGCACCAACTGCCGCGACGTGCTCATCGCAGCGGGCATCTCGGACCTCTTTGAACTGCGGATCGACGGCGTGGTCGCCGAGCGCGAGCATCTGAACGGAAAGCCCGCACCGGACACGTTCCTGGCGGGCGCGCGGGCGCTGGGCGTCGCGCCGAGCGAGGCAGCGGTCTTCGAGGATGCGCTGGCGGGCGTCGCGGCAGGGCGGGCCGGCGGCTTTGCGTGCGTGGTCGGCGTCGATCGCGCCGGCCAGGCCGACGCGCTGCGTGAGCACGGCGCCGACATCGTCGTCTCCGATCTGGCTGAACTGCTTGACGCCGCATGATCCAGCACCCCGCGTTCGCCGTCGAGCCGTGGGCGGTCCGCGAGACCACCCTGGACCTGGACGTGCTCGACCAGACGGGGTCGGTGTTCGCGCTGTCCAACGGGCATGTCGGGCTGCGCGGGAACCTCGACGAGGGTGAGCCACCCGGACTGCCGGGCACCTATCTCAACGGCTTCTACGAGCACCGCCCGCTGCCCTACGCCGAAGGCGGCTATGGCTACCCGGAGGCGGGCCAGACCACGGCGAATGTCACCAACGGGAAGATCATTCGCCTGCTGGTTGACGACGAGCCCTTCGACGTGCGCTTCGGCGAGCTGCGAAGCCATGAGCGAGTGCTCGACCTTCGAGCGGGCGTGCTGCGACGGCGTGCCGAATGGATGTCGCCGGCCGGCAAGCAGGTGCGTGTCTCCTCGGTGCGCCTGGTCTCGTTGGTGCAGCGCGCGGTGGCCGCCGTCCTCTACGAGGTCGAGCCGCTCGACGCCCCGGCCCGGCTGGTCATCCAGTCAGAGCTCGTGGCCAACGAGCCGATGCCGACGGCCGCGCGGGATCCTCGCGCGGCGGCGGACCTCGGCGCGGTGTTGTGCTCCGAGCAGTTCTCAGACCACGACGCGCGCGTCGTGCTGGTGCACCGCACCGAGAAGAGCATGCTGCGGATGGCCGCCGCCATGGATCACCTCGTATCGGGCCCGCCCGGGACCGAGACCGCGACTGAGAGCAGCGAGCACCTCGGCCGCGTCACGATCACGGCGGACGTGCAGCCGGGCCAGCGACTGCGTCTTGTCAAGCTGCTGGCGTACGGGTGGTCGGGCCGGCGCTCGACGGCGGCGCTGCGTGACCAGGTCGCGGCAGCGCTGGCCGAGGCGCGCCACACCGGCTGGGAGGGGCTCCTCGCCGGCCAGCGCGGCTATCTGGACGACTTCTGGTCGCGCGCCGACGTTGAGCTCGAAGGCGACGCCGAGCTCCAGCAGGCGGTGCGCTTCGCGCTCTTTCACACCCTCCAGGCGGGCGCGAGGTCCGAGCGGCGCGCGATCGCCGCCAAGGGCCTGACGGGCCCAGGCTACGACGGGCACACCTTCTGGGACACCGAGACCTTCGTCCTGCCCGTCCTGACCTACACCGCGCCACACGCCGCCTGCGATGCGCTGCGCTGGCGCCACGCGACACTCGGACTGGCGCGCGACCGGGCCAAGCTCCTGGGATTCCAGGGCGCGGCGTTTCCGTGGCGGACGATCGATGGGCAGGAATGCTCGGGCTACTGGCCGGCGGGAACGGCCGC
>JBDTMF010000037.1:0-25402 GCA_039934455.1 Solirubrobacteraceae bacterium
ACGCGCTGCCGGCCCGCGCGTTGTTCAGCGCCGCCGCGGTGGCCGGGCGCCCGCGGCTCGATGCGCTGCTCGGCGGCTGCGACGTCGTGTGGGCGCCCGCCCCGGCGCCGCTCGCGCCGGGCGCGACGCCGTTCGTGCTGACCGTTCACGACCGCTCGTGGGAGGAGCGCCCGCAGGACTTCACGCGCTACGAGCGTCTCTGGCACGCGGCGGCCCGCCCGCGGCGGCTGGCGCGGCGCGCGGCGCGGGTGCTGTGCGACACCGACGCGGTGCGGGGCGAGCTGATCCGCGAGTGGAGGCTGGAGCCGGAGCGCGTGCGGACCGCGCGGCTCGCGCCGCGCTGGTTGCCCGCCGCCTCGTCCCCGTCCGCGCACCCCTACTTCCTCTCGGTCGGCGCGCTCGAGCCGCGCAAGGCGCCGGACGTGCTCGTGGCGGGGTTCCGCCTCGCCCGCGCGCGCGGGCTCGAGGCAGAGCTGGTCGTGGCCGGCGACGGCCGCGTCAACGTGGAGGCGCCCGGGGTGCGGCGGCTCGGGCACGTCGAGGACCTCGGCTCGCTCGACGCCGACGCGCTCGCCGTCGTGCTCCCGTCATGGGTCGAGGGTTTCGGCCTGACGCCGGTCGAGGGCATCGCCGCGGGCACGCCCGCGATCGTCAGCGATCTCCCGGTGCTGCGCGAGGTGCTGGGCGACGGCGCGCTCGACGTGCGGCCGGGGGACGCGGCGGGCCTCGCCGACGCGCTGCTGCGGCTGGCGCGCGACCCCGAGCTGCGCGCGCAGCTCCTGACCGCCGGCCGCGAGGCGATCGCGCCGCTGAGCTGGGCCGAGACCGCTCGCCGGACCCGCGCGGTGCTGGCGGAGGCGGCGGGAGCGTGACCTTCTCTGCCGTCGTCGTGCTGCACGACTCGGCCGGGCCGCTGCCCGCGCTGCTCGGCTCCCTCTCGCTCCTCCCGGCGCCGCCGCAGCTGATCGTTGTCGACACCGGCTCGGTCGACGAGGGCGCGGAGCTGGCGCGCGCGGCGGGCGCGGAGGTGGTGGAACTGGGGGCGAACCCGGGGTTCGGGGCGGCGAACAACGCCGGGATCGAGCGGGCCCGGCACGACGTGACCGTGCTGCTCAACCCGGACTGCGAGCTGCTCGACGCCTCGCTCGCCCGGCTCGCCGCCGCCGCCGCGGGCCCCGAGCGCCTCTGGGTCCCGCGCCTGCTCGAGGCCGGCGGCGCCGTCCAGCGCTCCGCGCACCCGCTCCCCGGCACGGCGGGCGCGCTGCTGCCCGCCCTCGTGCACCCGGTCGCCCTGCCGAGGGCGCTGCGCGTGCGCGCCGAGCCGTTCCGCGCCGAGCGGCCGCGCACCATCGGGTGGGCGATAGCGGCATGCGTCGCGGCGCGGACTGCCGTGCTGCGCCGGCTCGGCCCGTTCGACCCGGGCCAGTTCCTCTTCTTCGAGGACATGGACCTCTGCCTGCGCGCCCGCGCGGCGGGCGTCCCGACGGTGCTCGACCCCAGCGTGCGGATCCGCCATCTCGGCGGGCACGCCACCCGCCGCGCCTACGCCGGCGAGCCCCACGAGCTGCTCGCCCGCCGCCGTCGCGAGGTCGTGCGGGCCAACCGCGGCCGCGCGGCACTCGCGCTGGACGACGCCGCCCAGGCACTGACGTTCGCGACGCGGGCCGTGGCGCGGCGTGCGGCGGCGCGTGAGGCCGACCGCGAGCGGGCCCAGCTCACCGCGTTCCTGCGTGCTGTCCGGGCTCCAGGGGCACAATGACGCGGTGTCGATCCGGCTTCTCCGCTCCGCAGACCGCGACGCGTTCCTCGCGATGGTGCGCGAGAGCCGCGAGCTGCACCGGCCCTGGGCCTATCCGCCCGAGCGCTCCGACCAGTTCGAAGAGCTGCTGTCGCGCTGCTCGCGCGAGGACTTCGCCTGCTTCATCGTGATCGACGACGAGTCGGGCGACGTCGCGGGCGTGTTCAACATCTCGCAGATCGTCCGCGGCTCGTTCCAGTCCGCCTTCCTCGGCTACTACGGCAGCGCCTGCCACGCCGGCAAGGGCCTCATGCGCCGGGGCCTCGAGGAGGTGCTCGACTACGCGTTCGGCCCGCTCTCGCTGCACCGCATCGAGGCCAACATCCAGCCGGGCAACGCCGCCTCGATCGCGCTCGCGCGCGGCGCCGGCTTCCGCCTCGAGGGCTACTCGCCCCGCTACCTCCTGATCGGGGGCCAGTGGCGCGACCACGAGCGCTACGCACTGACCGTGGACGAGCGCGCGGCTCAGAACAGCCCGAGCTGAGAGGGCGCGGGCGCCTCCTCGGCGGCAGCCGGCGCCTCGATCTCCTCGACCAGCGCAGGCTCCGGGATCACGGGCTCGGGCTCCGGCAGCTGTGGCTGCGGCGGCGGATCGAGCGCGAGCAGGTCCGGCAGCCGGGCGAAGTCGGCGCGCAGGGTGTCGAGGAGGGAGCGGGTGTAGAGCGCGGCGGCCGGGTGGTAGATCGGGAACAGCCGCACCGCGCGCGGCCCGATCACGCGGACCTCGTCACGGCCGTGGAGCTTGGTGATCCCGGTCCCCGGATCCGCTCGCAGCAGCTTCGAGGCGAAGTTGCCGAGCGTGCAGACGACCTTCGGCCGGATCAGCTCGAGCTGGCGGAACAGGTAGTCCCGGCAGTTGTCGACCTCTCCAGGCAGCGGATCGCGGTTGCCGGGAGGCCGGCATTTGAGGACGTTCACCACAAAGACGTCGGGGCGCGTCAGCCCGATCTCCCCGAGCAGCTGATCGAGAAGCTTCCCGGCCTGGCCGACGAACGGCACGCCCTGCTTGTCTTCGTTGGCGCCCGGCGCCTCGCCGACGAACATCAGGTCGGCGTCGGCGTTGCCTGAGCCGAAGACCACGGTCTGACGGGTCGCGGCGAGCTGGGGACAGCGCGTGCAGGTCGACGCCTGCCGGTAGACAGCCTTCAGCTCCTCGCGGCGTTCTTCCGCGCTGGGCATGGTCCGAGGGTAGCTCCGGCCGGGGCGGGCCGGCAGGCGTGAATCCCGCACCCTGCGGGGTAACATGCAGGGCGAGGCCGTCACCACCGCGGGACGGACCTTGAAGACCACGCACCGTCGCCTCCCCAGCCGGTATCTCATGCGAGAACTGGACCGGAACCCCTCCGAGACCCCACCCCTGCGTTGCGCCGTGATCGGCGCCGGTCGGCTTGGCCATGCGCTGGCCGCCGCGCTCAGGGACGCCGGGCTCGAAGTCGAAGGCCCGCTCGGCCGCGGCGCCGACCCGACGGCCGACGTCGTCATGCTCACCGTCCCGGACGCCGAGATCCGCGCGGCGGCCGGCGCCCTGACCCCCCTCAAGGCGCAGTTCGTCGGGCATTGCTCTGGCGCCACGACCCTCGAGCCGCTGGCCGGCCACAAGGCCTTCAGCCTTCACCCGCTGATGACGGTTCCGGCTCCGCCGGACGACGCGCCGCCCGGCAGGGCGCCCTTCGCCGGCGCCGGCGCCGCGATCGCGGCCTCGACCGCCGCCGCGCTGCACGTCGCGGAGACGCTCGCCGCCGCCCTCCACATGCGCCCCGTCGAGGTCGCCGACGCCGACCGCGCCGCCTACCACGCCGCCGCCTCGATCGCCTCCAACTTCCTCGTCACGCTCGAGGGCGCCGCGGAGCGGCTCGCCGCCACCGCCGGCGTCCCCCGCGAGCTGCTGGTGCCGCTCGCGCGCGCGGCGCTGGAGAACTGGGCGGCCACGGGAGCGGAGCAGGCTCTCACCGGACCGGTCGCCCGCGGCGACGAGGCGACGATCGCGCGCCAGCGGGCCGCGATCGAGGAGCGCGCGCCCGACCTGCTCGACGTCTTCGATGCGCTCGTCGCCGCCTCCCGGGTGGTCGTGACGACGTGAGGACGATCCGGACCGTGGCCGAGATGCAGGCGCACAGCCGCGCCGTGCGCGCCGAGGGCCGCAGCGTCGGCCTCGTGCCGACGATGGGCGCCTTCCACGGCGGCCACGAGTCGCTCATGCGCGCCGCCCGCGCCGGCAGCGACGAGATGGTCGTCTCGCTGTTCGTCAACCCCGCGCAGTTCGACGACCCGCGCGACCTCGCCGCCTATCCCCGCGACGAGCCGCGGGACGCCGAGATCGCGGAGCGCCTCGGCGCCGGCGTCCTGTTCGCCCCACCCGCCGAGGCGGTCTACCCGTCCGGCTTCGCGACCACGGTCTCGGTCCCCGGGCTCTCCGAGGTGCTCGAGGGCGCGCACCGCGGCCCGAGCCACTTCGCGGGCGTCTGCACGGTCGTGGCCAAGCTCTTCAACATGGTCGGGCCCGACGTGGCCTACTTCGGGCAGAAGGACGCCCAGCAGGTCGCCGTCCTCAGGCGCATGGCGCGCGACCTCGACTTCCCGCTCACGCTCGAGGTCCTCCCCACGATCCGCGAGCCCGACGGCCTGGCGATGTCCAGCCGCAACGTCCGCCTGAGCCCCGAGGAGCGCCTCCGGGCCACCGGCCTGAGCGCCGCCCTGCGCGCCGCGGCCGAGGCGATCGATGCCGATCCCCTCGACGCGGGGCACGCCGTCCTGGCCGAGTACGGCATCACCCCCGAGTACCTCGCCACGGTCGACCCCGAGACCTTCCAGGAGCACGGTCCCCTCATCGTCGTCGCCGCCTGCATCGGCGACACCCGCCTCATCGACAACGTCGTCATCGAAAGGGCGGCGACCCCGGAACGCCGGGGCTCCGACCCGAAAGGAGCCGTCAGTGTCCTCCCCACCCCGTGAGCCCCGCTTCGAGCGCGAGGAGCGCAAGCCCGTCACGCTGCTCAAGCTCTCCGAGAAGCGCGCCCTGGGCGAGCCCATCGTCATGGTCACGGCGTACGACCATCCCAGCGCCCTCGTGGTCGAGGACGCCGGCGTCGACGTCGTGCTGGTCGGCGACTCCGCCGCCAACAACGTCCTCGGCTACCGCGACACGGTGCCGATCACGCTCGACGAGATCCTCATGCTCGCCAAGGCCGTCCGCCGCGGCCTGCGCACGCCGCTGATGGTCGGCGACCTGCCGTTCGGGACCTACGAGGCCTCCGACGAGCAGGCGATCGAGACGGCGCACCGGTTCGTCAAGGAGGCGGGCGCGGATGCGGTCAAGCTCGAGGGCGGCGGCCGCATGGCCGAGCGGGCCCGCGCCATCATCCAGGCGGGCACGCCGGTGATGGGCCACGTCGGCCTGACGCCGCAGACGGCGACCGCGCTCGGAGGCTACCGCGCCCAGGGCCGCACGGCCGAGCGTGGCCGGCAGGTGCTCGAGGATGCGCTCGCGCTCCAGGACGCTGGCTGCTTCTCGATCGTCTTCGAGGCGATCCCCGGCGAGCTGACCGACCTGATCATGCAGCACATGGAGGTCCCGATCATCGGCATCGGGGCGGGCGCCAGCACCGACGGGCAGGTGCTCGTCTACCACGACCTGCTCGGCATCAACGACGAATTCAAGCCGAAGTTCGTCAAGCGCTACGCCGAGCTGCGGCAGGCGATGGTCGGCGCGGTGGCGGCCTACGCCGAGGAGGTCCGCACCCGCGTCTTCCCCGGCCCCGAGCACGTCTACGGCGTCGCGCCGGAGGAGATGGAGCGGCTCAGGGAGATGGTCGGGAAGCGGGCGCACGCTTAAACCGCCCGTTCACAAATACACTGGCCGCCGATGCCAGGCCTGTCCCGACTCTTCGCGCCGCGCGAGCGCGAGTTCTTCGACCTGTTCGAGGAGGCGGGCCGCAACATCGTCGAGTCCGGCGACATCCTCGAGCGCCTGCTCGACCGCTGGCCCGACCACGGCGAGCTGGCGAAGGAGATCGTGGTCCGCGAGCAGGAGGGCGACCGGATCACGCACGACATCATCCAGCGCCTCAACCAGACCTTCGTGACGCCGATCGAGCGCGAGGACATCCTCGACCTCGCCTCCGCGCTCGACGACATCGTCGACTACATCGAGGAGGTCGCCGACTACCTCCAGCTCTATCGCATCGAGGCCCCGATGGATCAGGCGCAGGAGCTGGCGCGGATCCTCCACCACGCCTGCCGCGAGCTCAACAACGCGATCCCGCGCCTGCGCACGTTCGGCGACATCCGCCATTTCACGGTCGAGATCAACCGGCTTGAGAACGACGGGGACCGCACGGTCCGCGCCGCGCTCGCCTCCCTCTTCGAAACCGGGATCGACCCGATGATGGTCATCCGCTGGAAGGACATCTTCGAGCGCCTCGAGGAGGCCATCGACTCCACGGAGCGAGCGGCGAACATCCTCGAGGGCGTGATGATCAAGAACCGGTAGAGCATGAGCGACGTCGTCCTCTGGATCGTGGTCGGGACGGCCTTGGCCTTCGACTTCACGAACGGGTTCCACGACACCGCCAACGCGGTGGCGACCTCGATCTCGACGCGCGCGATGCCGCCGCGGGTGGCGGTCGGCCTCGCCGCGAGCCTGAACTTCGTCGGCGCCTTCCTCTCGCTCGCCGTGGCGGCCACGATCGCGACCGGCATCGTGCAGGCCGACCTCGTCACGCCGTCGATCGTGTTCGCCGGCCTGATCGGCGCGATCGCCTGGAACCTCGCCACCTGGTACTTCGGCCTGCCCGCCTCCTCGTCGCACGCGCTGATCGGCGGCATCGTCGGCTCGGCGTTCGTCGCCGAGGGTCCGGACGCCGTGCTCGGCGCCGGCATCATCGAGAAGGTCGTCGTCCCGGCGCTCGTGGCGCCGGTGCTCGCGCTGGTCGTCTCGGCGATCGCGATCTCGCTCGCCTACCGCATCGTCGGCCGGCGCCACCCCGGCCCGGTCTCGCGCGGGTTCCGGCTCGGCCAGATCATCTCGGGGAGCCTGTTCTCGCTCTCCCACGGCACGAACGACGCGCAGAAGACGATGGGCATCATCTTCCTGGCGCTCGTCGCGAACGGTGATCTCAGCGCCACCGACGACGTGCCGACCTGGGTGGTGCTGTCTGCGGCCACGGCGATCGCGCTCGGCACCTACGTCGGCGGCTGGCGGATCATCCGCACGATGGGCAGCCGCATCATCAAGATGGATCCCGCGCAGGGGTTCTCGGCACAGGGGGTCGGCGCCGCGGTGATCCTCTCGGCCTCGCACGCCGGCTTCCCGCTCTCCACCACGCACGTGATGTCGGGCGCGATCATGGGCGCCGGCGCGGCCAAGCGGCTGTCCGCGGTGCGCTGGGGCGTGGCCGGCAACATCGCCGTCGCCTGGGTGCTGACCCTGCCGGCCGCGGCCGCGGTCGGCGGCCTGACGTACGGGGTCGTGGCACTGTTCGGCGCCGACGAGGCCGGCCCGGTGGTCGTCGCGGGCCTGCTGCTGGTGGCGCTGACCGCCGCCTTCGCCCGCCGCCTCATGACCGGCCGGACGCTCACCGCCGAGGGCTAGATCGTGGCCGCCATCGACTTCCACGCGCTCGGGCAGGTCATCTGGGTCTCGCTCGTCGCCGGCGTCGGCGTCAGCGTGCTCTTCTCGCTCGTGATCTTCGGCGCGGACAAGGCGGGCGACGCGCGCCGCGAGGGCCAGGAGGGCCAGGCCCTCGCCTACGGCGCGCTCGCCGTCGTCGCGATGGTGGTCTTCAGCGTCGCGGTCGTTGTCGGCGTGATCGTGATGCTGCGCAAGGGCTGACCCAGCGCGCGGTCAGGCCGGGTACCCGAGCGTCCGCAGCACCTTGGCGGGCGCCCCGGCGGCGATCGAGCGCGGCGGCAGGTCGTTGGTGACGACCGAGTTGGCGCCGATCACGGTGCGCTCGCCAATCGTCACGCCGCTGGTGATGACGACGTTGGCGCCGCACCAGACGTTGTCGCCGACGCGCGTCGCGCCCTTGGAGGTGAAGCCCTGCCACGGGACCGGGCGGTTTGGGTCGTCGAACCGGTGGTTGGCGTCGGTGACGAAGCAGTGGTTGGCGAACATGCAGTGCTCGCCGATCTCCACGAGGTCGACGGCGGCGACCTGGACGCCGAGGTTGAGGAACGTCCCGCCGCCGATCCGGATGCGCGCGGGCGCCATCGCCGTGAGCCAGACGTCAGGCTCGAACAGGACGTGCGGGCCGAGCTCGAGCCGGCCCTCCTGGAGCATCTCGAGCACGTTGCCGTGCACGGGCCAGCGGCAGAACGACTCGCGCCGAGCCATCTCCCAGTGGATGCGCGCGCGGTTCCACGGCAGCGAGTTGCGCTCGTACCAGCGCCACTTCTGCGCCCACAACTTGAGCTGTGCCGGGTCCATCGGTGGGCCAGTATGCCCGCCGCAACCCTGCTTGCAGGTCGCCGTAAGGCTGCGCGGGATCGTGTGTCTCCCCGGAAAGCGGGCTAAGACTCATCCCATGCGCCTCGCTCGCTCACTTCTCGCAGTCACCCCGATTGTCCTCCTGGTCGCAGCCGTGCCTGCAAACGCGGCCGTGTCGCACACCGTGCAGCCGGGAGAGACGCTGTGGTCGATCGCCGCCGCGAACAACCTGACCACACGCACCGTCGCCGCCTTCAACGGCGTGCCCGAGACCTCCAACGTCGTGCTCGGCTCCTCGATCAACGTCCCGACCACGGTCGAGGGCGCCTCCGCCCTCCAGGCCGCCGGCGTCCAGCTGGCCGGCGTCGCTCCGCAGGCCGCGGCGCCCACCGCCGCCGCGGCCTCACAGGGCGCACCCGCCGTGCTCGGCTCCTACGTGGTCCGCGCCGGTGACACGCTGTCGGGCCTCGCCGCCAACGCCGGCGTGGCGACCGCGCAGATGGCGGCCGCCAACGGCCTCGACCCGACGGCGCCCCTGCTGACCGGGACCGTGCTCAAGCTGCCGGCCGGCGCGCCCGCGCCGGCGCGCGCCTCCGAGCCGCTGCCCACCCAGCGGGTCGTGCCCGCGGCCGGGCCTGAGCCGACGCCGACGCGCCTCGGCGCCGCCGACATCCAGTCCGTCGCCTCGCAGCACGGCGTCTCGCCCTCGCTCGCCGCCGCCATCGCGTGGCAGGAGAGCGGCTTCAACAACGGGATGGTCTCCTCGGCCAACGCCCGCGGCGTGATGCAGGTGATGCCGGGCACGTGGAGCTACGTCGAGCAGAACCTGGCAGGCCGCAGTCTGGACACGAACTCGGCGACCGACAACGTCCACGCCGGCGTCCTCTACCTGGGGCATCTGCTGAAGGAGACCGGCGGCGACGAGTCCGCCGCGATCGCCGGCTACTACCAGGGCCTAGGCTCCGTCCGCTCGCGCGGCATGTTCGACGACACGCAGAAGTACGTCGCGAACGTGCAGGCGCTGCGCTCCCGCTTCGGGGGATGAGGTTGCGGGCCGGCGGCGCGCTGCGCCGCCGGCCCTGCTCCCCCTACGTCGGCGACTCGTCCTCGGCGCGGATGTCCTTCGCGCGCGGCCCCTGGCCCTCGGGCCGCTCCGCGCGGGCGAGCGGCGGCGCGCTCCAGTCGGGATCGGGCTCCTTGCGGGGCTCCTCGTCCTCGGCTTCGCCGTCCTCCTCCGCGCGGGGTGGCTCGTCCTCCCCCCCGCGCTCCTCGTCGGGCTGATCGCTCGGCCGCCTGCCGTGGACGTCGCGCCCGAACAGCGGACCGACCAGCAGCGTCCCGTAGGCCGCCGAGGCGATCGGGATCGCGCCGATGATGAGCAGCAGCACGCCGAGGAAGCCACCGATGATCCCGAGCCCGAGGATGATCAGCAGCGAGCCGGCCACGATCCGCGCGATGCGGCCATGGACGGAGAGCAGCCAGTCGGCCGTCGCGTCGCGGTCGTTCATGCGGCGGCGGGCACCGTCTGGCGCCTGGGCGCCCGGCGCGTCCGGACGCGAGGCTCGACGATCCTGGCGAGGAAGTTGCCGGTGTAGGACTCGGAGATCGCGGCGATCTCCTCGGGCGTGCCCGCGCCGATCAGCTGACCGCCCTCCTCGCCGCCCTCCGGGCCCATGTCGATGATCCGGTCCGCGGTCTTGATGACGTCGAGGTTGTGCTCGATCACCACGACCGAGTTGCCCTGGTCGACGAGCCGCTGCAGCACCTCCAGGAGCCGCTGGATGTCCGCGAAGTGCAATCCGGTGGTTGGCTCGTCCAGGATGTAGAGCGTCTTACCCGTTGCGACCTTGCTCAGCTCAGAAGCCAGCTTGACCCGCTGCGCCTCGCCGCCCGACAACGTCGTCGCCGGCTGGCCGAGCCGCATGTAGTCGAGCCCGACGTCGTGCAGCGACTGGATGCGGCGCTTGATCTTCGGGATGTGGGCGAAGAACTCGAGCGCCTCCTCGATCGACATGTCGAGCACGTCGGCGATCGTCTTGCCCTTGAAGCGGATGTCGAGCGTCTCGCGGTTGTAACGCTTGCCGTGGCACTGCTCGCACGGGACGTAGACGTCGGGCAGGAAGTGCATCTCGATCTTGATCTGGCCGTCGCCGCGGCAGACCTCGCAGCGCCCGCCCTTGACGTTGAACGAGAAGCGGCCGGGCTTGTAGCCGCGCACCCGCGCCTCCTGCGTCTTGGAGAAGAGGTCGCGGATCTGGTCGAAGAGCCCGATGTAGGTGGCCGGGTTGGAGCGCGGCGTGCGGCCGATCGGCGACTGGTCGACCGAGATGATCTTGTCGAGCTGCTCGAGGCCGCGGATGCGCTTGTGGGCGCCCGGCCGCATGCGCGCGCGGTTGAGGCGGTTGGCGACGGCCTTGTAGAGCACCTCGTTGACGAGCGTGGACTTGCCCGAGCCGCTCACGCCGGTGACGGTGGTGAAGGTGCCGAGCGGGATCCGGACGTCGATCTTCTTCAGGTTGTGCTGGGTCGCGCCCTCGATGTCGACGTAGCCCGAAGGCGTCCGCCGCTTGGCCGGGACCTCGATGCGCCGCGTCCCGCTGAGGAACTGGCCGGTCGGGGACTCCTTGACCCGCATGACCTCCTCGGCGGTGCCCGCGGCGACCACGTGGCCGCCGTGCTCGCCCGCGCCCGGCCCCATGTCGATCAGGTGGTCGGCGGCGCGCATCGTGCCCTCGTCGTGCTCAACGACCAGGACGGTGTTGCCGAGATCGCGCAGGCGCTTGAGGGTGGCGATCAGGCGCTCGTTGTCGCGCTGGTGCAGGCCGATCGACGGCTCGTCGAGGATGTAGAGGACGCCGACCAGCGAGGAGCCGATCTGGGTCGCGAGCCGGATCCGCTGCGCCTCGCCACCGCTCAGCGTCGCCGACGCGCGTTCCATCGAGAGGTAGCCGACGCCGACGTTGTCGAGGAAGCGCAGCCGCTCCTCGATCTCGCGCAGGATCAGCTTCGCGATCGCCCGGTCCGTGTCCGACAGCTCGAGCCCCGCGAACCACTCGAGCGCGCGCCGCGCCGACAGCGCGGTCGCCTCGTGGATCGCGACGTCGTTGACCTTGACCGCACGCGACTCGGGGCGCAGCCGCGCGCCCTTGCAGTCCGGGCACGGCCGCACCGACATGTACTCCTCGATCTTCTCGCGCGACCAGTCGGAGTCCGTCTCCTTGTAGCGGCGCTCGAGGTTGGGGACGATGCCCTCGAAGGACGTCATGTACGAGCGCCGCCGTCCCATCCGGTTGCGGTAGGAGACGTAGATGCGGTCGCCGTTGGTCCCGTAGAGGAAGAGGTCCTGCTGCTCCTCGGCCAGTTCGTCCCACGGCCGGTCGAGGTCGATCTCGTAGCGCTCGGCGATCGCCTGCGTGATCTGCTCGTAGTAGCTCGTCGCCCCGCTCGACCACGGCAGGATCGCCCCCTCGTTGAGCGACAGCGAGCCGTCGGGCACGACCAGCTCGGGGTCGATCTCCATCTGCGAGCCCAGCCCGGTGCAGCGCGGGCAGGCGCCGTGCGGGGAGTTGAAGGAGAACATCCGCGGCTCGAGCTCGGGCATCGAGATCCCGCAGTGCAGGCACGCGAACCGCTCGGAGAAGGTGAGGACCCGGTTGTCCTTCTCGCCCTCGAGAACCTCGATCTCGAGGATGCCGTCGGCCAGCGCGACGGCGGTCTCGACCGAGTCGGCGAGCCGCTTCCGCAGCTCGGGCCGCATGATCAGTCGATCCACCACGACCGAGATGTCGTGCTTGAACTTCTTGTCGAGGACGATCTCCTCCTCGAGCAGCCGCAGCTCCCCGTCGACCTTGACGCGGGTGAAGCCCTCGTTGCGGAGCTCCTCGAGCTGCTTGCCGTACTCGCCCTTGCGGCCGCGGACGATCGGGGCGAGGACCATGAAGCGGGTCCCCTCGTCGAGGCCCATGATCTGATCGATGATCTGCTCCGCCGACTGGGCGGCGATCGGGCGGCCGCAGTTGTAGCAATGGGGCTTGCCGATCCTGGCCCACAGCAGGCGCAGGTAGTCGTAGATCTCGGTGACCGTGCCGACCGTCGACCGCGGGTTGCGCGAGGTCGTCTTCTGGTCGATCGAGATCGCCGGCGAGAGGCCCTCGATCGAGTCGACGTCCGGCTTGTCCATCTGGCCCAGGAACTGGCGCGCATACGCGCTCAGCGACTCGACGTAGCGGCGCTGCCCCTCGGCGTAGATCGTGTCGAACGCGAGCGAGGACTTGCCGGAACCGGACAGCCCGGTGATGACCGTGAGGGCGTCGCGCGGCAGCGTGACGGTGACGTCCTTGAGGTTGTGCTCACGGGCGCCCGAGACGACGATGGAGTCCTGGCGGGGCATACATAATCCAGTGTAGGTCCACGCCGGACGCGGACGCTCCGGGCATTCCCGCTGCTAGCGGATGATGCGGAACTTCGGGCGCGTCGCCGGGCTCACATTGCCCGCGCCGTCGCGGGCCCGGATCACGAAGCGGTAGGCGCCGGGCTTGAGCGCCCTGCCCTTGAGCCTGCCGCGGAACCGCACGGAGCTCGCGCCCGCCGGGGCGGCCTTCGAGAAGCGGCCTTGGATCGAGATCCACGTGCGGCATCGCGTCCCGGTGCGGTGGCGGCTGTTGCGCGCGAGCTTGCGGCGGCAGACGCGGCTGAGGTGGCGGAACTTCTGGACGGTGAAGCTGACCCGGGCGGGCTCGTTGAGCGCGAAGGCGATCCGGGTGCCGGTGCGGACCGCGACGAAGGCACGGCCCCGCCGTGCGGCGCGGAAGCGCGTCGCGCTGAGGCGCGGCCGGCGGAGGAACGCGGGTGACGCGAAGTCGACGCCGAGGATGCCGGAGGTGGCGGCGGTCACGCCGGGCGGGAGCGTGACGCTGGTGCCGTCGGGCAGCGCGACGGTGATACCGCCGGCGGCGCCCGGGCTTCCCGGCCCGCCCGGCGTTCCGGACCCGCCCGGCCCGCCCGGGGCACCGGGCCCACCCGGCTCGACGGGAGGCGCGGGCGGTGCGGCCGGCCCGCTCGGGTCGCCGTTGCCGCCGCCGCTCGGGTCAACGCCGGCGCCGCCCACGACGGCGAGCCCGGCCGGCACGCGGAACGCCGCCCCGCTCGCCAGGATCGACTGCGTCCCGGTCGCGCGATCGACATGGATGACCGCACCCCCGCCGGACCGGCCGTCGGCCACCACGAGGTCGCCTGCCTGGTCGATGTCGATCCCGCGGGGATCGCGCAGCGGCGCGCCCGTCGCGAGCAGGGTCTGCGCGCCGGTGTCCGGGTCGACCCGCACGATCTGCCGCTCGCCCGCGACGTATAGCGTCCCGTCCTGCTGGACGGCGACGTCACGCGGGTCGTCGAGCGGCGCGCCCGCCGCCACGGTCGTGATCGCGCCCGTCCCGGGATCGATGCGGCGGAGCGCGACCCCGTCCGTGGCGAGCAGCCTCCCGGCCTTGTCCGTGGCGATGCCGGTGACGTCGTGAAGATCGGCGACGTGCGACAGGGCTCCCGTGGCGAGGTCGAGCCGCAGCACCTCGTCGCGCTGCCGATCGGAAACGTAGGCCTGGCCGCCCGGCGCGAGCGCGAGGCCGGAGGGGTCCTGCAGGCCATGGCCCTCGACCACCGTGTCGAGCCTGCCGGAGGGATCGATCGAGAACACCGCCTCCGCGCCCTCGTCGGCCACGAGCAGCGCGCCGTCGGGGGCGACCGCCACCGCCCACGGGTCGCTCAGCGGCGCGCCCCCGGCCAGCAGCGAAGCGCCCTCGCCGCTGCGAAGGCGCAGCACGCGGCCGGAGCTGCCGAACCAGTTGCCCTCGTCCGCGATCGCGATGTCGCCCGGAGCGCTCTGCGCCGTCGCGGGCGCGGCCCCGAGGCACGCGAGCGCGACCAGCGCGGGGGCGAGTCCGCGCTTCATACGAGCACCGCGTCGGAGCGGATCTCGGCGGCGAACGCCGCGACCACCCGCGGGTCGAAGTGCTCGCCCGCGCAGCGCTCGATCTCGGCGACCGCCTCGCCGACCGTCAGGCCCGGCTGGTACGGCCGTTCCTGGAGCATCGCGCTGAAGGCGTCGCAGACCGCCACGATCCGGGCGCCCTCGGGGATCGCCTCGCCCGCGGTGCCGTCCGGGTAGCCGGTGCCGTCCCAGCGCTCGTGGCTCGCCCGCACCAGCGCGGCCACGGGCTGGAGCGCCGGCGCGGCGTTGAGGATGTCCTCTCCGATGATCGTGTGGCGGCGCATGAAGCGCCACTCGCGGTCGTCCAGCGGACCCGGCTTGCCGAGGATCGCGTCCGGGATCGCCATCTTGCCGATGTCGTGGAGCTCAGCCGCGCGCGCCACGATCTCGCGCTCGTCGGGCGACAGCCCCAGCCGCCGGGCCACGCCGCGCGCGAGCGCCATCACGTCGGTGGAGTGCTCGTGCAGCTCCGGCTCGCGTTCGGACAGCACCTTGAGCAGGACGCTGCGGGTCTGGATCCCCGCCGACGAGGGGCGGCTCTCCTTCGCAGCGTACATGCGGCGGTCGGCGAGATGGAGGGCCTCCTCGCTGTCGGCCGCATCCTCGGGCAGCGCGACGCGGCCGTAGGAGGCGGTGACGTCGAAACCGTCGCCGCGCGCCTCGAGCGCGGTCGCGGCCGCGCGCAGCACCCCGTCGCTGCCGTCGGCCTCGAGCAGCAGGCAGAACTCGTCGCCGCCGAGCCGGTAGGCCTGCCCGTGGCCCGCGACCACGTCGCCGAGCTCGGCCGACAGGCGCTGCAGGAGCGCGTCGCCCGCCGGGTGGCCGTAGGCGTCGTTGTAGCGCTTGAAGCCGTCGAGGTCGAAGAGCGCGAGCGCACGCCGCTGGACCGCGCCGCCGGTATCGAGCAGGCCCGCGAGGTCGTCGACGAACGCGCGCCGGTTCGGCAGGCCGGTGAGCGAGTCCGTCAGGGCGTCGTGGCGCGCGTGCCGCAGCATCCGGAGGTTGTCGAAGAACGACAGCGCCATCCGCGCCACCGACAGGGCGATCGCGGCCGCGGCGAGCACGACGGCGAGCGTGTTGATCGGGTGGAAGTGGTCGAAGACGAGCACGCCGAGGGCCAGCGAGGTGAAGACCGCCGGGAAGATGAACACGCGGGCCAGCGGGACGCCGCTGCGCGGCGGCGCCGACAGCGGTCGCCAGGCGGCGTAGGCGAGCAGCAGGGTCGCGGCGGGCCACACCGGCGCCAGCAGCGTGTCCTGCCCGTCGGTCCCGAGCGCGATCTCGCGGGCGTAGAGCACGTCGGAGACCGCCTGCGCGGTCAGCGCGAGCGCGAACGCCGCCCACCCCAGCCCAGGCCGCCAGCCGGTCAGCGCGAGCAGCGTCACCACGAGGGCGAGCAGGCCGAGGTCGGCGAGCGGATAGGCGAGGTCGGTGGCGACCTCGAGCGTCGCGCCGCCCGTGTCGGCCAGCACCGGGTCGAACGCGAGCGTCGCCGTCAGCGCCGCGATCGTCGCCGCGCCGATCGCCGCGTCGAGCCAGATCGTCGGGTGAAACGCCGCCCGCAGCCGCGCCCGCAGGACGAGCACGATGCCCGCCGCCGCGGCGACGTAGGCGCCGAGCCACAGCGCGTCGGCCACCGACGGGTAGGGCGCCAGCTCCGGCGCGCTCGAGTAGGCGATCTCATAGAGCAGCTCGCCGGCCGCCCATAGCGCCGCGCCCGCGGCGAGCGCCAGCCACGGGGCGCGCCGTCCCTCGCCGGTGAAGGCCCGCAGGGCGAGCATCCCCGCCGCGCCGAGCACCAGCGCGATGTAGACCCAGGTCGAGAACGCGTCGAGCAGGCTGCGCCCCCCGAGCCCGAGGGCCACGGCGACGTAGGCGGCGAAGACGACCATGAGGCTCGCCCACACCACCCGCAGGGCAAACCGGCCTGGAACCTGTCGACTCATCTGCTCCTCTCGAGCGCTACGCAAAGTATCGCCCGCAAAGTGCAGGGACAACCGAGCCTGGACGCTTGGACGACCTTATGTGACGCGCACGGGCTCGGACGCGCCCGAGGCCTCCGAGGCCTGCGCCGCGGCGAACACCTCGTGGGCCGCGAGCGCCTCGGCGGGCGTCATGCAGCCGAGGCGTTCGCCGAGCGCGCCCTCGCGCTCGGCCAGGAAAGCGGCCCACATCTGGAGGATCGCGTCGGAGAACCCGAACTCGAAGATCGCGCCGGTCGCCGTCGCGAACGCCGACTGGCTGCCGGTCTCGAAGTGCTCCCAGATCTGGCGGCCGTCGCGCACCGCGAAGCGCCGGAACGCCTTCGGGTTCGCCGAGGAGAAGTCGACCCCGCCGTCCATGCCGAGCGCGCGCAGGCGCCAGGTGTTGCCCTCCCCCGGCGCGATCCGCTTCATCGCGATCGTGAGCGGGAAGCCGGCGTCGGCGTGCAGCGTGGCGTTGTCCCAGGTGTCGCATGCGACGGGCTCGCCGTCGGGCCCGGGGCGCTCCTGCACGAGATCCTGCAGCACGGCGTAGACGCGCCGCGGCCGCCAGCCGAGCCGCAGCGGCAGGTGCAGCACGTGCGGGCCGAGGTCGTTCATGACCCCGTTGGCGCCGCAGAAGCGCGCCTGGCGCTTCCAGTTGATCGGCTTGGCGCGATCGAGGTCGCTCGCGTGCAGGAAGGCGTGCTCGACCTCGATCAGCTCGCCGAGCGCGCCCGAGCGGATCGTCTCGACCGCGAGCTGGGCGCCCGGGAAGTAGGGCATCTCGCTCGAGCAGCGGGCAAAGACGTCCGAGCCGTCGAGCGCCGCCACGATCCGCTGCGCGGCGCCGAGGTCGATCCCGAACGGCTTCTCGCCCAGGAAGTCCTTGCCGGCCGCGATCGCCTCGAGGTAGAGCTCCTCGTGCAGGTGGTGCGGCACCGCGAGGTAGAGGACGTCGAGGCCGGGATCCTCGATCAGCTCCCGCCGGTCGCCCGTCAGCCGCCGCACGGTCGGGATGCGCTCGAACCACGCGAGCGCCTCCGGGCTCGTGTCGCACACGGCCTCCAGGCGCGGCTGGACCGGGTGGTCCTCGAGCGCCGCCCAGCGCCCGATCGCCGCCGCCAGCTCGCGGCCCATCAGGCCGCCGCCGACGATCCCGATGGAGACAGAGGCCCGCGCGTCGTCCCTCTTGGAGTGCAGGAGACCGTTCCTCGCGCGGGCCAAGTTACGAGAGCGTCTGGAGCGCCTGCTCGGGCGTCGCGCCCTCGTGGACGACCGACATCAGCGCGCGCGTCATCGCCGCGGGATTGTCGTGCTGGATGACGTTGCGGCCGTAGACGATCCCCGCCGCGCCCTGCTCGAGCACGGCGTGCGTGCGCTCGAGGATCTGCTGGTCGGTGACCCGGCCGCCGCCGCGGACGAGCAGCGGCACCCGCGCGACGGTGACGACCCGGTGGTAGTCGGAGATGTCGTCGGTCGGGTCGGCCTTGATGATGTCGGCGCCGAGCTCGACGGCCTGGCGCACGACGCCGCAGATACGGTCGACGTCGCCGCTGCCGGCGTAGCCGGTGTCCCCCGCGTCGAACGCCAGCGGCTCGACCATCAGCGGCATCCCGGCGCGGTCGCACTCCGCGCGTAGGTGGCTGATCGCCTCGAGGCAGTCGCGCCGGATCCCGTCCTGCCCGGGGATGTCGAGCAGGTTGACCACGACGCACGCCGCGTCGAGGCGCACGGCCTGGCCGACCGGGTCGTCGATCATGAACGACCACGCCTCGGCGGGCGCCTCCGGGGCGTAGACGTTCGCCGTGTCGGTGCGCAGCACGAGCGCGGGCTTGTCGCGGCCGGGATGGCGCTGCAGCAGGTCGGCCTGACCGGGGGAGAGCTGGATCGCGTCTGGGGCGGCGTCGACGAGCGTGTCGATCGCGGCCCCCATGTCCTCGATGCCGGTCAGCATCGCGGGCTCGCCCGGCATGCCGTGGTCGACGGCGACGTCGAAGCAGCGGCCGGAGGTGGCGTGGAAGAGTCGGTTGAGGCGGTATTGCTTCACGTTGCGAGACACTAGAGACTCGATGCTCGTCGCCGGTCCCAACCTTACGATGGATCGCACGCTCGAGATCGCCGAGCTGCGCCCCGGCGAGGTGTTGCGCTTCGACCGCGTCGTGGTGAACCCTGGCGGCAAGGGCCTGGACGTGGGGCGCGCCGCCCGCGCGCTCGGCCACCCCGCCGTGATCGTCTCGCTGCTGCCGGGCCGCACCGGCGAGGCGGCCGGCGCGCTGATCGCCGACCTCGGCCTCGATCTGCACGCGGTCCCCTGCGGCGGCGAGCTGCGCTCGACGTCGATCATCCAGGAGCGCGACGGCCGCACCACCGTCCTCAACGAGCCCGGGCCGCCGGTCGACGAGGGCGAATGGGCCGCCTACGAGCGCGCGATCGAGGAGCGCCTCGGCGCGCACCGGGTGCTCGTCTGCTCGGGGAGCGTGCCGCCCGGCAGCCCGCCCGACGCCTACGGCCGCCTGGTCGCGCTGGCCAGGGCGGCCGGGGTGACGAGCGTCGTCGACGCGGCCGGCGAGACGCTGCTGCGCGCGCTCGACGCCACGCCCGACCTCGTCACGCCCAACCTCGCCGAGGCGGAGACCACGCTCGGGCTCTCGAGCGACGGCCAGGCCGTGATGAGCGCGGCGGACGCCCGGCCCCGCGCGCTGGCCGCGGCCGCAGCACTGGTGCGCCAGGGCGCCCGCTCGGCGGTCGTGACCGCTGACGCGGAGGGCGCGGCGCTGCTGGCGAGCGGCGGCGCGCCGGAATGGATCGCCGCGCCGCGGGTGGCCGAGGTGCGCAACCCGATCGGCGCCGGCGACGTGCTCACCGCCGCGATGGCCGCCGCGCTCGAGCGCGGAGAGCCGCTCGCCGCGGCCGCGCGCGCCGGGGTCGCGGCCGCCTCGGCCAGCGTCGAGCACCCGGTCGCCGGCGAGCTCGACCCCGCGCGCGCCCAGGAGCTCGGAGCCACGATCGCTTGACATCCGCCCCACGGGCGCACTAGCGTCCTGCGGGCCGGTGACAACGTTGTCAAGACCCACGATGAGAGACGTGGCGCAACAGGCGGGCGTGAGCCTCAAAACCGTTTCGCGGGTGATCAACGCGGAGGCTGGCGTGACCCCGGCGACGGCCGCGAAGGTGACGCAGGCCATCGACGCGCTGGAGTTCGAGCGCAACGACCTCGCGCGCTCGCTCCGCCAGGGCCGCTCCTCGTCCACGCTCGGGCTCGTGATCGAGGACGTCGCCAACCCGTTCTACTCGGCGGTCGCGCAGGCGGTCGAGGCCGTGGCCAGCGAGCGCGGCTTCCTGCTCATCACCGCCTCCGCACTCGAGGATGCCGAGCGCGAGCGCGAGCTGGTCGGCGCGCTGCTGCGGCGCCGCGTCGACGCGCTGCTGATCGTGCCCGCCGGCCCCGATCACCGCTACATCTCCAGCGCCACACAGACCGTCTTCCTCGACCGCCCCGCGCGAGGAATCGAGGCCGATACGGTGCTGCTCGACAACCTCGGCGGCGCGCGCCGCGCGGTCGAGCACCTGATCGCCCACGGCCATACGCGCATCGCCTGCGTCTGCGACACCGCCGATCTCTACACCGTGCGCGAGCGCCTGTCGGGCCATCGCGAGGCGCTCGCCGCCGCCGGCCTCGAGGCGGATCCCGTCCTGGTCGCGACCGGCAACCACGACGCCGCTGCCGCGCAGGCCGCCGTCGGGCGCCTGCTCGCGCTGCCCGACAAGCGCCGTCCGACCGCGATCTTCGCCGCCAACAACCGCAACACCGTCGGTGCCCTGCACGCGCTCGCCGACCACCGCCACCCCGTCGCACTGGTCGGCTTCGACGACTTCGAGCTCGCCGACCTGCTCGGCACGACCGTCGTCCGCGCCGACCCCTGGCGCCTCGGCGAGCAGGCCGCGGCGCTCGCGTTCGCCCGCCTCGACGGCGACAAGCGATCGCCGCTCGAGATCACCGTGCCAACGGAGCTGATCGTCCGCGGCTCCGGGGAGGTCGCTCCATGAAGCCCCTGCTGCTCCCGCCCAACCAGTTCCACCGCTTCTACCGCGGCGGGGCGCGCATCGACGCCCTGCGCGGCGTGCCCGAGGGGGAGGACGGCCGGCCGGAGGACTGGGTCGGCTCGACGGCGACGTCGTTCGGCTCCGACCGCGAGGGACTGAGCCGGCTCGAGGACGGCCGCGTGCTGCGCGACGCGATCGCGGAGGACCCTGAGGCCTTCCTCGGCCCCGACCACGTGGAGCGCTTCGGCGCCGACCCCGCGCTGCTGGTGAAGCTGCTCGACGCCGGCCAGCGCCTGCCGGTCCACTATCACCCGGGCCGCGCCTTCGCCCGCGAGCACCTCGGCCTGCGCTTCGGCAAGACCGAGGCGTGGATCATCCTCGAGGCCGAGCCCGACGCGGCCGTCCATGTCGGCCCGCGCGAGCCGCTCGATCGCGCCACGGTGCGCGGCTGGATCGACACGCAGGACGCCGACGAGATGCTCGCGGCGCTGCAGCGCGTGCCGGTCGCGGCCGGCGACGCGGTGCTCGTCCCGGCCGGGACGCTGCACGCGATCGGCGCGGGGATCCTGCTGCTCGAGTGTCAAGAGCCGACGGACCTGTCGGTGCTCGTCGAGTGGAAGCCGTTCGGCGTCACCGACGGCTCCGAGCACCTCGAGCTCGGCTGGGACGCCGCGCTGGAGGCGATGGACACGGAGCCCGCGGACGTCGCCGCCCTGACCGGCGGCGGCGAGGGCAACCTGCTGCCCGACGCAGCCGACCCGTACTTCCGCGCCGAGCGGGTGCGCGGCGGCGGCGAACTGGGGCCCTCGTTCGCGGTCCTGGTCGTGACCGGAGGCGAGGGCGCGCTGCGCTCCAGCGAGGGCGACGATCTCGAGCTGCGCCGCGGCGCGACGGTGCTCGTGCCGTACGCCGCCGGAGCGACGACACTATCGGGTGACATCGAGGCGATCCGGTGCCTGCCACCGGTACCGACCGCCGGAGAGGGGGAGTGGTGAGCGACCAGCCGTTGCTGGAGGCGCGCAAGATCGTGAAGTCGTTCGGGCGCGTACAGGCGCTGACGGGAGCGAACTTCACCGTGTATCCGGGCGAGGTCGTCGCGCTGGTGGGCGACAACGGCGCCGGCAAGTCGACGCTCGTCAAGACGCTCGTCGGCGTGCACCCGGCCGACAGCGGCGAGATCCTCTTCGACGGCAGGCCGGTCGTCATCCACACGCCCCAGCAGGCGCGCGAGCTCGGGATCGAGACCGTCTACCAGGACCTCGCGCTGGCGGCCGAGATCGACCCGGCCGCGAACATGTTCCTGGGCCGCGAGATCCTCCGCGACGGCCCGCTCGGCAAGCTCGGCTTCCTCGACAAGACGGAGATGCGCCGGCGCAGCGAGGAGGCGTTCCGCAACCTGGGCGTGCGCATCCAGGACACGACGGCGCCGGTCGCGAACATGTCCGGCGGCCAGCGCCAGGGCATCGCGATCTCGCGCGCGGTCACGTGGGCGAGCAAGGTCGTCTTCATGGACGAGCCGACCGCGGCGCTCGGCGTGGTCCAGACCCGCAACGTGCTCGAGCAGATCAAGAAGGTGCGCGAGCAGGGCCTGGCGGTCGTGCTGATCAGCCACAACCTGCCGGAGATCTTCGAGGTGGCCGACCGCATCGAGGTGCTCCGGCTCGGCGAGCGCGTTGCGCGGCTGCGGCCGTCCGACGTCTCGATGGAGGACGTGGTCTCGGCCATGACCGGGGCGCTCTCCTTCCACGAGGAGGACGAGCGATGAGCACGCCCACCGCCCCCGCCGAGGAGCCCGTGGCCGGCCCGCCCGACGAGCGCCCGCCGTCGACGCTGCAGCGGATCGCCTCCGGGTCGAGCACGCAGATCGGGCTGATCCTCGTCGCGCTGATCGCCGTCTTCTCGCTGCTCTCCTTCAACGAGTTCTTCGCCGTTGCCAACGCGCGCAACATCGCGACCGACGCCGCCGTCCTGCTCGTGCTCGCGGTCGGCGCCTCCTACGTGATCATCACCGCCGGCATCGACCTCTCGGTCGGCTCCGTGCTCGTGTTCGCCGGCGTCGTGTCGGCCAAGCTGATGAACGAGGTCGGCGGCAACAACTGGGGCGTGATCCTCGTCGGCCTGGCCGCCGCCCTGCTCGCCGGCCTCGCCTGGGGCCTGCTCAACGGCGCGCTGATCGCGAAGGCGAAGATCCCGGCCTTCATCGTCACGCTCGGCACCCTCGGCATGTCGCTCGGCGCCGGCTATCTGATCACCGGCGGCGTCGACGAGCGCGAGGTCCCCTTCAAGCTGATCTCGGACGTCGGGATCGGGCGCGTCATCGGCATCCCCTACCTCGTCCTGATCGCGCTCGCGGTCGCGATCGTGCTGGGGATCCTGCTCGCCCAGACGCGCTTCGGCCGCTACACCTACGCGATCGGCTCCAACGAGGAGGCCGTGCGCCGCGCCGGCGTCAACGTCGACCGTCACCTGATCAAGGTCTACGCGCTCGCGGGACTGCTGTCCGGGCTCGCGGGCTTCATGAACCTCGCGCGCTTCGGCACGACGACGATCGGCGGGCACGCGACGGACAACCTCAATGCGATCGCCGCGGTCGTGATCGGCGGGACGAGCCTGTTCGGAGGGATCGGCTCGATCCTCGGCACGGTCTTCGGCGTCTTCATTCCCGCGGTGCTCCAGAATGGCTTCGTCATCGTCGGCGTGCAGGCGTTCTGGCAGCAGGTCGCCGTCGGCGCCGTGCTGATCCTCGCCGTCTATCTCGACCAGCTGCGGCGCTCGCGCCAGCGGCAGTAGCCCATCCATCCAGGAGGAGGAAGGTCAATGTCCAATACCCCCCGACCCGAGCGCCGCGCACTGTTCGCGCTCGTGGTCATGTGCACGGCGCTCGCGCTGGTGGTCGCCGCGTGCGGCAGCGACAACAGCAGTTCCAGCGGCAGCAGCTCTTCGGGCAGCAAGAAGAAGACCTACAAGATGACGCTGATCGCCGGCGTCAAGGGCGACGAGTTCTACATCACGATGAACTGCGGGGCCCAGGCCAAGGCCAAGGAGCTCGGCGTCCAGCTCGACTTCCAGGGGCCGCAGGAGTTCGACGCCTCGCAGCAGACCCCGATCGTCAACGCGGTCGCGGCCAAGAAGCCCGACGCCGTGCTGATCGCGCCGACCGACACGAAGGCGCTGTACGCCCCGATCAAGCAGATGGCCGACGCCGGGACGAAGATCGTCCTCGTCGACACGACGCTCGACCAGTCCGACATGGCCGTGTCACAGATCGCCTCCGACAACGAGGCCGGCGGCAAGACCGCGGCCGACGCGCTGGCGAAGCTGATCGGCGGCAGCGGCAAGGTGTTCGTGGTCAACGTCAAGCCGGGCATCTCGACCACCGACGCGCGCGAGAAGGGCTTCGTCGCGGGTGCCAAGGCGGCCGGGCTCGACTACGTCGGGCGCGAGTACTCCAACGACAAGCCCGAGGTGGCGGCCGCCAAGACCAAGGCAGCGCTGCAGAAGAACCCCGACCTGAAGGGCATCTTCGGGACGAACCTGTTCGCCGCCGAGGGCGCGGCGACCGGCGTCCGCGAGGCGGGCGCGAAGGTCAAGATCGTCGGCTTCGACGCCGGACCGAAGCAGGTCAAGGACCTGGAGGACGGCACCGTGCAGGCCCTGATCGCCCAGAAGCCGGCCGACATCGGCGCACAGGGCGTCGAGCAGGCCTACAACGCGCTGACGGGCAAGCCGGTCACCAAGAAGATCGGCACCGAGTCCACGACGATCACCAAGGACAACCTGTCCTCCAGCCAGGACGCGCTCTACAAGCCGTCCTGCTGAGCTGACTCGCGAACCGCGGGGCGCCCCGGCGCCCCGCGGTTGGCAGTACGGTCTCGCCGGTGACCACCGAGCTTCTGCTGGGCCTCGACGCCGGGACGACGTCGTGCAAGGCCGCCGTGGTGACCCTGGAGGGCGAGGAGGTCGCGCACGGGCAGGCGCCGCTGGACTGGACCGCAGTGCCGACCGGCGCCGAGATCGATCCCGCCAGGTTCATCGAGTACGCGCTGGCCGCCGCCAACGAAGCACTCGCCGCGGGGGCGGGTGGGGGCGGATTCCGCATCGTCGGGGTCGGCGTCTCGAGCATCGCCGAGACCGGCGTGCTGCTCGACCGCCACGGCGAGCCGGTCACGGCGGCGATCGCGTGGCACGACTCGCGCGGCGAGGAGGAGGCCGTGCGGCTGCTCGAGGACATCGGCCACGAGCGCTTCGCCGCCACGACCGGGCTCTCGTCGCGAGCGCTGCGGACGGTGGCGAAGTACCGCTGGCTGCGCGACCACGACGAGGCGACCGAGCGCGGCGTGCGCTGGCTGAGCGTCGGCGAGTGGATCGTCCACGGCCTCGGCGGCGAGCAGGGCGCGGAGCTCTCGCTGGCGTCGCGGACGGGCTGGCTCGACCTGCACACGCGCGGGTGGTGGGACGAGACGCTGGCGTGGTCGGGCGCGCCGGCGGGCCTGCTGCCCGAGCCGGCGTTCGCGGGGACGCCGCTCGGAACGGTCGGGGACGCGCTCCCGCAGGCGCGCGGCGCCGCGCTCGCGGTCGGCGGCCACGACCACCTCAGCGCCGCGGTCGGCGCCGGCGCCGTCGGCGAGGGCGACGTCCTCGACTCCTGGGGCACGGCCGAGGCGCTGATCCGGGCGGTCTCGCCGCTCTCGCCCGAGCGCGTCCTGCAGGCGGTGAACGACGAGATCATGGTCGGCTGGCACGCGGTCCCCGATCGCCAGAACCTGCTCGGCGCGATGCGCTCTGGGGCGGCGCTCGGCCGCGTGATGGCGCTGCTCGGCGTCACCCGCGAGGGTCGCGACGCGCTCGAGCGGGCCGCGCTCGAGGTGGACGCCGAGGCCGGCGGGATCGAGCTGCGCGGGCTCAACGGCTACCGGGTCGAGCTCGTCAACATCGGCCCCGACCCCTACCCCGCGCTGGTCTGGCGCGCGGCGCTCGAGTCCGCGGGCCGCGGCGCGCGCGACCTGCTCGACCGCATGGAGCGGGTCGCCGGCCCCCACACGCGCATGGTGATGGCGGGCGGCTGGTCGGAGGGCGTGGCCGCGCGCGCGGTCAAGGAGGCGCACATCGGGCCGTTCGAGCGCTCCGAGGCCGTGTTCATGGGCGCGCTCGGCGCCGCGCTCACCGCCGGGCGCGCCGCGGGGGTG
>JBDTMF010000038.1:0-25287 GCA_039934455.1 Solirubrobacteraceae bacterium
CCGCCGCGGGCATCTGGTGCTACCCGCTTGACAAACGAGCGTCCATATCAGTAGGTCGCTTGATATGGAGCAGAGCTCATGACGAACGCAGCGCAGGCCCCGCCAGCACCACGCAGGTCTAGCGCGTGTACATGGCGACCGAGGGCTTCACGGGGCTCACCCACGAGATCGACCCGGGCGAGGGCGGTGTCACGAAGCTCACGCTCATCCATGAGCTCGAGCACGCGCCGAGGCTGGCGGCGATCGTCGGCGGCGAGCTCGAGGCCGGCGGCCCGGGCGGCAGCTGGAGCTGGTGCTCAGCGGCCTCAAGACGCTGCTCGAGATGGGCAGCGAGCTCGACCACTGAGCCGCACCGGCGGAGGCCCTGCACGACCGGGGCCTCCGTCGGTAGGTTGAGGGCCGATGAGTGAGGCCCGCAACGTGCTGGGCGGGGAGCTCGAGACCTGCAGCACCGACCCGCTGACCGGCTTCTACCGTGACGGCTGCTGCAGCACCGGCCCCGATGATCGCGGCAGCCACACGGTCTGCGCGGTCGTCACGGCCGAGTTCCTCGAGCACCAGCGGAGCATCGGCAACGACCTGACCACGCCGATGCCGGAATACCGCTTCCCCGGCCTGGTCCCCGGCGACCGCTGGTGCGTGACCGCCGTCAACTGGCTGCGCGCGCACCGCGAGGGCGCGGCCGCCTACGTCGTGCTCGCCTCCACCCACGAGCGGGCCCTCGACATCGTCCCGATCGAGGCGCTCAGGGAGCACGCGGTCGACGTGCCCGCGGATCCCGGGTCGCTGGGGTAGTCGGACGGAGGCTGTCTGCCGTCCTGAGGCGCCAACGTACGCCGGGTGTACGAAGTTCATGGCAATAGTTCCCACAAACCCCGCACACCCGACGTTCTGAGCGCCGAACTGGCGGCTCGGCAGCCACGGCGTGGTCACCTCGGCTTCGGCGCGGGCGCGTATCGCCGCCGCCTCGGGCGGCTCCACCTCCTTCATCGCGGGGTTGTCGCCGTGGGTCACCGCCAAAGAGGCACGACGCCTCAACGACCTCCTGCGCAGCCGGACCCCTAGCCGCGGTTGCGGTAGAGCCGCACCGTGAGCGGCGCGAACGCGGCGGTGAGCCCCGCCGACCAGGCGAACACGATCGCGACGTCGCTGCCGTCCACGTCGCCCTGCATCAGCCCGCGCGCGGCGCTGACCAGATGCGAGATCGGGTTGACGCCGACGAACCACTCGAGCCAGCCCGGCAGCGTCGACGGCTCGACGAAGATGTTGCTGAGGAAGACGAGCGGGAAGAGCGCCATGAAACCGGTGTTCATCACCGCGCTGGGGGCGCGCAGCAGCAGGCCGACGATCGTGAAGATCCACGACATGCCGAACGCGAACACCACGACCAGCGCGATCGCCAGGATCACGCCGACGATGCCGCCCGCGGCCTCGAACCCCATGATCACGCCGAGGACGACCACGATCGTCGAGGCGATCACGTAGCGGACGCTGTCGCCGACGACGGCGCCGACGAGCGGCGCTGGCCGCCACAGCGGCAGCGAGCGGAAGCGGTCGACCACGCCCTTGGTGACGTCCGTGTTGAGCGACACGCCCGAGTAGACGGACGTGAAGAGCACGGACTGCACGAGCACGCCGGGGAGCAGGTACTGGAGGTAGTCCTGGGTCGATCCGGCCACGGCGCCGCCGAACAGGTACGTGAACATGAGGAGGAAGAGGACCGGCGTGATCGACACGTCGATCAACTGCTCCGGGACGTGCTTGATCTTCAGGATCCCGCGCCAGCCAAAGGTCAGGCAGGCCGACAGCGCGCTCGGCCGCGGCGGGCGCTCGCCGGCGGCCAGGGCCTTGTGGAGGGCCTCGCTGACCGCGGGCTCGGGCGGTTGGGAACGGGTCGTCTCGGGCGGCGTGCTCACGCGACGGGCTCCTCGAGCTCTTCGGCGGGGTGGCCGGTCAGGGCCAGGAAGACCTCGTCGAGGCTGGGCTGGCCGAGCGAGAAGTTGCTGACCCCGATCCCGGCGGCGAACAGCTCGGCGACCGCCTCCGACGCCCGCTCGGCGTCCGCGACTCCGACCGACAGCGCGGCCGGGTCAGACTCGAGGTGGACGGTGGCGTCGAGCGCGCGCGCGAGCACCCGCTCGGCCTCCGCGCGCTGCTCGGGATCGATCACGCGCACGTGGAGGGTGCCCTGGCCGACCGAGGCCTTGAGCTCGCCGGGCGTGCCCTCGGCGATCACGCGGCCGTGGTCGATGACGGCGATCCGCTGCGCGAGCTGGTCCGCCTCGTCGAGGTACTGGGTGCACAGCAGGACGGTCGTCCCCTCCCCGACGAGCGCGCGGATGATCTCCCACACCTGGTTGCGCGAGCGCGGGTCCAGCCCCGTCGTCGGCTCGTCGAGGAACATCAGCTCCGGGGTGACGACGATGCTCGCGGCGATGTCGAGCCGGCGCCGCATCCCGCCCGAGTAGTGCTTCGCCTGGCGGCTCGCCGCATCCGCGAGCCCGAACGCGTCGAGGAGCTCCGCGGCGCGCTGCTTGGAGCGGGCGCGCGAGTGGCCGAGCAGCCGGCCCAGCAGGATCAAGTTCTCGCGGCCGGTGAGGTCCTCGTCGACCGACGCGAGCTGGCCCGTCAGGCTGACCAGCCCGCGGACCGCGTCGGCGTCGCGGACGACATCGTGCCCGAGGACGCGAGCGCTGCCGGCGTCGGGGCGCAGCAGGGTGGCGAGCATCCGGATCGTCGTCGTCTTGCCGGCGCCGTTGGGGCCGAGCACGCCGTAGACCGCGCCACGCGGGACCGCGAGATCCACGCCGTCGACCGCACGGGTCTCGCCGAAGGCCTTGACGAGGCCATCCGCCTCGATCGCGAGTGTCGCTTGAGCGCTCATGGATGTCCTGAAGACCGTACGCGACGAGGGAACTCATCGGCCCGGGGTGTCCGACACGACGTCAGCGAGATGCGGCTGATTGGTCAGATTCTTTGGCTCAAACCCACCACCGGCCGCCTGGCGCGATAGCGTTACCAGTCAAGAGGGAGCCTCGGTCCTGGTGCTGCTCCGGCGCGGGAGTGCATTCCACCACGTGGCGTAGCGCCAAGGCTGATCCTCCGACCATCTGCCGGGCACTCCAGCGATCGCGCGGTCGTCGGGGGGATCCGAGGAGGCGAGCGTCGTGGAGCCAGACCAAGCGGTCCCGAAGCGGATGCGAACGCGCTTCGCACCTGAGACCGATCCCGACCTGCAGGAGCTGCGCGCGACCTGCCACCGCCAGACGCTGGTGATCGACAAGCTCAGCGACGCCATCTCGGCCCTCCGGCGCGACGTCACCACGCTCGAAGGGGAGAACGCCACGCTGCGCGACGCCGGCCTTCCCGCGCCCCTCCCGGACGAGGAGGCGCCGCAGATGGTCGAGGCCGTCCTCCCCCTCGACGTGCAGGCGCCCTCCTCCTCCCGCTTCGTCGTCGCCGACTTCCTCCGCGACCGCCTCCCCCCGCGCATGGTCGAGACCGCCCAGCTGATCATCTCCGAGCTCGTCAGCAACAGCCTCCGCCACAACGCCGTGTCGGAAGATCAGGCCGTCGTCATCCGCGTGACCCTCGAGCGCGGCACCTGGCGCCTCGAGGTGGAGGACCCGGGCGGAGGAGGAGTGCTCGCCCCCGACCCCGAGCGAGCGGCGGCCGGCCGCCTCGGGATGAACCTCGTCCAGAGCCTCAGCGAGTGCTGGGGCGTCGAGCACGCGGCCGACCGCGGGACGCGGGCATGGGCGTACCTGCCGCGCGGCCCGGTGGCGGCGTACGACCGCCGGAACGGAGCTGAGGCCGCGCCCGAGGTGTGAGCCGCCACCGTCGCGCATGGTTAGCCTCGGCGCCCGACGGGCGGCGTGGTAGGAACCTCCACAGAACTCCTGTGTATCGGTAGCATCGCCGTGACGGTGGAGACCGAGGTATTCATTTCCTATGCCCATGCGGATCGCGACTTCGTACCGGGCCTTCGGAACCATCTCGCGGCCCTTCGCGGGGTTCACGTTTGGGATGACGACGACCTCCGTGCCGGCGAACACTGGCCGGATAGGATCGAGAGTGTCCTAGGGAGCGCGGATGTCGTCGTGTTCCTGCTCAGCGGAGAGTTCTTCGGCTCCTCGTATTGCACGAAGGAACGTGAGGTAGCGTTTCGGCGAAGGGCTCAGGGCGAAGCGATAGTCGTGCCGTTCTTCGTTCGCCGTGCGCCATTTGTCGGCACGTCGTTTCAGAATTACGAAGGGCGGCCGAAGCGCGATGCCGGCATTGTTCCCGTCGAAGACTGGGACAACAAGGCCGAAGCGTACGCCCTCCTCGCCGAGGAGCTCTTCGATCTGCTCTCCGACGAGCGCACGAAGGCGCGCAAGTTCTGGCGAGTGCCCAAGCGTTACGGAAACTTCATCGACGGCGGCCGGCTCGTGGCCGCGGTCGAGAGCTCCTTCGAGCGGTCAGAAGGTCACCCTCTCGTGGCTCTCATCGGCCCGAGCGGGTACGGCAAGACATCGGTCGCCCTCGAGTACGCACAGCAAAACGCATCGCGCTACGACCATGTGTTTTGGTTGGCCGCTCAGCGCCCAGCGGAGATCGCCCGCGACTTTGCGGCAATGAGCGCCAAGCTCGGTCTCCCGGCGACGGATCAGCCGGTCGCGACCGCTGCGGTAACCGACTACCTCGCCCAGCAGGGTCGGTGGCTGATCGTCTTCGACAATGCGCCGGACTTCGAGTCGTTGAGTCGGTATGTGCCGCAAACGCCCGCTGGTCACATCCTGGTCACCTCCCGCAATGTCGGGTGGGGCACGGTGGGCAGCGAGGTCACGGTTAGATCTCTCCCCCATGGAGAAGCACGACGGTTTCTCATGGATCGGATCGACACGGTCGACGAGGCTGGCGTCGACCAGATCGCAACAGCACTCGGCAACGTCCCCCTCGATCTCGAGCTCGCGGCGCGGACCATCACTCAGACTGGAATTGATCTGGCGACGTACGCTGCTCGACTCGCGAGCGTTCCGGTGACACAAGGGACCATGGGCGAGGGCGGCGGCCGAGAGAAGCAATACCGGACGGCCACCACAATCGTCGCACTCGAGAGCTTGAAGCAGCGGTCCGTCGAAGCCGCGGACCTCTTGATCGCCTGCAGCTTCCTTGCCGCCGAGGACATCCCACGGCAGCTGCTCCTCGACCATGGCAACACGCTCCCCGGAAGCGCGCCCTCGGCCTTGGCCGACGAGTTCTCGCTGAGCGACGCGGCCGCTCAGTTGGGGGACTACGGGCTGGTGCAGGTGGACGACGACGGCTTCAGTATCCACCGTCGTATTCAGGCGTCGGTGCGCGACAGCCTCACGCCGGCGGAGCGATCACGATGGGCGACCGGCGCGGTCGAGCTCGTGATGCACGCGATCCCTGAGCCTCCGGACGACCCACGTCACTGGGACTGGATGGCGAGACTCATCCCGCACCTCATGGCCGTGATTGAACACGTGGACAACGCGGACCCGCAGTCCGTAACAGCGGCCGATGCCCGCGCCGCTGCCGCGCGCCATCTCGTTTCACAGGGCCAGCTTGCCCTCGCCCGCGAGTATGTCTCGACTGCGCTCACGGACGTCGCGCAAGTGGAGCCGGACGGGGAGCGATACGCAAAGCTGCTCAACCAGCTGGCGATCGTCGAACGAGAACTCGGCCACCTCAACCTCGCGTATCAGACCGGGGAGCAGGCGCTCGACCTGCTTGGCCGTCTGCTTAGAGAGCGGCCGAGCGCTACGCCGGGATTGGACGAGGCGCGTTCGGAGGCGGAGCGAGGTGCCGAGGAGCGCCCAGCGCTTCCAAACGACCCCTCCATCGCCGAGGCGCTACGAAATCTCGGGATGATCGAGCTCAAGCGAGGTCAGAGCACCAAGGCACGTGATCTTCTCGCTGCCGGGTTGGACATGTTGGAGGCGCTGCACGGCGACGAGGATCTTCATGTGGCCGACGGTCTCGTCGACGTGTTCTCACTCCTCGTCGACGAAGGGGATCACGCGACCGCGTACACGTATCTAGAGCGGGCGGTCGACATCAGACAGAGGACCTACGGGTCCGACGACCACGACGTGATCATCAGCCGCAAGCTCATGTCAATCCTTCATTGGCCCGCAAACGTCGATGTCGAGGCGCGTGAGCTGGTGGCCCTGCACGAGAGGTTCTATTCAGCGCATCACCCGCGCACCGCCGATGCCTGCAGCCTGCTGGGTACGATCCTCGAGCAACGAGGCGAGAAGGACGAAGCCCGGCAGATGTTCGAGCGCGCCTTGAGCATCGACCTCGAGAACTTCGGGCCGAGGCACTTCCGGCCCGCAGTGACCCTGACAAACCTCATGCTCTTGCACGCCGCCGCCGGACGCCAAGCTGATGCAGAGACGGCCCTAGGACGGATCGTTGAGATTATCGCGCAGGCACCGGAGGGCGAACGCCAGAACACCCTCCGGCAGACGTCCCTGCCGCAGCGCCTCAGCGACGCGGCTCGCCAAGCTCCGACCCGATCGCTGATCCTCCTCGCCGAGTCCGCCATCGAGCGGGCATTTCCACGCAACCAGGCGCTACTGAACGATGCGCGCGAGGCGGTCGCGAGGGCGCTGCGCCTCGCGGGCGACTACCTGCTCGACGCACGTCGACCGGCCGAGGCGGTCGAGCCGTATCGACAAGCGCTCCGCCTCGCACTCCTGACTGAAAGCGATCCCTTCGACGACGCGCGTTGCTACGCGCGCCTCGGTTATGCCGCCGCGCTCGACGGCGACGCCTCTGAGGCTGAGAACCAGTTCGCCCAGGCAATGGGGGCGCTTGCCGAGGGCGGCTATCGAGTCCCCGTCTGGGGGCTCCTCCGCGAGCTGTCGTTCCTTCATCACGTGCTGGAGCATCCCGCCGAGGTGGAACCAGTTCTTGCCGCACTCTTACCAAAAGCCATGGAAGGAGGCATCGTGCCCATCTTCAGGGGCGAGATCCTCGCGCCCATCCCCGAGGAATGGTTCGCGAAGGAGTCAACGACGCTACTGGCACCTGACGGTCAGGCAAACGTCATTGCTTCCAGTGAGCCCCTCGATCCGAGCATCACGAACGAGATGTACGCCGAGACGCAAGGCGAGCTGCTTCGCAGTGACTTTCCCGGGTATCGCGAAGTCTCGTACGAGGCAGCGCCCATCTTTGGCGGGCGGCCTGGATTCATTCGCACCTTTGAATGGACCCCACCCGACGGCGTCCAGGTTACGCAGATCCAGTGCTACTACGCGGACAGCGGACGCGGGTACACGGGGACCGCAACGACGCCCAGCTCGGGTTTTCCCGAACGCGAACTGACGCTTAGATCGGTGCTGGGCGGTCTCAACCTGGCGGCTGCCGGCTCAATCGGCACGTAGTGTCCTACCGCGACCGTGAGAAGCTCGATCCGCCGCATCGGCTGCTCGCTCTCGATGGGGGCGGGATCCGCGGCGTTTTGACCCTTGAAGTCCTTGCGAAGCTCGAGGCGACCCTGCAGGCGGAGGAACACGCCTCTGAGTCGTTCGTCCTCGCTGATTGGTTCGACTACATCGGTGGAACCAGCACCGGCGCCATCATCGCCGCCGGGCTGGCACGCGGGATGAAGGTCAGTGAGCTTCAGGAGCTTTACGAGACGCTTGGCCCTAAGATGTTCCAGAAATCATTTCTCCCGAGGCGTTTCTGGCACAAGTACGTCGCCTCGCCCATCGCCGACGAACTCAAGCGACAGTTCGGTGAAGCCACAACGTTCGGCGACGATTCGCTTCGGACGCTGCTGATGATCGTGCTGCGCAACGCGAGCACCGACTCTCCCTGGCCACTGTCGAATGCAACTGGGGCGAAGTCCAACAACCCTGCGGCTCCGGACTCGAATCTGCGTCTGCCGCTGTGGCAACTTGTCCGCGCCAGCACGGCCGCACCTGTGTACTTTCCGGCCGAGCGGGTGCACGTGGGCGACTCGGTGTTCACTTTCCAAGACGGCGGCGTCACTAGCTTCAACAACCCAGCGCTTCAACTCGTCCTGATGGCGACCATGAAGGCGTACGGGCTGAAGTGGGAGACGGGCGAGGACAAGCTGCTGCTTGTTTCTGTCGGTACCGGCTACAGCCTCAAGACCAACGCCAATCTACGCCTGCGAGGCCTCACCGTTTTCCGGAACGCCACGTCGGTTCCGTCAGCGTTGATGCTCGCAGCGCAGGTCGAGCAAGACTTCATCTGTCGCGTGCTCGGACGGTGCCTGGTCGGCGAGTGGATTGATCAGGAGGTCGAGGATCTCCGCAGAGAGCAGGGTGTGACCCGGTCGGCCTTATTCACGTACCTCCGCTACAACACCGCGCTGACCCGGGGCGGCCTGCAGGCCCTTGGGCTTGGCAGTGCGGGCATCGATCCCGATAAGGTCGCCAAGCTCGACTCCATCGATCACGTTGACGACCTGCGGCGTATCGGTCAGGCGGTCGCGCAGCGCGTTGAAGCGAAGCACTTCCGGCCTTTCATCCGGAACGGCACGGGAAGCCGGGTGGCCAAGCTGCCTCACTCGGCTGGTTGACGAGCGTCTGCCCGCGGATTGTCGGACCGCATGGCTGGTGCTACTCCTTCGAGTACGGCACCCCATCCGCCGCGGGCGGCGTCGACCGCCCGACCAGACCGGCAACCGCGATCAGCGTCACCACGTACGGCAGCGCCTGCAACAGCGTCGCCGAGCTCTCCGAGAACACCGGCAGGCGCTGGGCCAGCGCCTGGGAGAACCCGAACATCAGAGCCGCTGCCAGCGCCGCCACCGGGCGCCACTTGCCGACGATGACGACCGCCAGCGCGATGAAGCCTCGGCCGGCCGTCATGTTCTGGCTGAACGAGTGGACGAAGCCGATGGAGAGGAACGCTCCCCCCATCGCCGCCAGCATGCCCGAGGCGATCACGGCCAGGTAGCGCGTCCTGTAGACGGAGATCCCGACGGTGGCGGCGGCGCGGGGGTTCTCTCCCACCGAGCGCAGCCGCAGTCCCGCCGGTGTGCGGAAGACGAAGAGCCAGACCAGGAACACCAGGATGAGTGCGACCCAGACGAGCAGGTTCAGCCTGTCGAGCGCTGGGCCGAAGAACGGGATCCAGTCGATCGGCAGGGAGATGTCGGGGACCTGCGGGAGCCCCTCGGGGGTGCCCTGGTCGCCGTAGTGGTGGAGGAAGATGTAGCCCGTGAGGCCGAGCGCGATGAAGTTGATCGCGAAGCCGGAGACGATCTGGTCGGCGCGGAGGGAGACCGCGAAGACCGCGTGAAGGAGGCCGAGCAGCCCGCCGGCGATCATCCCGATGAGGAGGCCGCCGATCCAGGTCCCGGTGAGGTCCGTGCCGTAGATGCCGAAGAAGGCGCCGACGAGCATCATCCCCTCGAGCCCGATGTTGACCACGCCGGAGCGCTCGGAGATGACGCCGCCGAGCGCGGCGAAGACGAGTGGCGTGGCGAAGCGCAGCATCGCGGCGGCGAGCGCGGACCAGACGATCACGCGCTCGAGGTTGCCCTGCCCGGAGCGCGTGGCGGCGACCGCGCCCACGGCGCACAGCACCGCCACGACCACCGCTCCCCAGCCGAGGCGCCGCTGGCCCTCGCGCACGACCCACACCCCGAGGCCGGCCGCGACGGCGGCGAGCACGAGCGAGGGCAGCGGGGTGCGCACGAGCACCGGCGGGAGCGTCAGCCACAAGCCGAGGAGCGCGAGCACGATCCCGCCCCACCCGGCCAAGACCGGGCGCTCCACGCTCGTGGGGTCCAGGCGGCGCGCGGTCACGGCGGTGCTCATGCCGGCGCGTCCTCGTTCGGCCGCGTGCGCCGGGGGCGCAGCTTGTAGAGCGCCGTCACGATCACGGGCGCCGAGACGAGCAGGACGATCAGGCCTTGGATGATCAGCGTGAGGTTCGTCGCCAGCTCGGGCGGGAAGACCGCAGGGTCGAGGTTCCGCACCGACGTCCCGTTGATGAGCGCGCCGAACAGCAGCGCCGAGAAGAACACGCCGACCATCGTGTTGCGCCCGAGCAGCGCGACCGCGATCCCGATGAAGCCCGCGCCGACCACCCCGGCGTTCTGGATGTCGTTGGTGGCGACCGCGAACTGCCAGCCGAGGATGTCGATCACGCCCGCCAGCCCCGCGAAGGCGCCGCAGACGAGCATCACCTTCGTGTAGGTCCGGCCCGCGTGGATCCCGCCGTACTCGGCGGCGTCGGGGTTGAAGCCGACCGCGCGCGCCTCGTAGCCCGCGACCGAGCGGTTGAGCAGGACCCAGAACACGATCATCGCCACGCCGGCCAGGAAGATCCCGACGTGCAGCCCCTGCAGCTCCGGGTCGCCCCAGAACACCGGCAGCCGGGCGTTCTTGACCACGGGGTTGGAGATCGGGACGTTCGGATCGTGGTCGGAGTGCAGCGGCCCGCCGAGCCCGAAGGCCCAGACGCCGACCCACAGCGCGACGTAGTTGAGCATGATCGTGGAGATCACCTCGTTGGCCCCGGTGGTCGCCTTGAGGAAGCCCGCGATGCCGCCCCACACCGCTCCCGCGAGCGTCCCGAGCACGAGCGCGAGCACGATGTGCAGGAAGCCCGGGAGCCCGTGGAGCGACGAGCCGACCCACACCCCGATGTAGAGGCCTGCGAAGTACTGCCCCTGCCCGCCGATGTTGAACAGGCCGGCGCGGAAGGCATACGCGACCGCCAGGCCCGCCAGCAGCAGCGGGGTCATCGTGATCAGCGTCTGCTGCAGGTTCAGCGCCGCGGTCGTGCGGTCGTCGTGCGAGATCCACGGGAACAGCCAGTTGAGGCCGGAGCCGTCGAAGATCGCCTTGTAGGTCGAGAACGGGTTCGCACCCGTGACGGCGATCACGAGGCCTCCGACGAAGAAGGCGATCAGCGCCGTGAGCAGCGGCGCGATGACGCCGCCCCCGCGCAGGTAGCCGGAGAGCCTCGAGGCGACCGTCAGGCTCGCCTGCCCCTCCCCTTCGCTCACACCTGCTCCCGCTGCCCGCCGCCGAGCATCGCCACCCCGAACTCCTCCTCCGACGCCTCGGGCCCGAGCTCCGCGACCACGCGGCCGTCGTACATCACGAGCACGCGGTCCGAGAGCGAGCGGATCTCCTCGAGCTCGAGCGAGACCAGCAAAACGCCGCGCCCGGCGTCGCGCTGCTCGAGCAGGCGGCGGTGGACGAACTCGATCGCCCCCACGTCGAGCCCGCGTGTCGGCTGCGCGGCGACGAGCACCTTCGGGTCCTCGGAGATCTCGCGCGCGATCACGACCTTCTGCTGGTTGCCGCCCGACAGCGACAGCGCGAGCGACTCGCAGCTGCCGCCGCGCACGTCGTACTCATCGAGCAGCAGCGCCGCCCGCTCGTTCATGCGCTTCGGCGAGATCAGCCCGCGCTTCGCGATCGGCGGGCGCCGGTAGTCGCGCAGGCACAGGTTCTCGGCGAGCGAGAAGTCGAGCACGAGGCCGCGCCGTTGGCGGTCCTCCGCGATGTGGCCGATGCCGGCCTCGAGCTTGCCCCGGACGTCGGCGGCCGTGACGTCGCGCCCGTCGACGCGGATGACGCCGGCGGTCGCGCGGCGCAGGCCGGCGATCGTCTCCACGAGCTCGCCCTGGCCGTTGTCGTCGACACCCGCGATGCCGACGATCTCTCCGGCCCGCACCTGCAGCGAGAGCCCCCGGACGGCGGGCAGCCCGCGATCGTCGGTGACCTCGAGGTCCTCGACCTCGAGCAGCGGCGCGCCCGGCTCGGTCGGCTCCTTGGCGACGCGGAAGAGCACGTCGCGGCCGACCATCATGCGCGCGAGGCTCTCCTCGGTCGCGCCCTCGGTCGGCACCGTCTCGATCTTCTTGCCGCGCCGCAGCACGCTCACCCGGTCGGAGATCTCGAGCACCTCGCCGAGCTTGTGCGAGATGAAGACGATCGACTTGCCCTCGGCCGTCAGCGTGCGCAGGATCTTGAACAGCTCGGCGGTCTCCTGGGCGGTCAGCACCGCGGTCGGCTCGTCGAGGATCAGCACCTCGGCGCCGCGGTCGAGCGCCCGCAGGATCTCGACCCGCTGCTGCTGGCCGACGGAGATGTCCCCGACGCGGGCGTCGGGGTCGACGCTCAGGCCGAAGCGGTCGGAGAGCTCGCGCACGCGGCGGGCCGCCGCCTTCGTGTCGAGCAGCAGGCCCTTGCGCGGCTCGGAGGCGAGGACGATGTTCTCGGCCACCGTCATGACCGGGACGAGCATGAAGTGCTGGTGGACCATCCCGATCCCGAGCTCGATCGCCTGTCGCGGCGACTCGATCGCCACCGGCCTGCCGTCGAGCAGCAACTCGCCCTCATCGGGCCGGTAGAGCCCGTAGAGGACGCTCATCAGCGTCGACTTGCCGGCCCCGTTCTCGCCCAGCAGCGCGTGGACCTCGCCGTGCCGCAGGTCGAAATCGACGCGGTCGTTGGCAACGACCGCGCCGAATCGCTTCGTGACCCCGCGCAGCTCGAGCGCGAGCGGGGTGTCGGTTTCGCTGGCTACTTCGCCACCGTGTCCGGGATGTCGGTGATCTTGCCGGCGGCGATGTCCTGCTGCACCTTGTCGACCTCGGCCTTGAACGGCTGGCCCGCCGCGGAGATCTTGCCGATGCCCGCGCCGCCGGACTTGGTGTCGAAGGTGGCGTCGGTGCCGGCCTGGAACTTGCCGTCCTGCACCGCCTTCACCGTCTGGAGCACCGCGACGTCGATCTTCTTGACCGCCGAGGTGAGGATGTGGCTGCCGAGGTAGGACTGGTCGGCGTCGACGCCGATGCCCTGGACGCCCTTCTCCTTGGCGGCGTCGAGCGCGCCGAGGCCGCACTGGCCCGCGACCTGGAAGACGACCTGCGAGCCCTCGCCGATCTGGTTGAGCGCGATCTCCTTGCACTTCGCCTGGTCGACGAAGTCCTGCGAGTAGGCGTGGAGCGTCTTGATGGCCGGGTTGGCCTTCTTGGCGCCGGCCTCATAGCCCGCGATGTAGTGATCGACCGGGGGCACCTTCACGCCGCCGACGCTCGAGATGACCTGCTTGCCGCCCTTCTTCTTCACGTAGAGCCCGGCGAGGTACCCGGCCAGGTAGCCGGACTCCTGCTCCTTGAACAGCAGGCCCTCGACGTTCGCGGGCTTGCTCTTGAGCGCCGCCTGGGAGTTGTCGATGATCGCGAAGTTCACGTTCGGGAAGCTCTTGGCGACCTTGTCCGTCGCGTCCGCCATCAGGAAGCCGACCGCGATCACGAGGTCGTACTTCTGGCGGGCGAGCGTCGAGAGATTCGGGACGTAGTCGGCGTTGGACTTCGAGGTCAGCACGCGGATGTCGGCGCCGAGCTGGCTCTTGGACTGCTTGAGGCCCTCATAGGCGAGCGCGTTGAACGAGCGGTCGTTGAGCCCGCCGATGTCGGTCACCATCGCGATCTTGATCTTCTTCTTCGCGGTCTTGGTGCTGCTCCCGCTGCCGCTGCTGCTCGTCTTGTCGTCGGAGCCACAGGCCGCGACGGCGCCCACCACGAGTACGAGCAGTGCAACGACCATCAATCGGATCAAGTTGAGCCTCACTATGCGGTCCCTCCTCAGGGAAGCCGGGTTCAGTCGGCCGCAGCCTAGACCAGATCGAGGAGCCGCCGCCGGACGTCCTCCTCCACGAAGGCCGCACGGAGCGCGGTCCGCGTGATCTCCCGCAGCGCCTCGTCGTCGAGGCCGAACTGCTCGGCGGCGACCTCGTACTCCCTGCCGATCGAGGCGTCCCAGTACGGGGGGTCATCCGAGCCGAGGGTGACGCGCACCCCGGCGGCGCGCAGGGCGGGCAGCGGATGCTCGGCGTAGCCGGCGTAGAGGCCGAGGACGACGTTGCTCGTCGGGCATACCTCGAGCACCGTGCCCCGCTCGGCGAGTTCGCGGACGAGCGCTGGGTCCTCGCTGGCCCGGACCCCGTGGCCGATGCGGCTGACCCCGAGCGCGAGGCCGCCGCGGACGCTCTCCGGCCCGGCCCACTCGCCGGCGTGGACGGTCAGGCCGAGCCCGGCCTCGCGCGCGACCGCGAAGGCGCCGGCGAAGTCGGCGGGCGGGAACCCTGCCTCGTCGCCGCCCATGCCGAACCCGGTGACGTAGGGATGCGGCGCCTCGACGGTGCGGCGGGCGACGTCGAGCGCCCGCTCGGGGCCGCGGTGACGCACGCAGCTCATGATGATCCGGCCCTCGATGCCGGTCTCGGCCCGCGCATCATCGATTCCCTGCGCGAGCCCGGCGAGATGCTCCTCGTCCGACAGCCCGACGCCGGCCGCGTGGTCGGCGGACGCGGTCAGCTCGACGTAGATCGCGCCCTCGGCGGCGCAGCTCACCAGGTACTCGTAGACGATGTCGCGGTAGTCCTCGCCCGTCCGGATGACGCTCGTGGCGCCGTCGTAGGTGTCGAGGAAGTCGAGGAAGTCGCGCCACAGGAAGCGGCCGTTGTCGCCGATCACGCCGTCAGGGACGCGAAGGCCGTTGCGGGCGGCGATCCGCCGCACGAGCGAAGGGGTCGCGGCGCCCTCGACGTGGACGTGGAGCTCGGCCTTGGCGACCGTCACGCGGTCGCCGGGCGATGCTGGAACGGCAGCTGCATCGAGCCCACCCTGGTGGGCTCGACGTGGTAGACGATCGAGGTGTCCGGGCGGAACGGGAACGGCTCGCCCGTGTAGCGGACGGCGAGCCGGTCGATGATCTCCCAGGCCTCGTCGCCGGTCGTCGTGTGCGTGACCTGGCCGCGGATGCGGGCGGTCATGTACGGGTCGTCGTGGTCGACCATCGAGATCGCGACGCGCGGGTCGCGCTCGAGGTTGCGCGCCTTCTGCGAGGTGGTCTGCGTGAAGAAGACGATCTCCTGGCCCTCGAGCCCGACCCAGACCGCGACCGAGTGCGGCGAGCCGTCCGGGAGCAGGGTCGCGACGTGGCCGAAGTTCGGTCCTTCGAAGAGGGCGCGGACCTCGTCAGGAAGCATCACTGGCGAAAATACTCGTCCCACTTCGCGGCCGCCTCGTCGAAGACGTCCTGGTCGATCGGGCCACCGCCGACGTTGGTGGTGAGCACCGAGTTCAGCGCCTCGTTGAGGCGGCGCTGCTGGTCGCGGCTCGGGTCCCAGGTCGCCCACGTGCGCAGCAGCGCGGCGCCGATGCGCGGGTCGGTGCCGCTGTTGACGGCGGCGTAGGAGAGGTAGTTCGCGTAGGCGCCGTCGACGCCGGTGTCGAACGTGCCCGCGCCGTAGAGGAACACGCCCGAACCGGTCCCGCGGGCACTGTTCACCGCCGCGGTCAGGAAGCCGGAGACGTAGTTCGCCCCGAGGAACTGGTCCGAGCCGGGGAACTGGCCCGTGACCTGGAGGGTGATGCCGGGGACACCCGAGCGGGTGAAGAACTGCGGGACGAGGTTGGTCAGCCCTTCGGCGGCGGTCGCCGGGAACGGCGCCGACGGGAAGCTGTTCGAGCTGGCGGCGAACGTGCCGGGCACCGCGGCGTAGAACGGGACGCCGAAGGCGAACGCGCCCTGGGGGCCGGTGCCCTCGATCACGCCCGAGCCGCCGTTGTAGTTCCAGCCCGGCAGGTCGGGGACCTGGGCGGTGGCGCTGCCGTCGGCCGCGGTGAAGGACCGCGTGGGGATCGAGCCGGGGATCGCGGCGGTGCGGCCGCCGCGTGCGGTCCCGGCGATCCGGCGCAGCAGCGCGAGCTGGCCTGCGCTCTGGGAGGCCTGCGCGCTGCTCGAGGACGCGCGGCCGTAGCGCAGCACGATCAGCTTCGAGCCCTTCGCCCGCACCTCCAGCGTCTGACGCCCGGCGCGCGCGCTCCAGCGCTTCGCGGTCGAGTGGACGCGCGTCGCCTTCGCGCCGGCGGCGCGGACCAGCTCGGCGCCGGTGTCAGCAGGCGTACGCCCGCCGGACGGGACGCGCGCGTAGACGAGGCGCAGCCCGCGGCCGGTGACGCGGTAGATGCCCTTCTTGGCCTTCAGCTTGAAGCCGGCCGGGGCCTTCACCGAGAACCCTCCGGCCCGGAGCTTGACGGTGCGGGCCGAGGCCGCGGGGGAGAGCAGGGCGGCGGCGAGCAGGGCGGCCGCGAAGGCGGCGAGGAGTCGGCGGGAGGGCATGCGCCAACGTATCCGGTTTGTGGTCAGTCGCGCTCGCGCAGCAGATCCGCCAGCAGGCTCGAGGCGCCGAAGCGGAACGTCCGCGGCGTCGCCCACTCCGGGCCGAGCAGCGCGTCGGTCAGCTCGAGGTATTCGGCGGCCTCCTCGGCGGTGCGAATCCCGCCAGAGGCCTTGAAACCGCCGAGTCCGTGGTCGCGAACGGCCTCGAGCATCACCGCGGCCGCGGCCAGCGTCGCCGCGGGCTGGACCTTGCCGGTCGAGGTCTTCACGAAGTCGGCGCCGACGGCGAGCGCGTCGCGCGCGGCCGCGCCGATCAGCTCCGGCTCCCGCAGCAGCCCGGACTCGAGGATCACCTTGAGCAGGACGGGGCAGGCCTCGCGCGTCGCCTCGACGACCGCCATCGCGCCGGCGCGATCCCCGGCGGCGAAGGCGCGCCACGGCAGCACGACGTCGATCTCGCGCGCGCCGTCCGCGATCGCCTGCTCGGTCTCGCGGACCGCCCGCTCGGGGTTGAGGTCGCCCTCGGGGAAGTTCGCCACCGCGGCGACGGGGATACCGCTCCCCTCGAGCTCGGCGACCGCGCGCGGGACGTACCGCCCGTAGACGCAGACGGCGGCGACGGGCCCCGCGGGCGTCTGCGCCTGCGCGCACAGCGCCGCGATCTCGGCGTCGGTCTCCTCTCCCGTCAGGCTCGTCAGGTCGACGAGCGCGATCATCTGGCGCGGCTCAAGCATGTCCGGCGACCCATCGTCGCAGCAGCGGGGCGAGCTCCGCCGCCCCGCGCGCGCCCTCGGCCAGGGTCTGCTCGTGGGAGAGGGCGACGTCGCTCATGCCCTCCGCGAGGTTGGTGACCACGGACACGGCGGCGACGCGCAGGCCGCAGTGGCGAGCGACGATCGCCTCGGGCACGGTCGACATCCCCACCAGGTCGGCGCCCAGCGTGCGGAAGGCGCGGATCTCCGCCGGGGTCTCGAAGCTCGGGCCACTGACGGCGAGGTAGACGCCGTCGTGCAGCGGGGTGCCGAGCGCGTCAGCGGCGGCGTGCAGTCCGGCGCGAAGGTCGGGGTCGTAGGTGCCCGACAGGCTCGGGAAGCGCGGGCCGACGTCGTCGTCGTTGGGGCCGACGAGCGGGTTGAAGCCCTGCAGGTTGATGTGGTCGGTAAGGGCCACGAGGCTGCCGGGCCCGGTCTCCGGGCGCAGCGAGCCGGACGCGTTGGTGAGCAGGAGGGTCTCTGCGCCGAGCAGCCGCAGCGCGCGGATCGGGGTGGTGATCGCGGCCGCCTCGATGCCCTCGTACACGTGCGAGCGCCCGCGCAGGCAGGCGACCGGCACACCGTCGAGATGCCCGATCGTGAGCGTGCCCGTGTGGCCGGAGACGGTGCCGGCGCGGAAGCCGGGAAGGTCGGCGTACGCGATCGTGACCGCCTCGGTGAGCTCGTCGGCGAGCGCGCCGAGCCCGGAGCCGAGGACGAGCCCGAGCCGGGGCGTGAACCCGGGCGCGCGCTCGGCGACGGCGGCGACGGCCTCGCGCGCGCTCATCCGAGCGCCTCGGGGCCGAAGGAGAGCGGCAGCAGCTCCGCGAGCGAGGTCGTGCGGCGCACGCGCTCCATGTCGGCGAGGTGGATCGGCGCGTCCTGGTCTGCGAACTCGCGCAGGCGCTGGCGACAGCCGCCGCAGGGCGCGCACTCCGCCTCGCTCGGCGCCGCCACCACGACCTCGACGACGCGCCCGCCGCCGCCCGCCACCATCGCGCCGAGCGCCGAGGCCTCCGCGCACTGCCCCTGCGGGTAGGCGGCGTTCTCGACGTTGGCGCCGGCGTAGCGGCGGCCGTCGGCGGTCCGGACCGCGGCGCCGACGGGGAAGTTGGAGTAGGGGGCGTAGGCGTGGCCGGCGGCCTCGCGGGCGAGGGCGAGGAGCTCGGGGTCCGGCGCGGAGGACCCCGTTCGCAGCGCGTCCGCGTAGGACCCCTCGCGCAGCGCGTCGTCGCCGATCTGCAGCGCCTCGCGCAGCTGGGCCACCTGCCGCCGCTCGCGCGTGAGGTCCGAGCCCGGCTCGGCGACCGCCTCGAGCTCGAGGAAGGAGCCGAGCCCGTCGACCTCGTCGAGGTGGATGCGGACGGTCTCCCACAGCAGCAGCCGCCGCCGCTTGGCGACCACGACGTCGACGCCCGGCGCCTGCTCGAGCGCCGCGAGCAGCGCGGGCGGGTCGGGCACCGGCACGACGCGGTAGCTCGACATCCGGACCGCGGCCGCGTCAGGGCGCGAGTAGGCGATCAGGTGCGCCTCGCCCGGCTCCTCCTCGCGGAGCTTGAGCCGCCCCTGGGCGGCACGGAAGTAGGTGTCGCGCTGGACGATCACCCCGTGGTCCTCGGCCCCGAGCTCCAGCGCGCGCCGGAGGGTGCGCGCAGGATCGGGATCGAGCGCCTTGCACTCCACGTTGCGGCTCGCCTCGCTCACCGCTCCGAGGCTATAGCGTGCCCGCGCGTGACCGGTGTCACCGTCGTCGACCACCCGCTCGTGGCCCGCCACCTGAGCGTCCTGCGCGACCGCGCGACGCCGTCGGGCGAGTTCCGCCGCCGCATGCGGGAGGCCGCGATGCTGATCGGCTTCGAGGCGCTGCGCGACCTGCGGCTCGCCGAGATCGAGATCGAGACGCCCCTGGAGACGACCGCGGGGGCGCGGCTGGGCGACGACATCGTGGTGATCGCCATCCTGCGCGCCGGGCTCGGCATGGTCGAGGGCTTCCTCGCCCTGATGCCGGAGGCGCGGGTCGGCCACCTCGGCATGTATCGCGACGAGGAGGCGCTCTCGCCCGTCGGCTACTACGAGTCGATCCCCGACCACGGTCCGGAGGCCGAGATCGTGCTCGTCGATCCGATGCTCGCGACCGGCGGCAGCGCCGCCTCCGCCCTGCGCCGCCTGAAGGAGCGCGGCGCCAAGCGGCTGCGCTTCGTCTGCCTCGTCGCCGCGCCCGAGGGGCTCGAGGCGATCCGCGCCGAGCATCCCGAGGTGCCGATCTTCTGCGCGGCGGTCGACCGGCGGCTCGACGAGCGCGGCTACATCCGCCCCGGGCTCGGCGACGCCGGCGACCGCCTCTACGGCACCGACTGAAGGAAGCTCCGCACGGCCGCGAGGTAGGCCTCGTTCTCCTCGGCGTAGGTGAGGTGGCCGCTGTGCTCGAACACGACGAGCTCGGCGCCGGGGATGCCCGCCGCGATCGCCTCGCCGGCCGCGACGACGCAGACGCGGTCGTGGCGCCCGGCGAGCACGAGCGTGGGCTGCGGGATGGCCGCGAGGCGGTCCTCGACCTCGATGGCGCCGTAGTCGGCGGTCGCGAAGTGCCGGAGCATGTCGGGCGACGTGACCATTCCGGCGGTCCGGCGCTCGAAGTCGGCCATACGGGGGTCGCGCGGGTCGGCGAAGTGGAACGGCAGCTGATCGTGCAGCAGCGCCTCGCACTCCTCCGCGGTCTGCGCCTCCTGCTCGCGCGCCCACGACCGCGTCACCTGCTCGCGCAGCTCGACCGGCTCGAAGGCGGCGAGGTTCTGCTCGACCGCGGCGAGGTAGCGCGCGGAGGGCACGCCGCTCGAGACGATCGTGGCCGCAGCGTGGCCCGGGTGGTCGACGGCGTGCTGGAGCACGACGAAGGCGCCGTAGGAGTGCCCGAGCGTGGCATAGCGGTCGAAGCCCATCGCCTCCGCCAGCTCTCCGACGTCGGCCGCCATCCGCTCGAGCGTCCACGTCTCGATGGGTGCGCGATCGGACAGGCCCTGGCTGCGCTGGTCGACGAGCACGAGGTGGAACTCGTCGCCGAGCGGGTCGAGGTAGTCGCCGAACAGGTGATGGTCGAGCGCGGGGCCGCCGTGGAGGACCAGCAGCGGCAGCCCCTCGCCGCCGCGCTCGACGACGTGCAGGCGGGTGTCGGAGATCTCGACGTGGCGGCTCACGCGAGCACCTCGACCGCCGGTGTGCCGCGGGCGACGCGGAAGCGACCGCTCGTGAACGACGTCGTGCGCGGCTGCAGCACGGTGCGCGGCGACCGGTATTGCACCAGCAGCTCGGTCGCGCTCGCCTCCAGCACGCCGTAGCCCTTGTTCTGCTGGTTGACGAACTCGATGTGCGGGTTGTTCGCCACGCCGTGCCGCCTTCCTCGCCGTCGTCGCGCCCGCGGGTGATCGTCGTGGTCCGGCGCGGCAAGCCCGAGCGCGGTGTGACCACCCGCTCCTCGCTGTACGCGCAGCGACTCTGAGAACCGGCGCGTCGGCCACCGAAGGGCCGTTAGGGTCCCGCGCCGTGCGGATCGGATGCATTGCGGCGGGACTGGCGGCGCTCGCCGTGATCGGGGCGGCGCCTGCGCGCGCGGACGACGCCTCGCTCTACCAGGGCCCCGCGCCCCGGCCCGGCCCCGACATCCTCTACGCGCCGCCCGCGGACGCCCCGCAGCTGCACAACAGCGGGCCGTGGCGCGCGCAGCCGATCCTCGTCTCCGGCGCCGGCTCCTACCGGGACGGCGAGTTCGTCTATCAGGACTTCCTCTACGACGACCACGGCGCGAACGCCGGCCAGCGCGACCCCGGCGACCCGCGCGCGGGCGACGACTCGTTCTCCCAGCCCAACGGGACCTACACCTATCCCACCGACCCCGTTTACGCGCAGAACGCCGCCGACCTCGTCGAGCTGCGCGTGCGCCCGCAGGCGGACGCGACCGTGTTCCGGCTCACGCTCAACACGATGCTCGACGCCGACCGGGTGGCGGCGACGATCGCGATCGGCACCTCCGCGGCGCCCATGCCGTTCCCCCACGGCGCGAACGCGACCGCGCCCGCCGAGCTCTTCCTGACCGTGCACGGCAACCGCGCCGACCTCGTCAACGCGCTCGGGGTGGCGCGGACGCCCGCCCCGCAGGTGACCGTGCTGAAGGAGAGCCGCCAGATCGAGATCAGCGTGCCGCACGGCGCCTGGGACCCGGGCCGCGCGACGGTGCGCCTCGCCGCCGGCGTCGGGCTGTGGGACAGGGCTGCGAGCAGGTACCTCGTGCCCGGCAACGCCGCGACCGCGACGACGCCCGGCGGCGCCGGTGCCCTGCCGGCCCCGCCGGCGTTCTTCAACGTCGCGTTCCGCTTCGACGAGCCCCAGCCCACCGTCAGCGACCCGTCGGGCACCGTGGGCAACCCGGCCTGGTGGCGCGACAAGCAGCAGGGCCAGTCGCTGCGCACGGGCGACCTCTCCCCGTTCCACGCCGACGTCGACTTCGGCAAGCTGCTGGCGGGCACGAACGACGACAGCCGCGTACCCTCGAGCGGCTCGATCGACCGCATCCTCGCGAGCCACTTCGAGACCAAGCAGGGCGTCGACTTCAACGCCTCGTGCGGCAGCTCGAGCGCCTGCCTGGGCGAGCTGCGCGGCCGGCTCGTGCCCTACGCGCTCTACATCCCGCACAAGACGCCCGCGCGCTACGGCTTCACGCCGCTCATGCACTCGCTGGGGGCGAACTACAACCAGTACTCCGCGAGCCGCAACCAGTCCCAGTTCGGCGAGCGCGGGCAGGGCCATCTGATCGCGACGCCGTCGGGCCGCGGCCCGGACGGCTGGTACTACGACCACGCGGGCGCGGAGGTGTTCGAGGTCTGGGCCGACGTCGCGCGCCACTACCCGCTCGACCCGGACCTGACCTCGGTCGCGGGCTACTCGATGGGCGGCTACGGCACCTACAAGCTCGCCACGGAGTTCCCCGACCTGTTCGCCAAGGGCCAGCCGACCGTCGGGCCGCCCGGCCAGGGCGTGTGGGTCCCGCCCGCCGACCCGCAGCCGGGCGGCGCGCAGTCCAACACCTTCCGCCAGCTCGCCTCGCTGCGCAACATCCCGTTCCTGATCTGGAACGCGGCGAGCGACGAGCTCGTGCCCTACGCCGGCCCGAAGGCGCAGGCGGGCGAGTTCGACCGGCTCGACTACCGCTACGAGTTCGACACCTTCGCGCCGGCCGAGCACCTGACGCTCGCGGTCCACGACCAGTATCAGCCCGCCGCCGACTACCTCGCCGACGCGCGCGTGGACCGCGACCCCGCGCATGTGACCTACGTGCGCAACCCGACCATGGACTTCCCCAGCGTCGGCACGACGGCCGACCACGCCTACTGGCTGTCGGGCATCGCGCTGCGCGCCGGCGGGGGCGCGGCGCCGCTCGGCACGGTCGACGCGCGGTCGGAGGCGTTCGGCACCGGCGATCCCAAGCCGGGCGCGACGCAGAACGGGGCCGGGTCGCTGAGCGGCGGCAACCTCGGCTCGATCGGCTACACGAGCCAGTCCAAGGGCTGGGGCGCGGCGCCGGTCACGAGCCGCGCCGACGTGCTCGACCTGACGGCGCGCAACGTCTCCGCCGTCACCGTGCACCCCGCGCGGGCGAAGCTGACCTGCGCGGGCGCCCTGCGCGTCAACACCGACGGTCCCGTCACGGTGACGCTCGCGGGCTGCGGGCGGACGGAGACGTTCCAGGCCACCGGCGCCGCGGTGGCGTGCGCCTCCCGCGCCGGCTTCCGCTCCGCGTCGGCGCGGCCGCGCGGCCGCCGGCTGCGCGTGCGCTTCACGCGCCGGTCGTCGAAGCCGGTGAGGGTCGACGTCTTCCGCAACTCGAACGGGCGCCGCGTGCTCGGGAACCGCCGCGTCGCGCGTTTCACGAAGCGCACGCGCTCCTTCACCTGGAAGGCGCGCAGGGCCGGCCGGGGGATCTACACCGTGCGGCTGCGCAGCGGCAGCGACGTGCGCGAGGTCGTGCTCAGCCGCCGCGGCGGCCGCTTCCACCGCCGGCCGGCCTCGTCCCGGCGGCGCTGCGGGACGCTGCGCTCGTTCGCGCTCGGCCTGCCGGTGTTCGGCGGCACGCGCGGCAAGCGGCTCGCAGTCTCCTACCGGCTCGGCAGCGCACGCACGGCGCGGGTGACGGTGCTGCGCGGCACGCACGTCGTCAAGCGCTTCAAGGCGCGCTCCCGCCGCGCGGGGCGCACGTACCGCTTGAAGCTCGTGCCGCGGAAGCTGAAGCGCGCGACCTACCGGGTACGGCTCACGCTCACGCGTCGCGGCACGAAGCCGCGGCGCGTCACGCTCGCCGCGCGGCGGCTCTAGGAGTCTGTCAAGAACAGGCGGTGCGTCCGGGGCGGCCGAGCCGTGGATGCAGGGCGACGCACGAGGGTGAAGCCCATCTAGCTCGACGCGGGCCCGAACCCCCGCGACCCGCGCGCGGCACGCACGAGCAGGCTGCCGCCGACGGCGAGGCCGATCGCGATCAGCACGCCTTCGGGCCACAGCGGACTGTCGCCGGTGGCGGCGACCGCCGGATGCGGCTTCGCGGGCGCTGCGGCGCCGATCAGCCCGGCGGCGGGGAACGCCCGCCTGTGCGCGCCGGTCTTGGCGACCAGCGCGACCATCGCGGGCGGCATGTCGTACCAGGCCCCGTCCTCGGCGCGGAACGCGTGCCGCTGCGGCACGGCGGTGTAGCTGAACCCGCCGCCCTGGTGGTCCATCTCCAGGTTCACCTCGTAGTACGGCGCCGCCGGCGGCGGCGTGCGTGGCGGCCCGCCCTCCATCAGCGCGGCCCGGCCGGCCGCGCCGGCGATGGCGGCGCAGCCGCCGGCGCCGCACACCTCCGCCTTCGTGATCTCCTTGGCCACTGCCGCGGGGGCGACGGCGAGGGTGAGGGCGACGATGGCCGCCGGCACGAACGTGCGCTGCATGGTGCTCTCCTTCATCGGGTGGAGCGGGCGATGGCGAGCGCCCGCGATTTGGAGACGTCGGCCTCGAGGCGCAGCGTGAGACCGCCGCGCCGCCAGACCAAGGTCGAGCCGGCCAGCCGCGCGGGCGACTCGCGGATGGCGCCGGTGGGGTCCTCGTAGAGCAGCCCGTGGGGTTCGCCCGCGACCCAGAAGCCCGGCTCGCCGTCGACCCGCACGCGCTCGATCGTCGTGTCCGGCCCCGCGAACTTGCGGATGAACTGCGCGTTGGTTCGACCGGGGAACTGCGACAGCAGCGCCCCGACCCCGCTCTGCTCGGACTCGGGCAGGCCGCGGCGCGGGCGGTACAGGAGCGTCACGCGTGCGCCCGCGGCATAGACGCCGTCGGGCGTCCCGAGCGCGCTCGGGACGAGGGTCCCCGGCGCGAGCCGCGTCCGCTCCCCGAGATCGCGCACCGGAGACGCGGACGGCGCTGGGGTCGGCGCCTGCGGCACGCGCTCGATCCGCACGCCGTCGATCCCGAGCCAGCGCAGCACCGCGCTGCGCGCGGACGGGACCGCGGCCACGCCGCCGACCGCGAGCGCCAGCAGCGCGAGCGGAAGGGCGAACGCCGGGCGCAGCCGTCGCGGGCGCCGCGCCGGCTCGGCCTCCACGCGGGCGCGCACGCGCGCGGCCACCTCCGGCGTCGGCGGCCACTCGACGGAGAGCTCGGCGAGGCGGGTCTCGAGCTCGCTCACAGCTCCCCCTCCAGCCGCGCGAGCGCGCGCGACAGGCGCGACTTGACGGTGCCCGGGCGACAGCCCAGCGCCGCCGCGGTCTCGTGCTCGGAGAGCCCGAGGAGGTGGCGGCAGGCCACCACCTGCCGGTGCTCCTCGCTCAGCGTCTCGATCGCCGCGAGCAGGCGCGCCCGCTGCTCCCGGGCGAGGAGCGCCGCCTCCGGAGACGGGGCCGCGTCGGCGGAGGGGCGCTCCCCGGCCAGGTGTAGCTCGAAGCGCGCGCGGCGCGTCGCCGAGCGCCGGCGGTTGCGCGACTCGTTGGCGACGATCGCGAGCAGCCAGGGCCGGAACGGCGCGTCCGCGCGGAAGCGGCCGAGCGCGCGGTGCGCCTTCACGAAGGCGTCCTGGACGGCCTCCTCGGCGTCGGCGGCCGAGCCCGAGATGACGTATGCGGTGCGGAAGGCGATCCCCTGGTGCTCGCGGACGAGCAGTTCGAAGGCGTCGAGATCCCCGCGCCTGGCGTGCGCGACGAGCTCCGATTCATCGTGTGGCCGGCCCACCACTGCCTCTTCTACACGCGCGCGCCGAAGGAGGTTCCCGCGCGGCCTTCTAGCCTCACTGGCATGCCCGTCACCCGCCAAGACCTGCGCAATGTCGCGATCGTCGCCCACGTCGACCACGGCAAGACGACGCTCGTCGACGCCATGCT
>JBDTMF010000039.1:0-25188 GCA_039934455.1 Solirubrobacteraceae bacterium
AGAACATGGAGATCGGCCACAACGTGATGCACGGCCAGTGGGACTGGATGAACGACCCGGTCATCAACTCGGCGGCATGGGACTGGGACAGCGCGTCGACCCCCGAGGCGTGGAAGCACTCCCACAACTACGTGCATCACACGTACACGAACATCCGCGGCAAGGACAAGGACCTCGGCTACGAGATCATGCGGATCGACCCGCACCAGAAGTGGCATCCCGTCTATCTCGGGCAGCCGTTCTGGAACCTCGTCCTGGCCGCGCTGTTCGAGTGGGGCGTCGCCTTCCACGACCTCGACTTCGACGCGGTCAGCAGCGGCGAGAAGTCCAAGGCGGAGGTGCGGCGCCAGCTCAAGGGCATGGCGACCAAGGCGCGCACGCAGATCGTCAAGGACTACATCGCGTTCCCGCTGCTCAGCTCGCTGCTGATGGCCTACGCCGACCGCAACCTCCACCAGCAGCCCGAGCCCGACGCGGGCCGGGTGCGCCGCGCGATCGACACGCTGCGCCGCCGGCGGCCGCGCGTGCGCTCCGAGCACCCCGCGCTGACCGTGCTCAAGCGCGCGACGGGGCCGACGTTCCGCGCCACGGTGACCGCGGACGTCACGGCCAACGTGATCCGCAACGTCTGGGCCTACGCGATCATCTTCTGCGGGCACTTCCCCGACCAGACCTACACGTTCAGCATCGACGAGACCGAGGACGAGACGACGGGCGGGCGCTACGTGCGCCAGTTGCTCGGCGCCGCCAACATCGAGGGCAGCGCGCTCTTCCACGTCATGAGCGGCAACCTCGGCTACCAGGTCGAGCACCACCTCTACCCGGACATGCCGAGCACCCGCTACGGCGAGATCGCCCCGCGCGTCCGCGAGATCTGCGAGCGCTACGAGCTCCCCTACAACACGGGGCCGTTCTTCAAGCAGCTCGGGATGGTGCAGCGCACGATCATCCGGCTCGCGTTCCCGGGCGGCAAGGTGCGGCCGAAGCCGGGGCCCTACAAGGGCGAGAAGATCAAGGGCAGCGGCGAGCAGACGGACCGCATGAAGGCGGCGGCCTAACCGGGCAGCGGCGCCGCGCCATCGGGCAGCGGCGCCGACACGCCGCGGTGGAGCTCGAGCAGCCCCATCACGGCCTCGGCCGTGCCGCGGCCCCAGCCGCACTCGGTCCCGACGCCGAAGTGGCGCACGTAGCGGCGCGCGGCCTCGATGCGGCGCAGCGCGCCCTCGTCGCGGTCGACGGGGTGGAGGAGGCCGAGGTAGAGCTCGGTCTCCGGCCGCAGCCGCAGCTCGCGCATCGGCGAGAACCAGCCGTCGTCGTCGCGGGTCTCGGGGACCGGCATGTGGATCCAGTTCAGGGGTCGCTCGAGTCCGTCGCCGAGGGCGTTGGCGACCGCGACGAGGTCCTTGGAGTCCTGCGGCTCGGAGAAGTGGCCGTGCTCCTCGTCGCCATAGCAGAGGTGATAGCCGAGCTCGACCTCGGGCGGGACGTGGCGGCCGAGCCGCAGCAGCCGCTCGAGGATGACGGCGCGCACGTCGCCGAACCAGACGGCGATGGCGCCGTCGAGCATCGCGAACTCGTAGCGCGCGTCCCACTGGATCGCGAGGTCGCCGTGCGGGATCGCGTCGAGGATGCGCTCGACCTCGCGCGCCATCTGCGCCTCGTAGACCGGCTCGAGGTCGGCCTGGTGCTCGAGCGCGACGAACGCGCTCACGGGGGCGAGCGGCGTCGGCAGCGAGACGAGGAAGCGGCAGTGGGCCGGGATCACGCCCTCGTCGCGGAGGCGCGCGAAGATCGCGTAGGAGGACATCGCCGCGGACGCGTAGCCGAGCTCGTCGAAGCTCATCCCGTCCGCGGCCACGCCGGAACGCAGGCGCAGCTGCGGCAGAGCGCGGTAGGACGAGGATGCGCCGGGCGCGCCGGGCTCGAACTGCGGCTGGGAGCTGAAGACGGGGTACTGCCAGCCGATCCAGTCCGAGCGCGGGCCGGTCTCGCCGTCGGGGATCCGCCGCAGCCGGTCGCCGAGCACGCCCGCGACGCGGCGGAACACCTCCTCCGCCCCGCCCAGCGGGACGCTTCCCACCAGGTGAACGCCCACCGGCCCCTCGAACATGCCGCCAGGGTGCTCTTCGAGGGCGAGGAAGTCAAACCCGCGAACCCGGGTACGACCGGTCCCATGGCCGTCACACAACAGCGCGAGCGCAACGCCGCGAAGGCGAAGGCGAAGGTCGACAAGCGGCGCCAACACGCGTCGGGTGCCGCCGGCTGGGTTGCCGAGCGCGCCGGGGAGTGGTCGCTCGAGGGCGTCGACGACTCGTTCATGGAGCGCCAGAAGTACCTCTGGAACCCGCTCATGGACTACTGGTTCCGGATGGAGATCGAGGGCTGGGAGAAGCTGCCGGAGCCGCCTGCGCTGCTGATCGGGATCCACTCGGGAGCCCCGTTCGTGTGGGACGCGTGGACCGTCGGGATCCAGTGGTGGCGGCGCTTCGGGACCGAGCGCGTGCTGCACGGCACCGCGCACGACGCGCTGATGGCGGCGCCGGTCATCGGCGGCTACTTCCGCCGCATGGGCGTGCTGCCCGCCGCGCCCGACTCGATCTCCGCGGCGCTCGCCGAGGGCCACGACGTGGCGCTATGGCCGGGCGGCGAGATCGACTCGCTGCGCAAGTGGACGGAGCGCGACAAGGCGGTCCTCGCGGGGCGCAAGGGCTTCGTCCGCATGGCGATCAACGCCGGCGTCCCGATCGTGCCGATCGCGACCGTCGGCGGGCCGGACTCGATGCCGGTGCTGGCCCGCGGCCGGCGCCTCGCGAGCGTGCTCCAGCTCGACAAGGTCGCGCGGCTGAAGATGTTCCCGATCGCGTTGAGCGCCCCGTGGGGCATTGCGCCTGCGATCCTGCCCGAGCTGCCGCTGCCGACGAAGATCCGCACCGCCTTCCAGGATCCCGTCGAGATCGACTCCGATCCCGAGCGCGCGGGCGACGACACCTACGTCGACGCGAAGTACGAGGAGGTCCGGCGCAGCATCCAGGGCGGGATGGACACGCTCGCCCGCCGGCGCGTGTTTCCCATCTTCGGCTGAGAACTTGAGCGTCTGCGCGCGGTTTCGAACGATCGTCCGGTTCTGGTTGGGATGCGCCCGTCCGGGCACCCAAGAGAGATGATCAACTCTGCTCACAACGTCACCACCCCCATGCCCAGCGTCGATTCCAAGCGCGTCGCCGACGCCCTCTTCCGTCGCCTGCTGGCCGGCCGTGCGGCTGTCGCAGCGCGCGCACTGAAGCGCTCCTAGCGCTCCAGGCGGTACCGTCGCCGCGTGACTGCGCGGCGTGCGATCTTCGTTGCCCCCTTCGGGGAGCTTGCGGACGCGCGCCGGCTCGCGCGGCTCGCCGAGGCCGCTGAGGGGCATGGCTGGGACGGCTTCTTCGTCTGGGACCACCTCGTCTACGTGGACACGCGCGAGCTCGCGGACCCGTGGATCGCGATGACCGCGATCGCGTGCGCCACCGAGCGGGTGCGGATCGGGGCGCTCGTGACCCCCACGCCACGGCGCCGGATCCACAAGCTCGCCCGCGAGACCGTCACGCTCGATCGCCTGAGCGGCGGCCGGCTCGTGCTCGGCGTCGGTATCGGCGGGGACCGCCATGGGGAGTTCGCGCCGTTCGGCGATCCGGGTGAGCCGCGCGAGCGCGCGCGGCTGCTCGACGAGGGGCTCGAGCGGCTCGTCGAGCTGTGGGGCGGCGAGTTCGCGCCGCCGCCCGCCCAGCAGCCTCGGATCCCGATCTGGGTCGGTGCGCGCTGGCCGAAGCGGCGGCCGATTCAGCGCGCCGCCCGCTGGGACGGCATCTTCCCGATCGACCTCCCGGGCCCCGAGGCGGTCGCCGAGCTGGCTTCGCAGGTGCGCTCGTTGCGCTCGGGCGTGGAGGGTCCGTTCGACATCGTCGTGACCAACCCGGCCGGGACGGATCCTGGGCCGTGGGAGGCGGCGGGCGCGACGTGGTGCCTGACCGGCTTCGGGCCCGATCCGCGGGAGGCCGAGGTGCGCGAGGCGATCGAGGCGGGGCCGTAGCGATGCCGCGGGCCACGAGACGGCGGGGCGGCCTGGTCGCCGCCTATGGGGCGCTCGGCGTGCTCGCCCGGGTGCTCGAGATCGTCGTCGCGGTGGTGGCGGTGATCATCGCGCTCGACGTCCTGCTGGTCGTGCTCGAGGCGAATCCCGCGAACGACATCGTCAAGCTGGTCCACGACGCGGGGCGGTGGCTCGCCGGCCCGTTCAAGGACGTCTTCACCCTCGACGACCGCAAGCTCGAGGTCGCAGTCAACTGGGGGATCGCGCTCCTCGTCTACGTGGTCGTGGGCCGTCTGGTCGCGGGGCTGCTACGGCGTCCACGTCCCTGACGCCCAGCGCAGTTGACGTCCGCGAGCAGCTCCGCGGCGGGACGCGCCGGGTCGTCGAGCGCGCCGTCGAGCCGCTCTCCCGCCAGGTCGCGGACCTTCGCGCGGAGCTCCGCCCGCGCCAGCGGATGCTCCGGCGAGCCGCGCGCCGCATTGACCCGTGCGAGCTCCTCATCACCCGCGAGCAGGGCGAACTCCGACTCGCCGAGGGCCGCGTCGGTCCGGACCTCGATGCGCGCGGCCAGCTCGATCGCGGCGCCGTCGATCGCGTCGAAGGCGTCAACGCGCGGGCCGCCGTGCAGCAGCGTGTAGGCGGTCGTGTAGGGGATCGAGAACTTCGCCTGCAGCGGGGTCTCGACGTCGTCGTAGCCGGCCGCCTGGCGCGATACGGGATGGGCGAGCACGACGAGCGAGCCGTCCGGCACGCCGACGACGCGCTCCGCGCACTCGATCGCGCCGTGGGTCTGGAGGCAGCACGGCCACGCCTTGATCCAGTTGCGGTCGATCGCCTGGGGGCCGTCGCCGGGCTCGGCCCACTCGCCGCCGTAGGCGTCGCGCCACGCGGCGGCGACGCGGTCGAGCGGCACGCCGGCGCCGGCGGCCGCGAGCTGCGCGGCGGCGACGCCCGAGGCTGCCGCGAGTCCGACCTGGAGCGACTTGCCGTCCGAGCCGAACGCGGCGCGCAGCCCGCTCGCCCGCAGCGCCGCGAGCGCCATGGCGATCTCCGCGGGCGCGTCGAGCAGCGTGGCCGCGGCGACCGCCGCGCCGACGCCGCCGCAGACCGCGGTCGGGTGCCAGCCGTGGTCGTAGAGCGCGGGATGGCCGGCGCACGCGAGCGCTCCCATCGCCTCGAAGCCACGCGCGTACGCGTCGAGCACGTCGCCGACCGTCGCGCCGACCGCAGCGCCGACGGCGAGCGCGGCCGGCGCGACGGGTGCGGTCAGGTGGGCGATGCCGGGCAGGTAGGTGTCGTCGAAGTCGAGCACGTGCCCGGCGGTGCCGAGCGCGGCGACCCGCTCGAGCAGGCCGCTGCCGGTCGCGGCCGCCGCCCGCGCCGCGGGCTCGGAGCGCCCCCGGACCGCGCACGCCATCCAGTCGAGCAGCGCCGCGCGGTAGGCCGCGGAGCGGTCCGGCGTGGCGCCGGGGCGGTGGCTCGTGCCCGCCTCAGCCCGCATGCGCCGCCGCGGGCTCGGCGGTGATCCCGCAGGCCTCCGCGATCAGCTCGTAGGAGCGCCGGCGGGCGGCGTGGTCCCAGGTGATCGTGACCACGATGACCTCCTCCGCGCCGTAGCGGGAGGCGACCTCCTCGAGCCCGGCGCGCACGCTCGCGGGCGAGCCGATGACGCCGCGAGCACCGGCCCCCGCCCGCCCCGCTTCGTTGCGCTGCTGCTCGAGGAAGCGCAGCGCCGTCTCGGGCGGCGGGACCGGGATGAGGCGGCCCTGCCGCAGCAGCGTGAGCGTCATGCGCCCGCTCGCCGCGAGCCGCTGCGCCTCTTCGTCGGTGTCGGCGCACACGGCCCAGACGGCGACCGCGGTCCTCTGCGTCGCCAGCCGCTCGGACGGCTGGAACTCCTCGCGGTACTGCGCCGCGGCGGTCGCGCCCTCCGGGTTGATGAAGTCGGCGAAGGCGTAGGGCAGCCCGAGCTGCGCGGCCCAGATCGCGCTCTGCGGCGAGGAGCCGAGCAGCCAGATCTCCGGCTGGTCCTCGCCGCCCGGCAGCGTGCGGCCAAGCCGCGCGAAGGGATGGTCCGCGGGGAAGGTGCCGTCGTAGTGAGCGAGCAGCTCCGCCAGCTGCTGGGGGAAGTCGTCGGGCCCGGCGGTGCGGCGGTCGCGCTGGAGCGCGAACGTCGTCATCGGGTCGGTGCCCGCCGCGCGCCCGATGCCGAGGTCGATGCGGCCGGGGAAGAGCCCGGCGAGCACGCTGAAGGTCTCCGCCACCTTGAACGGCGAGTAGTGCGGGAGCATCACGCCGCCGCTGCCGACGCGGATCCGCGAGGTCGCCGCGGCCACCGGGCCGATCAGCGCTTCCGGGCTCGGGCCGGCGAGCGACGGGCCGCCGTGGTGCTCGGCGAGCCAGTAGCGGTGGTAGCCGAGGCCGTCGGTCAGCCGCGCGAGGTCGAGCGTGTTGGCGAGCGCGTCGGCGCCGGTGGAGCCCTCGGGGACCGGCGACTGGTCGAGGACGCTGATCCGCATGCGCCTCAGGCTAGCCGGGCGCTCACCGCGACCCCGCCAGCGCCGCTTCCTCGGCCACGTAGCGCCCGCGGCCCGAGCGCCGGATCTCCCCGCGCGCCATCGCGGTCGCGAGCGCGTGGCGGAAACGGCCGGGGCCCCAGAGGCGGCAGTTCACGCGGTTGCCGAGCGTCTTGCGGTCGAGCCCGTCGTTGCCCGTCTCCCGCAGCGCGTCGACCAGCGCCGCGACCTCCTCGTCGAGGTCCTCGTCGGGCACGCGCGAGGAGGACTGCTGGACGGGCGAGTACGACGAGCCGGACTCGCTCGGCCCGAACCGCCTGCGGCGCGCCGCCGCGGGCTCCGGCTTCTCCGCCTCGTCGCCCTCCGCCGCCTCGGCCGACAGCGGCTTCGCGATGTCCTCGAGGTCCCGGCGCGCGGCCTCGATCCCGAGCACGGCCTGCACGATCCCGGCCGCGATCATCAGCGACGCGCCGAGGATGTAGCCCCAGAAGACGTTGGTCTCCTTGCCCGTCTCGATCAGCTTGCCGAACAGCAGCGGCCCGCTGATGCCGCCGACGGCGGTCCCGACCGCGTAGAAGAAGGCGATCGCCAGCGCGCGCGTCTCCATCGGGAAGATCTCGCTCACCGTCAGGTACGCGGAGCTGGCGCCGGCGGAGGCGAAGAAGAAGATCACGCACCACGCCGCGGTCTGCGTCTGCGCCGTCCACGTGCCCGCCCTGAACAGGAACGCGGTGATGACGAGCAGGACGCCCGAGAGGATGTACGTGCCTGCGATCATGGGCTTGCGCCCGACGGAGTCGAACAGCCGCCCGAGCACCAGCGGCCCGACGAAGTTGCCGATCGCGAAGGGGATGATGTAGTAGCCCACGCTCGAGTCCTTGACCCCGTAGAACTTCGTCAGGACCAGCGCGTAGGTGAAGAAGACGGCGTTGTAGAGGAACGCTTGGCCGGTGAAGAGCGAGAGCCCGACGATCGTGCGCCGCGGATAGGCGCCGAACACGGTCTTGGCGATCGTGATGAAGCCGACGGACTCCTGCTCGCGGACCTTGATCGACTTCTCGGCCCGCTTGAGCTCGGAGACGCCGGCCGACTCCCTCACCTGCCGCTCGATGTCGTCGACGAGCTCGTCGGCCTCCTCCGCCTTGCCGTGGATGAACATCCAGCGCGGGCTCTCGGGCACGTTGCGCCGCACGAGCAGGATCCCGACGCCGAGCACGGCGCCAAGGCCGAAGGCGAGCCGCCAGCCGAAGTCAGCCGCGAAGATCGCCTTGTCGAGCAGCACGATCGAGAGCGCGGCGCCCGCGGCGGTCCCGAGCCAGAAGGAGCCGTTGATGATCAGGTCGACCGTGCCGCGCACGCGCGCCGGGATCAGCTCGTCGATGGCGGAGTTGATCGCGGCGTACTCGCCGCCGATGCCGGCGCCGGTGAAGAAGCGGCAGATCGCGAAGATCAGGAACGACCCGGAGAAGGCGGTGGCGACGGTCGCCGCGAGGTAGACCGCGAGCGTGATCAGGAAGAGCTTCTTGCGCCCGAGGCGGTCGGCGAGCCAGCCGAAGAACAGCGCGCCGACGCAGGCGCCGGCGACATAGACCGCGGCGGCCTGGCCGATCTGGCCCTCGCTGATCGAGATCCCCGAGCCCTTCTCGGTCAGCCGCGACGAGATCGTGCCGACGATCGTGACCTCGAGCCCGTCGAGGATCCACACGGTGCCCAGCCCGATCAGGACCATCCAATGCCAGCGCGCCCACGGCAGACGGTCCAGCCGCGCCGGGATCTTCGTCTCGATGATGCGACCCTCAGCCATGGACTCCGTCGACATGTCGCTCCCCTCCTGGATTGCCACCGCTGGGTGTTCCCTCTGCGATCCGGCGGTAACCCGACCGCATGAGACTCGGGGTCCAGTGCGCGCTCGTCCGCGGTCGGCTCGTCCCGGGCGACGTCGAGATCCGCGACGGCGCGATCGCCGCCGTCGGCGTCGGCGCGGGGGGTGGCCGCGGCGTGGCGGCGCCCGGCTTCGTCGACCTCCAGGTCAACGGCTTCGCGGGCGTCGACCTGATGCGGGCCGGCCCGGCGGAGTGGGCGCACGCGAGCGCGGCGCTGCTCGCGACCGGGACGACCGCGTGGCGCCCGACCTTCATCACCGCGCCCGAGTCCGCGATGGTCGCCGCCCTCCAGAGCGTGCCCGAGGGGCACGCGCTCGGGGCGCACCTCGAAGGGCCGTTCCTGGCGCCCGAGCGCGCCGGCGCGCACCCGGTCGAGCATCTCCGCCCACCCGACCTCGAGCTGCTCCTGCGGCTCCTCGACGCCGGTCCGGTCGCGCACGTCACGCTGGCGCCCGAGCTGCCCGGCGCCCTCGCGCTCGTCGATGCGCTGAGCGCCCGCGGCCTCGCCGCCGCCGCGGGACACACCGCGGCGACGGAGGAGCAGGCGTGGCGCGCGTTCGACCGCGGCGTGCGCACCGTCACGCATCTCCACAACGCGATGTCACCCGCGACCGCCGCGGCCGCGCTCGCCCATCCCGGCGTCGTCGTGCAGGTGATCGTCGACGGCCACCACGTCTCCGACGACAGGGTGCGCGCCGCGTGGCAGGCGGCGCGCGGGCGCTTCGCGCTCGTCACCGACGCCGTCGCGGCCGCGGGCATGGGCGACGGCGGGTTCACGCTCGGCGGCCGGCCCGTGCGCTCGAGCGGCGGCGTCGTGACCGGCGAGCGCGGTCGCCTCGCCGGCAGCGCGCTCACGATGGACCAGGCGGTGCGCAACCTGCACGCGCTCGGCGTCCCCCTCGCCGACGCGCTGCACGCCGCGTCGGCGGTGCCCGCGAGCGTCGCGGGCCGCCCCGACCTCGGCCGCCTGGCGCCGGGCGCGCCCGCCGACGTGGTCGTGCTCGACGACCGGCTCGAGGTCCAGCGCGTGCTGCTGGGCGGAGCGGGCCGCTAGCGCACGCGCGTCGGCGCCGAGGTGGAGAGCACCTGGCCGGCAGCGTTGCGTGCGCGCGACTGGACGAAGCGCGGTGTCCCCGGCACGGTGATCCTCGTCTCGAACCCGCTTCGAGGCCGCCGCGCGACCGGCTTCAGCGTCGCGGGGCTCGAGCCGGTGGAGATCTCCCACGAGGCGACCTCGGTCGCGCCGTTCCAGCTCGTGTAGACGTCGGTGCCGGCGCCGGGCTCGTCCTTCGCCGCGACCTTCGGGCGCGTGCGCGGCAGCCCGACCCACGGCAGGCGGTAGGTGCGGTAGCTCTCGAAGCCGAGCGACAGCGCCGCGCCGAAGACGACGTTGCCCGCCGCGTCGAACTCGGTCAGGTTGCGCTGCGAGCCCCAGCCGACCATCGCCCCGCCGCCCGGCAGCGTCTGCTGGTTGCCCTGGGTGGCGGTCAGCAGCTTGCGCGGGTGCACGAGGGCGCCCACCACGGTCGCCGTCTTCGTCCGAGCGTCCAGCCGCAGCGCGAGCGCGCGCGAGAACTTGCGGATCGGCGGGAAGGCCTCGTTGTCGAACATCGTGATCGCGCCGTCGCTGCGGCGGTGCGCGTCGTGCTGCCACGCGAAGCGAGCGTCCGGCGGGAGCTTGTAGTCGCTCTTCTTGCCGCCCAGGCGCCAGAGGATGTTCCCCGTCCCGCGGTCGATCTTGTAGATCGTCCAGGCGTTGCGCGCCGACAGCAGGAAGTTGCCGTCGGTGTCGAGGTTGACGGAGTTGGCGTGCGCGTAGTCGAACGGCGCCCGCCGGCTCGGCTGCGGCCGGGAGAACGTCTCGGTCAGCGCGATCTGCCCGAGCGAGTGCCACTCGAACTCGACGAGGCCGGTGTCGAGGTCGATCTCCTGGATCACCGAGTCGACGGCGAGGCCCTTGCGCGCGCCCTTGACCTTGCGCAGGTCGGTGCGCACGACGGGGTAGGTGATGATGATCGCCGTCCCCTGCGGGGTGATCTTGAACTCGTGCAGGTCGGGGCGGAAGCCGTTGGCGGTGCGGATCCGGCGGATCACGCGGTAGGACTGGTCGAGCACGACCATCTCGCCGACGCCGATGCCCTGGCGCGAGCTGCCCCGCCAGAAGGTCAGGACCGGCTTGCCCTTGTAGGTCTGCGTGCGGAAGTCGGTCGCGGCCTGGATGCCCGGGAGGGGCTGGAACCACACCGGCTGCCCGGCGTCGTCGGCGATCATCGGCCCCGCCTGCTTCTGGTCCTTCTTGGACTTCGGGCTCAGGAACAGCAGCCCCGGCGAGCTCGCCCCGGTGTGCCGCTCGACGTTCACGAACGGCGGCGCGAGGTCGCGGCGGGAGTGGAAGCGCCGCACGAGCTTCGCATCGATGTTCTCGAGGATCAGGTTCTGGATCGTCACCCGCTTCGGGATGCGGGCGACCCGGAACGTGTAGTCGCCGTTGCTCGTCCCGCGCAGCGGCAGACCGGTCCGCACGGTGACTCGCTCCCCGCCCCGGAAGCGCCTCGGCATGACGAAGCTCGCGCCCTGGCCGTCCGAGTGCGCGCGCAGCCTGCCCCTGTGGCGGCCGCTGCGCGAGCCGGTGACGCGGATCGTTCCGAGCCGGCTCCTGCGTGCCCCGCGCAGGGAGATCTGTGTCTCGGGGCCCGCGGAGATGGTGCCCGGGGAGGGATACGCGCTGATCGGGCCCGGGAGCTGGGCGTAGGGCCCGGACTGCGCGGGCGAGGCGGCGGGCAGCGCGAGTGCGGCGAGGGCGGCGAGGGCGGCGCCGAGGAGGGCGCGCACGAAGCGAAGCGACATGGCGGAAGGATCTACCAAAGGACGGGTGGACGCTGGGCGTTTCATCTCAGCGGCCCGACCGGCTGCCGGCAGGTGTCGCCGGTGCAGCTGCGCAGCCGCTGGAGCTCCCGGTGCAGCGAGCGCCGCAGCCGCCGGTAGCGCGGGTCGGCCTGGCGGGAGTGCGTCTCGCCCGGGTCGCGGGCGAGGTCGTAGAGCTCGCGCGCCCCGCCCTGCCACTCGACCCACAGGTATCGCGCGGTGCGGATCGCGCGGTAGCGCGGGACACGGTGCGTGCGTGGCGCGCCGTCGCGGTCGATGTCGCCCGGCACGAGGCCCTCGTGCAGCACGGGACGCCGCGTGCGCAGCCGGGGGTCGCGCGCGAACGGCAGGATCGAGCGGCCGTCGACGGGGATGTCCGCCGTCGCCCCGGTCGCGTCGAGCAGCGTCGGCGCGAGGTCGGTGTTGGCGACCAGCTCGCCCGAGACGGTGCCGGGCGTGATGCCGGGCCCGCGGATCAGCAGCGGCACGCGCGTGGACGGGTCGTAGGCGAGGTACTTGCCCTTGACGATCCGGTGCTCGCCCTGGAAGAAGCCGTTGTCGGAGGTGAACAGGATGTAGGTCGAGGCGAGCCGCCCGGTGCGCTCGAGCGTGCCGACGATGTCGGCGACCGCCTCGTCGACCGCGAGCAGCGACTCGCGGCGGGCGCGGAAGTCGGCCCGGACGCGCGTGGCGGTCGAGGTGTTCGTGCGCCGCAGGCGGCGGATGTAGGGCGGCTTGTCGCGGATGTCACGCTCGCCGTGGAACGAGGCCGGCTCGCGCAGGTGCCTGAAGCGGCCGACGTGACGCGGCGCCGGGCGGATGTAGGGCTGGGTCGTGTGGCCGGGGGTCTCCACCTCGCCGTGCGGCGCGACGAACATCAGCGACAGGAACAGCGGCGTGTCCGGCCCCGTCGCCTCGATCGACTCGACCGCCTTCCGGCGCAGCACGTCGGTCTGGTACAGCGCCGGGTCCTCGACGTCGAAGTTGCCGTAGCGGCTCAGCACCCCGTTCTCGAACATCTTGTAGCCGTACATCTGGTAGGTGCTCTTGTCGACGGTGCCGTGCCAGTCGGTCCACCCCGGCGGCACGTCGGGCTTGCGCCGCAGCCCGTAGCCGTTGAGGTACTTGCCGATGTGGGAGGTTCGATAGCCGGCGGCCTGCAGCCACACCGGCAGGGTGTGCTGCGCATCGAGCGCTTCGACGCCGCCGTGCGGCGGCACGTTGTTGAAGACGCCGTCGTTGTGGCCGTACTGTCCCGTCAGGTAGGTGGCGCGCGACGGGCAGCACAGCGGGGTGGAGACGAAGGAGCGGGTGAAGCGCGCGCCGGCCGCGCCGATCAGCCGCTTCGTCTCGGGCATCGCCGCCATGTCCTGGTAGGTCTGGTCGTCCGTCATCAGCACGACGACGCTTGGGCGCTCGAACGCGGCGGGCGCGGGCTCGGCGCGCAGTGAGGGAAGGATGAGCGCGGCCGCCAGCACGGCAAGCGTCAGCATGAGCAGGAGTGGGCGGGAGCGGCGGACTGGCACGGCAGGCGGGGAGGTGCGGGCGCTCAGGGTAGACCGCGACGACGACGCGAGCGCGGGATGCGCCGCGACCACAGGACCGCGACGGCGACGACCGCGAGCAGGCTGCCGGCCGCGGTTGCCGCGTCGAGCACTATTCGCGGGTGATGGCGATGTCGGTCGCCCAGGGCGCCAGGCCCGCCGCGCGGGCCTCGAGCACGAAGCGGTTCGTGCCCCGCTTCAGCTTGCGGGCGCGGGCGCGGAACCCGCCGTCCGCGCCGACCGCCACCGGCGCGGCAGGCCCGCGAGCGGGACGCGCGGCGCCGCGGGCTCGTGCTGCTCGCCGCCGCCGGCGAGCAGGATGGCGGCCAGGGCCGGCACCACGAGCGGCCGTCGCATCTACACGCGGTCGAGCGTCTCGGGGCCGACGTCGGCCAGCGAGGCGCAGCCCGCGAGCGCCATCGTCAGGTCGAGCTCCGCGCGCAGGTTGTCGAGCACCTCCTCGACGCCCGCCTCCCCGGCGACGGCGAGGCCGTAGACATAGGCGCGCCCGATCAGCACCGCGCTCGCGCCGAGCGCGAGCGCCTTGAAGATGTCGGCGCCCGCGCGCACGCCGCTGTCGAGCAGCACCGGCACGCGCCCGTCGACGGCAGCGGCGACCGCGGGCAGCGCGTCGAGCGTGGCGATCGCCCCGTCGACCTGGCGGCCGCCGTGGTTGGAGACGACGATCCCGTCGACGCCGGCCTCGAGCGCCCGCCGGGCGTCGTCGGGGTGGAGGATGCCCTTGAGCAGGATCGGCAGCTTCGTGCGCTCGCGCAGGAACGGGAGGTCCGTCCACGAGAGCGAGGGCCGCGAGAAGATCTCGGTGAAGCGCTGGACGGCGGCACGCCCGTCGCCGGATCTGACGTTGCGCCAGAACGAGCCGGGATGGGCGCGCGTGAGCGCCACGAGCGTGCGCAGCGCCTGGGGCGTCGGGGCGGGCGCCGGGGATCCGTTGCCGGTCGAGCCGGCCGCCATCAGCCGGCGGAACACCGGGTCGCTCGTGTACTGCGCGATGCCCTGGCCGCGCAGGAAGGGCAGGAAGGCCGGCTCGAGGTCGCGCGGGCGCCAGCCCACCGTCGTCGTGTCGAGCGTCAGCACGATCGCCTCGCAGCGGCACGCCTCGGCGCGCGAGACCAGGCTCTCGACCAGCTCGTCGGAGGTGCTCCAGTAGAGCTGGAACCAGCGCGGGCTGTCGCCGAGCGCCTCGGCGCACTCCTCCATCGGGCGCGAGGCCTGGTTGGAGAAGATCATCGGCACGCCCGTCCGCTTCGCGGCGCGGGCGACCGCGAGGTCGGCGTCGCGGTGCGCGAGCTCGAGCACGCCGACGGGCGCGAGCAGGAGCGGCGAGTCGAGGCGCCGCCCGAACAGCTCGACGCTCGCGTCCGGGCGCTCGACCCCGCGCAGCATCCGCGGCACGATCCGGTGGCGGCTGAACGCGGCGCGGTTCTCGCGCACGGTGTCCTCCGTGCCGGCGCCGGCCTTGACGTACGCGAAGGCGTCAGAGCGCATCGCCTTGCGTGCGGCGGCCTCGAGGCGCTCGGGCTCGAGCGGCACCCGCGGCCGCCGCCCGCTCACGCCCTGCAGGTAGATCGAGGTCTGTCGCTCCCGGCCGATCATGGAGGCTGACCGTACCGGTATGACGCGAGCCAGCACCCTGTCGGGGACGCTCGCGCTGCGGCACAGTTTCACCCATGGCCTCCTCCAACTCCCACCGCGAGCTCAACCACCGTTCCAACGACGGCATCGACGTCTGGCTCCTCTGGGCTCCGGGCACCGACAGCGTCTCCGTCCGCGTCTCCGACGCCAAGGCCGGCGCCAACTTCGAGATCCCGGTCAAGGCCCGCCACCGCGCGATGGACGTCTTCAACCACCCGTTCGCCTACGCCGGCTGAGACCCGCTTGGCTAGCCTCGGGGAGGTGAAGGCCGCTCTCGCCGTCACCCTCCTCGCGGTCGCCGTGGCTCCCGCCACGGCGACGGCCGAGTTCCCCGGCACGAGCCTCCAGCGCCTCTCCGCGGCGCCGTCGCGCAATCCGGCGATCTCGCAGGACAGGCGCTTCGCGCGCCTGGCCGCGTTCGAGGCCGACACGGGCGCGACCACCAACGTCTACGTCGTCCGCCGCGCCGGCGGCTATGGCGAGAACGGCACGCCGTGGCACGCGGGCGCGACGGTCCTCGCCTCCCGCGGGCTGGGCGGCGAGGCCGCGAACGGGCCGTCGACGCAGCCTTCGCTCGACGGCGCCTCGCGCGTCGCGCCCCATTGCGTCGCCTTCGCCTCCGACGCCCGCAACCTCTCCTCGCTCGACGGCAACCACGCCACGGACGTCTACCAGCGCGTGATGACGCGTCGCTACGGGCCGCGGATCCACGGCACGTGCCACCAGCGGCTGCAGATGGACACGAGACTCGTCTCGATGGCGGGCAACGGCCGCGCAGGGGCCGGTCCCTCGGACTCGCCGGCGAGCAACGTCGACGGCTCGGTCGTCGCCTTCGTGACGACCGCCTCCAACCTGCACGGGACGGCCGGCCGGACCCAGGTCGTCAAGGCGCTGCTGGACCGCGGGCGGCGCCCCCGTCTGCGGCTCGCCTCGCGGACCAGCCGCCGGGCGCCCGGCAACGGGCCCAGCACGGCGCCGAGCGTGACGGCCGGCGGGACGTGGGTGCTGTTCGAGTCCGACGCGACCGACATCGGCCTGACCACCGCGCGCAGCCCCGACATCAACGGCGTCCGCGACGCGATGCTCGCGACCGAGCCGTCGGGCGAGCGCTGGCTGCTCGGCGAGCGCGGCACGCGCGGCCCCACCACGAACCCGATGACGAGCCCGCACGGCAACTACGTCGTGTTCGAGCGCGGGGGACACGCGTACCTGCTCTACGTCGGTCCGAAGTAATCCCCGCCGCGGCGCGCCGCGGGGTAGCGTCCGCCCATGCGTATCACTGCCCGCGCGCTCCTCGTGGCAATGGTCCTCGCCGCCACGGTCGCGGCCGGCGCTCCGGCCGCCGACGGCAAGGCCAAGCGCGCCGCCACCCCGCGTCTGAAGGCGTTCGCGTCCTGCGCCGGTCTGATCGGCTACGCGCGGCGCCACGTCCCGCCGCCGCGGCCGGTCGTAGGCCCGCGCTTCCCGCCCCAGCAGGTGCCCGTGTCCGGCGGCGGTGAGGACGGGTCGGGCACCGTGCCGCCCGCAGCTCCGGCCCCGGTCACCGCGCCCGACAGCGCCGGCAACGACTCCTCGACCACGAACATCCAGGAGGCCGGCGTCGATGAGCCGGACATCGCCAAGTCCGACGGCACCAACGTCTACACGCTGACCGACGGCGTGCTGCGCGCCACCGACGCGCGCAGTCCGACGCCGCGGGTGCTGAGCTCGGTGCGGATCCCCGGCTCCGGCGGCGAGTTCCTGCTCCAGGGCCGGCGCATCCTCGCGATCTCCTCGGGCGGCGCGGGCACGGTCCTCACCGAGGTCGACGTCGCCAACCCGGCGGGGATGCGCGTGGTGCGCACGCTGAGCGTCGACGGCGAGCACATCAGCTCGCGCCTGACCAACCGCACCGTGCGGATCGTGGTCGCCTCGGTCCCGCGCGCGATCGAGGCCGTACCGCTGCCGGGGCCGATCTCGACCGGCCCGCAGGTCGTCGCGGACGCCGCGAGGAAGAAGCCGCTGCGCGCCCGCCGCGCCGGCTGGGTGCCCTCGTCCGTGCTGCGCAACCGGCGCACGCACCGCACGCGCCGGCGCGCGCTGGTCGCCTGCGACGACGTGCGGCGCACGCCGCGGTTCTCCGGCGCGGGGATGGTGACGGTGCTGACCGTTGACCTCGAGCGCGGGCTGCCCGCCATCGACTCCGACGCCGTCATGACCGACGCGCGCACCGTCTACGCCTCGCTCGGGAGCGTCTACGTCGCGACCGCCGGCGGCTGGGAGCGCGGCGACACCTCGATCCACCGCTTCGACATCAACGGCCCGCAGCGGACCGACTACCGCGCCAGCGGCCAGGTCCCGGGCGAGCTGCTGAACCAGTTCTCGCTGTCGGAGGACAAGGGCGTGCTGCGGGCGGCGACCACCGGCTCGTCGGGGAGCGACAGCCAGAGCTACGTGACCGTGCTCGCGACCCGCGCCGGGCGGCTCGAGAAGGTCGGCCAGGTCGGCGGGCTCGGGCGCGGCGAGCGCATCTACGCGGTGCGCTTCATCGGGGACCGGGGCTACGTCGTCACCTTCCGCCAGACCGACCCGCTCTTCACGCTCGACCTCGCCGATCCCTCGCACCCGACCGTGCGCGGCGAGCTGAAGCTGCTCGGCTTCTCCTCCTACCTGCACCCGGTCGGCGAGCACGAGCTGCTCGGGATCGGGCAGGACGCGACGCCGGAGGGCATCCAGCAGGGGACGCAGCTCTCGCTCTTCGACGTCGCCGACCCCGCCGCGCCACGGCTGCTGCAGCGCCGCGCGCTCGGCGTCTCGACGTCCTCGGAGGCCGAGTACGACCACCACGCGTTCCTGTGGTGGGCGCCCAAGCGCCTCGCCGTCGTACCCGTGTCCGACTACGAGAGCGGGCGGCCCACGCAGGCGATGGGCTTCAGCGTGAACCGCGACGCGGGCATCGGTGCGACCGGCACCACCATCGAGACCTCCGACGTGCTGCGCACGGTCGTCGTCGCCGGGCGGCTCTTCACGCTGACCGGCCAGGGGCTGCACGCGTACGACCTCGACACGTTCGCCTCCGGCCCGCTCACGCCCTTCCCGCCGGGCTGACCGCAAGCTTCAGCGCCGGCGCTCGTTGGAGCCGGCATGACATTCCTTCGCAGACTTCCCCTCGCGCTGGCCGCGGCCGGCGCGGCGCTCGCGCTCTCCGCCGCCCCCTCGATGGCCATCGTCGGGGGCTCGGACGCCGCGGCGGGCGAGTATCCGTCCGTCGCCGAGATCAGCTTCGGCCAGAGCTTCCTCTGCACGGGGACGCTGATCGCGCCCAACTACGTCCTCACCGCCGGCCACTGCGGCTCGATCACCGGTGCCGCCGTGGCCTCGCCCGCCGCCTGGCCCGCACCGCTGATCGACGTGCGCATCGGGTCCAACCAGCCCGGCCAGGGCGAGCTCGTCCCGGTCTCGCAGGCGATCGTCGAGCCCGACTATCTCGCCACCACGGGCCACGACATCACGCTGCTCAAGCTGTCGCGCAACTCGACCAGGACGCCCACCCACGTCGTCGGCACCGGCGGCGCGAGCCTGTGGGCCCCGAGCGCGCTCGAGGAGATCGTCGGCTTCGGCACGACCTCGGAGGGCGGCGACACGCCCGCCACGCTCCAGAAGGCCAAGGTGCCGGTCACCACGGACGCCTACTGCGCCGGCGCCTACAGCGACTTCGAGGCCGCCACGATGCTGTGCGCCGGCTACCCGCAGGGCGGCACGGACACCTGCCAGGGCGACTCCGGCGGCCCGATGTTCGGCCGCGACGCCGCCGGCGCGCCGAAGGTCGTCGGCGCGACGAGCTACGGCGAGGGCTGTGCCCGCCCGGGCAGGCCCGGCGTCTACGCCCGCGTGGGCGGCGACGCCTTGCGCGAGTGGATCCGCTCGGTGGCGCCCGCCGCCGTCGACTGATCGAACGTGAGCACGCCGACGCTCGGGTCCCCCTCCCGGGCGTCGGCGGGCCACTGCTCCTCGAGGCCGGGCACCAGCCCGACGAACGCGTCGACGAGCGCGGGGTCGAAGTGGCGACCGCGCTGGGCCTTGAGCTCCGCGATCGCCTTGTCCATCGTCCAGCCGTGCTTGTAGCGGCGCTCGGAGAGCAGCGCGTCGAAGACGTCGCAGACCGCGCAGATGCGCGACGCGAGCGGGATCGCCTCGCCGCGCAGTCCGGCCGGGTAGCCGGTCCCGTCCCAGCGTTCGTGGTGGGTCAGCGCGATCGACTCGGCCATCTGCACCAGCGGTGAGCTCGAGCCCGCGAGGATCGCGGCGCCGATCGTCGTGTGCGACTGCATCAGCTCCCACTCCTCGGGGTCGAGCCGCGACGGCTTGAGCAGCACGCTGTCGGGGATGCCGATCTTGCCGACGTCGTGCATGGTGCTCGCCTGCCCGATCAGCTCGGCCTCGTCCTCGGCGCATCCGACCGCGCGCGCGAGCTGTCGGCAGAGCCGGCTGATGCGCTCGATGTGCTCGCCGGTGTCGCCGTCGCGCGACTCCACCGCCTGGCCGAGCCGGCGCACGACGTCGAGCAGCGTCTCGCGCAGCTCCGCGGTGCGCTCGCGTACACGCTGCTCGAGCAGGTCGTTGTGCTCGACGACGCGCGCGCGCTCACGGCGCTCGGAGACGAAGCCGGCGGTCATCGTGCTGAGGGTGCTGAGCCCCAGCGCGAGCAGGGGATACGTGACGGGCACCATCCAGCCGCGCGCGAACGCGAGCTGGGCGACGCCGGCGAACGCGAGGGCGGCGACCGGTGAGATCGCCGCGGCCCTGAGCCCGCGGGTGCGCATGTGGGCGATCGCGGGCGCCGTGGCGAGCAGCAGCAGCGCGAGCAGGCCGGTCCAGCCGGGGGCGTCGCGCAGCGGGAGGCGGTGCAGCGCGGTTGCGATCGTGTTGGCCTGGATCTCCGGGCCGGACATCAGCCGGTCGCTGGCGGTCGGCGTCGAGTGCACGTCCTGCAGGGTCGGCGCCGTCGCGCCGACGACCACGATGCGGCCGCGGAACCGCCCCGGATCGAGCTTCCCATTGACGAGGTCTGAAAACGAGCTGGTCGGCACCGTCGCGCGCGGGCCGGCGTAGTCGATCCAGGCGCCGTCGCGGTCGAAGGCGCTGGGCGAGAGCCGGCGCCCGCCGGCGAGCCCGGCCGCGACGACGGCGACGCTGGGCAGGCCGCCCGAGGCGTAGGGGAAGCGGTGGATGACGCCGCCGCGGTCGGTCTCGAGGTTCGCGGCGGCCGCGTGCGCGCCGGCGAGGCGGAGGTTCTGATCGCCGCCGAGCACGTTCGTCCCGCCGTGGCCGTCGGTCTCCGTGGTGGCCAGCACGACGTCGCCCGCGCGGCGGACGGCGCGGAACAGCGCATGGTCCTCGCGCGCGGTGGTCGGCTCGGTGAACTGGACGTCGTAGACGATCTGCCTGGCGCCGGCGCGGCGGAGCGCGTCGATCGCGCGCGCGTGCAGCGAGCGCTTGAACGGCCACTGCACCTCGAGGTCGGAGAAGGTCACGTCGTCGATCGCGACGACGGCGACCTCGCCGGCCGGCTGCGCGCCGCGGGCCTCGAAGCGCATGGCGACGGTCTCGTCCTCGACCCCGTCGAGCACGTGAACGTCGCGGGCGACGAGTGCGAGTGCCACGGCGGCGAGCGTCGCGACCAGCAGCACCAGCCCCTGCCTGCCCCGGAGCATCGCGCTAGTGCCGCGTGTGGCGGGCGAGGTAGGCGTGCCCCGCCGTCAGCAGGACGCTGCGCGAGCGACGCAGGTCGCGCACGAGGACCTTGCCCTCGCGCGCCTTCGTGAGCGTCCCGTCGCAGCGGTCCGTGGTCACCCACTGGGTCCCGCGCACGGTGGCGACGCTGTCGCGCCCGTGGGTGCGGAAGCGCGCGTGGCTGTCCTTGCCCCAGAGGCGGCGGACGACGCGGTGCCTGCCCTGGGCCTCGCGGGCCAGGGCCGAGGCGCCGGCCCGCACGCCGGTGCCGCAGCCGGTGAAGCGACCGCCGCGCAGGTGCAGGTCGGTGATGCCGTGGTTGTCACGGCGCTGGCGGACCTGGAAGACGCCGCCCCAGAACGTGCCGGTCTGGGTGGTGCCGTGGCTGTCGCGGGCGCTCTGCAGCGCGACGCGGCCGTGGCGCGTGTCGACCATCGAGCCGACGGGGACGTGCGCCCCGGCCCCGAGGTCGGAGTAGCCGGAGGCGCCGCGGGCCTTGAAGCGGACCGAGCCGCTGAGCGGGCGGAGGACGACGGCCTCGCCGAGCGCCGGCGGGGCGGGGGTGGAGCCATCGGCTGCGGGGGCGTCGCTCGTGCCGTGGTCATCGGTGGCGGGGGGCGCGGGCGTGGGAGTCGCGGCCGGCCCGGGCTTGTCGTCGCGGTCGCCGGGGTCGGTGCCGGAGATCTCGCCGTCGGCGCCGACCCAGAGCTCGAGATCGTCGGAGGCGCCCACGCCCGAGGTGTTCCTGGCGACGGCGCGCGCGTGGTAGTGCCCGCCGGGCTCGAGCGGGAGGTCGACGCCGAACTCCTTGGGCTGCGCGACCTTGCCGGCGGACCCCTCGGAAGAGGCCGATCCGTAGGTCTCGTCGGGCCCGTACTCGACGTGGAAGGTCGTCGTCTGCGAGTTCGCGGTGATCGTCGCCTCGAGGACGCCGTGCTGCTCCTGCCGCCCGGTGTCGCCGTCACCCTCCTGGACCTCGAGCTCTGCCACGGGCGGGACCGTGACGCGGGCGATGCGGCCGGGGAACGCGCTCTGCGTGAGCCAGACGTTGCCGTCGGGGCCGCGGGTGATGCCAGAGGGCTTGGAGCCGGGGGTGAGGCCGCCGCTGAGCTCGGTGATCGCCTTCGTGTCCGGGGAGAAGCGGCCGATGCGGCCGGGGTCGGCACTGGTGGTGAACCAGAGCGCGCCGTCGCCGCCCTCGGCGATCCCCGTCGGGCGCTGGCCGGGTGTCAGGCCCGCGGTGTACTCGTCGACCCTGCCGGAGGTCCTGACGCGGCCGATCGCGCCGGGGTCGCTCGCCTCCGTGAAGTAGAGCCTGCCGTTGGAGTGCCCGACGATGTGGCTCGGCCCGGCGTCGGGGGTGAGGCGGTCGCGGAACTCGGTGATGTCACCCGTGGCGGGGTCGATCCGGCCGACGCCGCCGGGGTTCGCGCTGAGGGTGAACCACAGCTTGCCGTCGGGGCCCGCGACGATGTCGGTGGGCTCGCCGCCCGGCGTCAGGCCGGCGGTGTACTCGGTGATGTCGCCGCTGGGCGTGACCTTCCCGATCGCGCCGCCGCCGGCGCGCTCGGTGAACCAGAGGTTGCCGTCGGGACCAGGCGCGATGCCGGTCGGCTTCATGTTCCGCGTGAGCCCAGTGCAGAACTCGGTGACCTTGCCGGTCGCGGGGTCCAGGCGGCCGATCAGCCCGGCGCCGCCCTCGGCCGTGAACCAGAGCGCGCCGTCCGGCCCGCTGGTGATGTGGCTGGGCATCCCGCCGATCGAGAAGCCGGGTGTGAGGCCTGCCCTGTACTCGGTGATGGCGCCGGCGGTGGTGATCCGCCCGATCCCGCCGAGGCCGCCCTGCTCCGTGAACCAGAGGTTGCCGTCGGGGCCGGTGGTGATGTCGGTGGGCACGACGCCGGGGGTGAGGCTCGTGGTGAACTGCGTGATCCCCGCCGAGGCCGCTCCCGGGCATGCCAGCAGCGCCACTGCTGAGGCGAGCAGCGGCAGGAGACGACGGGTGCGCATCCATGGCACCGGATTGGTGTCGGCTGAGCTTTCGGGCGGCTTGAGCGTCTGGCCACACGTACGAGCCGTGTTCAGGAAGGCTGCTAGCGTGCTTTGCATGGATGGCGCCGCCATCCGTGAGGTTTGAGCCTTTGAGTGCGCTCTCGCGTGGTCCGGGTCCGTCGAATCTCCCGCACCACACGTAAGGAGCAGCACCCCATATGTCGTCCCAGACCTTCGCCGATCTCGGCGTATCGTCTGCCGCTACGGGCGCCCTCGCCCGCCGCGGCATCACCGAACCCTTCGCCGTCCAGAAGCTCGTCATCCCCGACGCGCTGGCCGGCCACGACGTCCTCGCCGAGTCGCCCACCGGCTCCGGCAAGACGCTCGCCTTCGTCCTGCCGATCCTCGAGCGCCTGCAGGCCGGCAACGCCCGCCCCGCCGCGCTCGTGCTCGCCCCGACCCGGGAGCTCGCCGGCCAGATCGTCGACGACGCGACCGACGTCGCCAAGGCCCTCGGGCTGACCGTCGCCGCCGTCTACGGCGGCGTCGGCATCGAGCGCCAGGCCAAGAACGCCCGCCGCGCCCACCTGCTCGTGGCCACCCCCGGCCGCCTCCTCGACCTCATGAACCGGGGCGACATCGACCTCGGCCGCATCCGGATCCTCGTCCTCGACGAGGCCGACCGCATGATGGACATGGGCTTCCGCCCCGATCTCGAGCGCATCGTCTCGCGCACGCCGGTCGAGCGCCAGACGCTGCTGTTCTCGGCCACGCTCGCCGGCGGCGCCGGCGACCTGGCGCGCGCGTACACCCGCAAGGCGCGCCACCACGCCCACCGGCCGACCGCGGAGAAGACCGCGCAGGTCGAGCACCGCTTCGTCCAGGTCCTGCACGAGGCCAAGCTCGACGCGCTCGTCGACCAGCTCGAGGGCGACCGCGGCCTCGCGCTCGTGTTCGTCCGCACCAAGCGCGGCGCGGACCGGCTCGTCAAGCGCCTCGGCACGCGCGGCATGAAGGCGCTCGCGCTGCACGGCAACAAGACCCAGAACCAGCGCGAGCGCGCGCTCGCCGCGTTCGAGCGCTGGGACGTCGACACGCTGGTCGCGACGGACGTCGCCGCCCGCGGGATCGACGTCGCCGACATCACGCACGTCGTCAACTTCGACGCGCCCGAGGACCAGGACGGCTACGTCCACCGCACGGGCCGGACCGGCCGCGCGGGCCGCGACGGGCTCGCCATCACCTTCGTGATGGGCGACCAGGCGCGCGACATCGGCGCCATCGCGAACAAGCTCGGCCTCCAGAGCGACTTCGAGCGCGCGGGCTTCGCCCCGCACGTCTCGCCGCGCCCGCAGCACCAGCCGCAGCGCAACGGCGGCGGCGCCACCCGGGGCGGCCGCAGCAGCAACCGCGGCGGTCGCTCGCGCGACAACCGCCGGTAGGCGTTGAAGTCGGCGTTCGCGGTGCAACGCCGCGAACGCCTGCGGAGACCGAACCTCAGACGGGAGCGGCGTTCGCGCGTGACCGGCGGCCGGCCTTGACGCGGTCCGTCTTCGCCAGCACGGCCTTGCGCAGCCGCACCCGCTCAGGGGTCACCTCGACACACTCGTCCTCGCGCAGGAACTCCAGCGCCTGGTCGAGCGAGAGCTGCCGGTGGGGCACGAGCCGCACCAGCACCTCGGAGGTGGAGGAGCGGATGTTGTTGAGCTGCTTCTCCTTGGTGGCGTTCACGTCGAGGTCGTCGGAGCGGGCGTTCTCGCCCACCACCATGCCCTCGTAGACCTCCTCGCCCGGCCCGACGAACAGCGTGCCGCGCTCCTGGAGGTTCATCAGCGCGAAGGTCGCCGCGGTGCCGCGGCGGTCGGCCACCAGGGACCCGCTCGGGCGCGTGCGCAGCTCGCCGACCCAGGGCTCCCAGCCGTCGAAGACGTGGTGGAGGATCCCCGTGCCGCGCGTCTCGGTGAGGAACTCGGTCCGGAAGCCGATCAGCCCGCGCGCCGGCACGGCGTAGTCGAGGCGGACCCAGCCGGTGCCGTGGTTGACCATGTGCTCCATCCGGCCCTTGCGGAGCGCGAGCAGCTGCGTGACGACGCCGACGTAGTCCTCGGGCACGTCGATGGTCATGCGCTCGCGCGGCTCGTGGGTCTTGCCCTCGATCTCGCGCGTGAGCACCTGGGGCTGGCCGACGGTCAGCTCGAAGCCCTCGCGGCGCATGATCTCGACGAGGATCGCGAGCTGAAGCTCGCCACGGCCCTGGACCTCCCAGACCTCGGGGCGCTCCGTGTCGTTCACGCGCAGGGAGACGTTGCCGATCAGCTCCAGGTCCAGCCGGTTCTTGACCTGGCGGGCGGTGAGCTTGCCGCCGTCGCGACCGGCCAGCGGCGAGGTGTTGATGCCGATCGTGACCGACAGCGAGGGCTCGTCGACGGTGATGACCGGCAGCGGGCGCGGGTCGTCGCGGTCGGCGAGCGTCTCGCCGATCGTGACCTCCGGGATGCCGGCGACGGCGATGATCTCGCCCGGCCCGGCCTCCTCGGCCTCGACGCGGTCGAGCGCGTCGGTGACGAAGAGGTCGCCGACCTGGGCGTTCTGGATGGTTCCGTCGGCGCGGCACCAGGCGATCGGCTGGCCCTTGCGGATCGTCCCGTTGCGCACGCGGCAGAGCGCAAGGCGCCCGACGTAGAGCGACGCGTCGAGGTTGGTGACGTGCGCCTGGAGTGGGAAGTCGGGGTCGTAGGTCGGCGCCGGGATGTGCTCGAGCAGCAGGTCCATCAGCGGCGTGAGGTCCTCGGCGAGCGCGTCGACGTCGGCCTCGAGCCCCGCGCGGCCGGCGCGCGCGTTGCAGTAGACGATCGGGAACTCGATCTGCTCCTCGTCGGCGTCGAGGTCGAGGAACAGCTCGTAGACCTCGTCGACCACCTCGGCGATGCGCGCGTCGGGGCGGTCGACCT
>JBDTMF010000040.1:0-24424 GCA_039934455.1 Solirubrobacteraceae bacterium
ACCACTCGAACATCCATTCATGGGTCCCGTCGGGGCTGGTGACAAAACCGTCGAGAGACATGACCATCTTGAGAATCACTTTTCTATCGCTCATGCAGGTAGAGACCTACTCGATCGCGTGAACTCATCGCTGATCGGCGGATTCGAGCTGAGCAGGCTCCCTGGACACGTCGGCCGGTCGGCGTCGACGCGCCTATCCTCGCGAGCTGGAACGCACGAGCAAGCGATCGCCGCCCGCCGCCTCATCCGGAACGATGAAGCCGGCCCGTCGAAAGAACGGCAGAGCCCTCGCGCTGGGCGAGAGCACGAGGCGCGCGTAGCCGCGCTCGTCGGCAGCCGAGGTGATGCTCGTGAGCAGCGCCGAGCCGACGCCGCGATTGCGGACGTTATCGCGCACGAACAGGTTGGCGACGTAGCCCCACAGCGAGTCCGGGACTCGTGGGCGAGGCATCCGCCGATACTCGAATAGCGACGCCATGCCGACCGGCGATTCACCGAGGCTGGCGAGCCAGGTCGTGCGGCGATCGCCTTCGCCGGCGATCCAGGCGCCCATGCGCGTTTCGAAGTCAGGATGCGCCTCGACTACGTCGGCGGTCCACACCGAGCGCAACGACGCGATCGCGCGGGTGTCGGTCCCATCGGCGATTCGCACGACAACGTCAGGCAGTTGCGTAGCCACGCGCACCGTTGTACCGCGTCGCGTGGGAGCTCTGGTCATCGGCAGCCGGCTGTCAGCGGTGCACGCCGGCGCAGGTTCGCCGCGGCGCCCTGAGGCTCGGTGGCTTGAACACCACGCTGATCCTGCGGCGCCTCGCGACGGCGCAGGCCCGGCGTGTCCGCTTCCGGTACTCGATCGCGAAGACCGCCTTGCCGGCGCGCGTGAAGGGCGCGTACTCACCGCAGTTGCCCTGCTCGATGCACTCCTCGACGATCACCCAGTCGAAGTACGGGGCGAGCACACGCGCCTGGGGGCCGTCGTTCTTCAGCCCGACGCTCAGGTTGCGCGCGTGCGCCTCGTTCGCCAGCCACGTGTTGAAGCGGAGCTGATCGGCTCTGGTCAGCGGGAAGCCGGTGGGGTTCTCGAAGCCGTTGAGGTTGTCGGGATCGATACCGTCGAAGCCCTTCGCCCGGCACGCGTCGAGCCGAGCTCTCAGGATCGGCGCGAGCAGGTCGATGCGGCGGATGTCGAGCCAGCGCTCATCGGGGTATCCCGCGTAGACCCTGCCGAGCACCGCGGGCGGGAAGGCGCTCTTGTCCGCGCGGAAGTCCTCCCACGAGCCGGCGCTGATGTAGCACGCGACCTTGCGGCCGCGACGGTGCAGCGCCCGCACCGTCCGGGCCGGCTCGTCGCCGTCGATGTCGAAGAACCGAGCGCGCACGGAGGTGTCGACGCGCCCCTGGAGCTGGACCTGCCACGGCGGCGTCGTCGCCCTGGGCCGGGAGCAGCCCGTGCAGGGCAGCGGCGGCGCAAGCGCCTGGGCGGCGAGGCTCAAGGTCAGCGCGACGAGGGCGAGCACGGCGTCGATCCTCTCAGCCCTGGACGGCGAGGGTGATCTGCAGGCGGCAAATGGCCACGCGTCCCCCAGCCGTGTTCGAGCGCCGCCGGCGCTGCCCTCAGGCGCCGATGTCGTCCGGGTCGTCCAGCTCGAGTTCGAGTGCCTGGAGGTTCTCGCGCAGATGCTCGATCGACAGCGTCCCGGGGATGGGAAGCACGACGGGCGACCGGCGCAGCAGCGAGGCGAGCTTGACCGTGTTCTCCGTCACGCCGAGGCGCTCGGCGGCGGCCGTCACGCGCGGGTCGTCGCCGCGCAGCGGGTAGTACGGCACGAACGCGATCCCTTCGCGCGTGCAGAAGTCGACGACGTCGTCGTGCCCGCGGTCGGCCGGGCTGTAGCGGTTCTGCACGGCGGCGATCGGGACGACCCCGCGGGCCTGCTCGATCTGCTCCACGCCGACGTCCGACACCCCGACGTGGCAGATGGCGCCGCGGTCGACGTACGCCTTGATCGCTCCGAGGCTCTCCTCGAGCGGCGTCTCCGGATCGACGCGGTGCAGGTAGTAGAGGCGGATCGCGTCGGTGCGCAGCGAGCGCAGGCTCTGCTCGATCTGGGCCTGCAGCACCTCGGGGCGGCCCTGGCCGGCGCCGCCGAAGCCGCCCTTGGTCGCGATGAGCACGTCCTCGGAGGTGCCATCGAGCGCCTCGCCGATCGCGCGCTCGCTGTCGCCGCCGGTGTAGAGGTGCGCGGTGTCGATGTGGCGTACGCCGGCGGCCACCGCTTCGCGGACGAAGGTCACGTGGTCGGACGCGGTCGTGAGCCGGTTGGTGCCCAGGCCGATCCGGGGCACGTCGATGTCGGCGAGTCGGAAGTGAGTCATCCCCATGAGGCTAGGGCGGCTCGGCGGTAGGGTGCCGCGGTGGCTCTTCCTGCGACGAAGGTGCGTCGTGGGTGGCGCGTTGGACGGGGCCGCCGGTGGGTGGTCGCTGCGGCGCTGGCCACGGGGCGCGGCGCGCACTCGGCACGGGCGCGCCCGTCGTGGTGTTTCCCAACGGCGGTGACCATTCCTACTTTCACGCCCGTCGCTCCGGCGCCTTCGACATCGCCCGCCGTCGGCCCTCGAGGCTCTGCGCGGTGCGCCACCCCCGCTCGGCCGTAACCGTTCCTCCGGCGGGTGGCAGGAACGGGCGTGCCGCCCGCTCAGCGTGGCGCCGTGTGCTGGATCTCCGTGACCTGCTGGTAGGTCGGGCGGTTGATCCAGTGGATCAGCGGCTGCGTCGCGCCCCCGACCGGGCGCTGGCGGACGGCGTCGAAGCACCACTGGTCGGCCGGCGGCTTCACGATCGCGCAGACCGCGTCGTGGCCGTAGATGTCGCCGCGGGCGGCGCGGATCGCGTCGCGCAGCGAGCGCCGCAGCACCTGCCGGCAGCGCTTGAGCTTGCCGCCGCCGCAGTACCTGCGGGCGTACCTGCCCTTGACCTTGCGGTGAAGCACCGTGCGCAGGTCCTTGCGGACATAGCCGTACCAGCCGGTCTGGTAGGCCGAGCCGAGGTGGTCGCCGTGGTTGTTGGGCTCGTTGTCGAGCTGCACGGCGGCCTCGATCGCCTTGAAGGCCTTGGCGCCGAGCGCGGGGCGGAACTGCGCGCGCACCCACAGCGGCCACCAGGCGTCCAGCAGCCGGATCGCCGCGGCGTGGTCGTAGACCTTGTCGCCGTTCGTGTCCTTGCGCTGGCCGCCGGAGCGGTTCCAGGCGCGCAGGAGGTCGACCCCGCGGCGCAGGCTCGAATCCTTCGGCTTCCCGATGATGCGAAGGGCGAGCGGCAGGTCGACATGGGCGCGCAGGTCGGTCGTGCCCGCCTGCTCCATCGCGTCGATCATCCCCGTCAGCGTGGCCTTGCGCGACCCCTTGATGAGCGGCTTCAGCCGGTCCTCGAGCAGCAGCGAGCGGTAGGCGGAGCTGAACGTGTTGGAGTCGGCGCCGCGGAAGCCCTTGGCCTGCTTGTTGTTCCAGGACACGAGGTAGCGCTGGTCGATCACCTGCGGGTGCGCGGAGAACGGAGTGAGCTTCGACGTGTTGGTGTCGGGGTTGAAGCCCTTCCACTCGAACTTCGGCTTGCCCCAGACGGGGAAGTTCGGGTCCAGGCCCTTCGGCCGCGCCGGGTTGGCGCCGGAGTTGAAGTAGGCGATCTGCTTGGCGTCCGTGTAGAACCAGTTGAACGTGTAGCCGATGTCGCTCGCGGCGCGCTGGAAGTCGGCGGCGCTGCGGATCTGGGCCGGGTCGTTGAAGCGCATGAAGCCGACCGCGGAGTCGATCTCGTGGAAGTAGGTCGAGCGCAGCCGCGTCAGCGCGACCTTCTTGCGCCCGACCGTCGCGTACCCGGCCACGAGCCCGAGCTTCGTGCGCAGCGCCCGCAGCCGCTGCGTGCCCGCCGGGGTCGAGTCGCCGGGGGACGGCTGCCAGGCGTTGACGCGCTCGATCAGCTCCATCGGCTCGCACCGGCCGCGGAAGCGGTAGTGGCGGTCGTCCTGGCAGAGCTCGACCGCGTAGGTGTCGATCAGGTCCTGGCCCGCCGAGGTCGCGCTCCACGCGTAATCGCGCCCGCGCCCGAGCTGGACGTAGAGGTTGAGGCCGATGAAGGATGCGCCGCGCGCGTCGATGCCCGGCTTGCCGGCCGCCGCGGGCGCGTGGACGTCCTGCTCCATGAGGATCTGCGGGTTGAAGTAGGCGACCTGCGGCCCGGCCACCATCAGCGGCCTCCCGGTGGCCGACTCGCGCGCGCTCACGAGCATCGCGTTCGAGGCGGCCTTCGGGAAGGCGAGCAGCCCGTCGAGCAGGCCCTTCCTGCCGGCGCTCGCGCCGGCCGAGGCGCCGGACGCCACGTCGAGCCTGCGCAGCGAGCCGCGGTTGTAGATCGCGCGGCTGCCCTTCGCGAGCTTGCGCGGCGGGCCCTGGTAGGGAAAGCGCTTGCGGCTGAGGATCGTCGTCGGCGCCTCGGGGTCCTCCGCGGCGCGGAAGTCGCGGAAGATCCTCTTCGCGCGCGACCGCTTGAAGCGGGCGTCGAGGGCGTGCTTGATCTCCGTCCAGGCGATCTCCTCGCCGCCGCCCTTGCCGAAGATGCCGCCGACGAGCGACGCCGCCGCGACGAGGTCCGCCCGCTTCCACGGCTCGGGGCCCTGCGGGCGCCCGATCGCCGCGTACTCGCCGGGCATCTTGGTCGGGTCGAGCTTCGCCTCGGTGATGTACTGGTCGATCCCGGCGACGTAGTTGTCGGCGTCGGACGAGATCGTCGCCGCGAGCGCGGGCGGGAACCCAGGCGGCGGCTTGGTCTGGCGCTCGAGGTCGGCCTCGGTGTAGGGCGCGACGTCCCACTGGTCCGCATCCTGCTTGGCGTTGGAGCCGCCGGCGAAGCTCGAGAGCTGCCCGCGGCCCGCGTGGCGCAGCGCGTCCATGAAGAACAGGCGGTCCTCGGCGGCCGCGTAGCCGAGGCCGAACATCGCGCCGTCGCGGTCGCGGCCGTAGACGTGCGGGACGCCGAAGCCCTTGTCGCGCAGGATCGTGACGTCGCCGCGCGGGGCGTACCGCCGCTCGACGTCGCCCTCGCGCACGCCGAAGCTCGAGTCCTTGAAGTAGTTCGGGATGTCGGCTTCCTTGAGGCCGGGGGTCGCCGAGAGGAGGCCGGCGTACATCCCGAGCTGCTCGCAGCAGTGCGGCACCGTGCGGCCGGTCCCCAGGAACGCGGCGAGGTCGGCGCCGTTGTAGAGCCCACGGGTGCCGGAGGGCAGGATGTCGTGGAAGCCGCGGCCGTCGTTGGCCTGGTAGGGCTGCGGGTCCGGGCCCTGCGGGAGGACGGGCGGGACGGTCGGGACCGCGGTGGGGACGACCGTCGGGATCGGCAGCTGGCCGGCGGCGGGTGCGGCGGCGAGGAGCGCGGCTGCGAGGGTGAAGAGCGCCGCGGCTCGGACGGATCGCCTCATCGACCGAACGCTACCGTTCAGATGTCTTCTCGGCGCCGGTTCCGTCACCATGGGTGATCTGACCGGCACGATCGACCCCGTGGACGCGGCCCGGCGTCTCGCCGCCACCGCCGCCGATCTCGCGCCCCAGGCCGAGAAGGACCGGCGGCTCTCCGAGGCGCTGGTCACCGAGCTCGCCGACGCGGGCCTGTTCCGGCTCTGCGTCCCCGCGGCCGCCGGCGGCCTGGAGGCGCACCCCGGGACGCTCACCGCCGCGGTCCGGGCGCTGGCCGCGGGCGACGCGGCCGCCGCCTGGTGCGTCGCCATCGCCGCCACCAGCGGGCTGCTCGCCGGTTACCTGCCCGAGGAGAGCGCCCGCGCGATCTACGCCGAGCCGGGGACCATGGTCGCCGGGGTCTTCGCGCCGAAGGGCCGCGCGAGTCCCGAGCCCGGTGGGTTCCGCGTCAGCGGCCGCTGGCCGTTCGCGAGCGGGTGCCGGCACGCCGGCTGGCTGATGGGCGGCTGCGTCGTGGTCGACGACGGCGGCGCTCCGCGCATGCTCCCCAACGGGATGCCCGACGTGCGGCTCATGCTCGCGCCGGCGGAGGAGTTCACGATCCACGACACCTGGCATGTCATCGGGCTGCGCGCCACCGGCAGCCACGACATCGAGCTCGCTGACGTGCACGTCCCGGCCGACCGCAGCGCCTCGGTCTTCAGCGACGCGCCGGTGCAGGCGGGGCCGCTGTACGCGTTCCCGCTGTTCGGCCTGCTCGCGCTGGCTATCTCGGCCGTCTGCCTCGGGATCGCTCGCGGCGCGCTCGACGACCTCGTCGCGCTGGCCGGCGGCAAGGTCCCCACCGGCGCGCGGCGCACGCTCGCCGAGCGGGCGACCGTGCAGGCGGAGGTCGCCCGCGCGGAGGCCGCGGTGCGCGCGGCGCGCGCGCTGCTCGAGGAGGCCATCGGCGAGGCCTGGGAGCGCGCCGTCGAGGACGGCGGCGTCGACCTGCTGCGCCGGGCCGGGCTGCGGCTCGCGGCCACCCACGCCGCCGCGGCCGGCGTGCAGGCCACCGAGGCCGCGTTCCGGCTGGGCGGCGGCAGCGCGATCTATGAGTCCAGCCCGCTGCAGCGCCGACTGCGCGACGCCCACGCGGCCACCCAGCACATGCTCGTCGCGCCCGCGACGTGGGAGCTGACCGGGCGCGTCCTGCTCGGCCTGCCGACCGACCCGACGCAGCTCTGATGGACCTCGGCCTCGCCATCTTCGCGACGGACGAGTCGGTCACCCCGGCGTGGCTGGCGAGTCGCGCCGAGGCGCTCGGGTTCGAGTCGGTCTTCTTCCCGGAGCACACGCATATCCCCGCGAGCCGGGCGACGCCGTACCCGGCCGGCGGTGAGCTCCCGCGCGAGTACAGCCGCCTGCTCGACCCGTTCGTCGCCGCGACCCACGCGGCTGCGGCCACGAAGACGGTCCGCATCGGCCTCGGCATCCTGCTCGTCCCCCAGCACGAGCCGATCGCCTGCGCCAAGGCCGTGGCCAGCGTCGATCACCTGTCCGGCGGGCGCCTGCTGTTCGGCGTCGGGGCCGGCTGGAACGAGGAGGAGATGCGCAACCACGGCGTCGAGCCGCGCACGCGCTTCGGCCTCATGCGCGAGCACATCGAGGCGATGCAGGCCATCTGGCGTGACGACGAGGCGAGCTACGCAGGCCGCCACGTGCGCTTCGAGCGCATCTGGTCGTGGCCCAAGCCGATCCAGCGCCCCCACCCGCCGATCCTCGTCGGCGGCAACGGCCCGCGCGTGCTCGACCGGGTGCTCGCCTATGGCGACCACTGGATGCCCAACGTCGTCCGCGGCGATGACGCGCTGCTCGCGCGGGTCGGGGAGCTGCGCGCTCGCGCCGCCGACGCCGGAAAGGAGATCGGCATCACCGTCAACGCGGCGCCGTCGCGCCCGGAGCGCCTCGAGCGCTACGCGGAGGCCGGCGTCGACCGCTGCGTCTTCTACGTGCCCTCCGCCGGCCCCGGCGCGGTCGAGGCGAAGATCGAGCGCGTGCTCGACTCCGCCGCGACCGTCGGGCTGGCGCCGCGGCCGCACCGATGAGTTTGCCGCCATCCCGTCGTCTTGGCATGCACATGCCAGCTCTCAGCGACCGACCCTGAGACGTCGCAGCGCGTCATGGCCGCGATGCTGCAGATGAAGAAGATCGACATCGAGACGCTCGAGCAGGCGGTGGCAGGCGTTCCCGCCGAGGCGCCTGCTCGAGCGGCGCCCTACGCGTACGCGGGGGCGCCGCGGCCGTCGGCGATGCCGGCGATGATCTCCGAGGCACGCTCGAACTCCTCGTCGGAGAGCACGGGCGTGCCCTCGAAGGGGAGGTCGCGGGTGATCTCGAGGAACGAGCGGCAGCCGCCGTGGTCGTCACGGACCTTGACGGTCACGGGGCGCGGGATCCGGTAGGTGCGCAGGAGCAGCACGTGGAGCGGGTGGTGGCGCTTCCAGGCCAGCCGCTTCTCGGCGTAGTCCGGCGTCCATACGTAGAACGGCGAGAGCTCCTCCACCGCACGGCGATCCGTGACGGTCCAGGAGCCCGCGACCTCCGCCCAGGCGCGGATGCGCACCCGGTCGGGCTGGTGGATCCCGCCGTCCTGGGTCAGCGCGCCGGCCGGCGGCTCGCCCTCGGCCCAGACACCCTCCTCGAGGGCGCGGCGGAGCTCGGGCTGGTGCGACTCGCGCACCAGGTCACGGCGCTGGTGGTCGAACGTCGGGTAGAGGAAGAAGCGATCGTGCTCGACCTCGAAGTGCTTGTTGGGTTCGCGGATACCGCCCTTGCGCAAGGTGACCAGCTGCTCGCCCTCGGCGAGCGCGCGCACAGTGACAGCCCATTCCTTGAAAGCGATTGGCATTAGATCCGTAGAGAGAGGGTGGATCGGACGACTGCGTACTGCCCCGTCTCGCCAGGGGACACACCTGATGACGAGACGTCACATACTATGCACAAAGTCGCGAGATCTCATAATCTCCCTGCAAATGGTCAACTTACTTCTAATATGACTGGTCCAGAAACGCCGGTTAAGGACGAAGATCAGACCTTCGTCCCGCCGAGGTCCTCGACGACCTCGAGGACGGCCGCGAAGTCCTGCTCGCCCAGGCCGCGCCCGACCCCGGCTCCATAGAGCTCGCGCGCCAGCGCGGCGAACAGGAACGGCGCCCCCGCCGCCTGCGCCTCGTCGAGGCATAGCCCGACGTCCTTGAGCATGTGCTCGAGCTTGAAGAGGGGGGAGAAGTCGTGCTCGAGCATCGGGCGGGCCTTGAGCTCGAGCATGGTCGAGTTCGCCGACCCGGCGCCCATCACCGCGACCAGCGATTCGAGGTCGACCCCGGCACGCCGCCCGACGACGAGGGCCTGCGCGATCGCGGCGCAGTTGATCGCGCTGACGGAGTTGGAGATGACCTTCACCGCCTGGCCCTGGCCGACCTCGCCGGCGTGCACGATCTTCGCGCCCATCGCTTCGAGCAACGGCATCGCGCGCCGCATGTCCTCGTCGCTCCCGCCGGCCATGATCGTGAGCGTGCCGTCCTCGGCCTTCGGGGCCGAGCCGGTGACGGGGGCGTCGACGAGGCCATGGCCCTGCTCGCGCAGGGTCTCGCCGAGCCGCCGCGCGTCGGCGGGGGCGATCGTCGAGCAGTCGATGAACAGCGTGCCGGCGGGCGCGCCGGCGACCGCGCCGTCCTCGCCCAGGAGCATCGCCTCGACCTGCGCGCCGTCGACCACCATCGTGATCACGGCGTCGGCGCCCTCGGCGGCCGCGCGCGGGCTGTCGGCCACCTCGGCCTTGTGCTCCGCGGCCCAGGCCCGCGCGGTCTCGCGGGTCCGGTTGAACACGCGCAGGTCGTGGCCGGCGCGGACGAGGTTCGCGGCTTGCCGCGAACCCATGATGCCGAGGCCGATGAAGCCGACGCGCATCGGCCGCAGATTAGTTATGCGGCGACTTGCGTGCCCGGCGAGGGTACGACCCCGGGCTCGAGGCGCTCGCCGTCGGCCAGGTGCTGGTGCGAGGGGCAGTAGCCGTTGAGCGGCAGCGGCACACGCTGGCAGGGCGTCCCCTTGCGGGTCGTCGCCCGGCACTCGAGGCGGTTGCCCGCGATGTCGTAGCCGTGCGACGGTTGCGCCTCGAGCCACTGGCGGGCGAACGTCATGTAGCGGTCGACGACGCGGAAGACGCGGTCTTGCGCGGACATCGGGAAATAGACCCGGATCTCGCGGAACAGCGTCTTCGACGGCTTCGCGAAGTAGTGGCGGTCCGTGGCGAGGCGGTAGACGGCGGCCTCGCAGGCCCGGAGGACCCGCTCGTGGTTGGACCCCGCGGCGGCGGCGACGTGGTCCTCCAGGATCTCCGGCGCCAGCTCGCGGTAGATGGAGCGGCTCAGTTGGTACATCGTTGTCTGCTCTCCCCACTCGGCCCGCCATCCTGGCGGGACCCCTCAATCCGGCAGATTGCGCTTGCCCTGTTTAGTTCAGAACGAGCTGAATGTTGAGTTCGCATTAAGACCGACGTCCTGTCAGTCCCACTCCTCCTGAGTGACCTCGTCGCGCGGCGCGACGATGAGGGAGTGGTACCCGTCGAGCCCGGGATCGACCCCTGAATAGTCGACGCGGAGGTGCGCGCCCCGGCTCTCCTCCCGCGCCAGCGCGGAAGCGGCCACCAGTCGGGCGAGCGGGTGCGGGTCCTCGAGCAGCCGCCGCAGGCCGGACGGGTCGCGCTCGAGGCCCGCGTCGCGCCAGACGGCCTCGCGCGTCGCGCGCGCGGGTGGCTGGACATCGGCCGGGGCGGGCGCCGACGGCGTGCTCGAAGGCGGTCCGGCGAGGCCGGCCCGGGCCGCCCGGTAACCGAACACGAAGCACTCAGAGAGCGAGTTCGAGGCGAGCCGGTTGGCGCCGTGCAGGCCCGTGCAGGCGCACTCGCCGACCGCGTAGAGGCCGCCGACCGCGGTCCGGCCCTCGAGGTCGGTGGCGATCCCGCCCATGACGTAGTGCGCGGCGGGCGCGACCGGGACGAGCTCGGTCATCGGGTCGAGGCCCGCGTCGCGCAGGGCCTCGACGATGTTGGGGAAGCGCCCCGGATCGATCGGGCGCATGTCGAGGTAGACGCAGGGATCGCCGCGGCGATCCATGACCGTGCGGATCGCCCGGGCGACGTGGTCGCGCGGCGCCAGCTCGTCGACGAAGCGCTCGCCGTCGCCGTCGTGCAGCGTCGCGCCCTCGCCGCGGACGGCCTCGGAGACGAGGAAGCCCTCGCGGCCCGCGACGTTGGTGACCGCGGTGGGGTGGAACTGGACGAACTCGAGGTCGGCGAGCGTCGCGCCGGCCGCGCGGGCCAGCAGCAGGCCGGCGCCGAACGAGCCGGGCGGGTTGGTCGTGCGCGACCACAGCGCCGCGGCACCGCCGGTGGCGAGCACGACGGCGCGCGCCGCCCGCTCGATCTCGTCGTCGGTGTCGAGGCCCGCGCAGCGGCCGTTCATGTCGAGGCGCAGCGCGGCGGCGCGCCGCCCCTCGAGCACCTCGATGCGCGGGTGCTCCGCGACGACCGCGGAGAGCTCGCGCAGGATCCTGCGGCCCGTCGCGCTGCCGCCCGCGTGCGCGACGCGGCGGCGCGAGTGCCCGCCCTCGAGCCCGAGGGCGAGGTTGCCGTCGCCGTCGGCGTCGAAGCGCACGCCCAGCGCCTCGAGGTCGCGGAAGCGCTCGGGCGCCTCGGCGCAGAGGACCCGTGCGGCGCTGCGGCGCACGATCCCGCGCCCCGCCGCCAGCGTGTCCTGCTCGTGCTGCTCGGGTGAGTCGTCTGGGGCGAGCGCGGCTGCGAGCCCACCCTGCGCCCAGTAGGACGCGGTCTCGGCGAGCGGGCGGGCGGAGATGAGCGCGACGCGCGCACCCTCGCGGGCGGCGGTCAGGGACGCGTAGAGCCCGGCGGCGCCGGCGCCCACGACGATGAGGTCGGCCCGCTCCACGAAAGCCCTACGGTATCCGGGTGCCCCGGACCATCTGGCTGCGCCACGAGCTCTCGCTCGCCCACGATGTGCCCGGTCACCCCGAGCGTCCTGCGCGGATCGTGGCGCTCGAGGCCGCGATGGAGGGCCACGGCTGGTTCGGCTGCGAGCTCGTGGAGGCGCCCGCGGCCTCCCAGGATGCGCTGCGCGCCGTCCATCTGGAGCGCCACATCCGCCACATCGACGAGCTGAGCGCGCGCGGCGGCGGCCGTGTCGACCTGGACACGATCGCCGTCGAGACCACCTACGCGGCGGCCCTGCGCGCGGCCGGCGGTGGCGTGGCGCTGGTCGACGCGCTGATGACCGGCGAGGCCGCGACCGGCTTCTCGGCGCTGCGCCCGCCCGGGCACCACGCCGAGCCCGACCGGGCGATGGGCTTCTGCTTCTTCGGCAACGCGGCCATCGCGGCGCGCCACGCCCAGCGGGCGTACGGAGCCGAGCGCGTGCTGATCGTCGACTGGGACGTCCACCACGGGAACGGGACGAACGAGAGCTTCCGCAGCGACCCGAGCGTCCTCTTCGTCTCGATCCACGAGTCGCCGCTGTACCCGGGCACGGGTCCCGCGCACGATCTCGGCTCGGCCGAAGGCGAGGGCTACACGGTCAACCTGCCCGTGCCGCCGCGCTCCGGCGACGAGACCTTCCGCTCGCTGATCGACCACGTCGTTCTGCCGCTGATGGCGGCGTGGGAGCCGCAGCTGGTGCTCGTCTCCGCCGGCTTCGACGCCCACTCCCTCGACCCGCTCGCGAGCTGCCGGGTGAGCGAGCGCGGCTACGCGGAGATGACGGCGTCGCTGCGGCGCGGGTGCGCTGCGCTCGGCGCCCCGCTGGGGGTGGTGCTCGAGGGCGGCTACTCGCTCGAGGCGCTGACCGACTCCGTCGCGGCGCTGATGCCGGTGCTCGTCGCAGAGTCCGCTCCGGGTGCGACGGACGCGGTCGCGGTGCACCCGCTCGCCTCGGCCGCGGCGCAGCGGCTCGCGCCGTGGTGGCCGGGTGTGGCGTCGGCCCAGCGCTCCTAGCGGGGGACGATCTGGCGCGCGTAGGCGCCGCCGCCCGCGCCCGCGGCCGCGCTTTCTGCCGCGCTCTTCGAGTCGAACTGGCCTGAGAAGACGACCCAGTAGCCCTTGCGCAGCGAGGTGAAGTCGTCCGAGTGCAGGACGCCGACCTCGCCGCCGCCGGCCGCGCGCGCCTTCTTCTCGGCCTCGGAGCGCGAGCTCGTCGACGCCAGCACGGCGGTCCAGCCGCTCTTGCCGGTGGGCCAGGTCGCGAGGGCGCCGGTGGTGGGTGCGGGGGTGCTGCCGGGAGCTGGGGTGGAACCGGCGTCGGGCGTGGTGCTCGGCGCCGGCGTGATGCTCGGGACGGCGGTCGGGATGGGCGTGGGCGTCGCGCCGGCCACGGGCGCCGCGCTGCCGCCGTCGTCGGCGGGGGCGCCGGCTGGGGTCGCGGTCGCTGTCGCGGACGGCGCCTGCGCGACCGGCTGCGGGTCGCCCGACAGCTCGACCAGCGCGAGCACGAGCGCGGCGACGATCAGGGCGAGCAGCGAGCCCACGAGGAAGACGGGAAGCCGCCAGCGCGGCGTCGGAGCGATCCGCGTGCCGACGGCGGTGCCGCAGCTCAGGCACCACTCCTGGTCGGGTGCCAGCGCGGCGCCGCAGTTCGGGCACGCCCGCTCGGTCGCGCGCGGTGGGTCGGCGATCTCGGTCATGCGGAGCGGTCGTGGTCGGGGGCCGCGGCGGCGTCCTCGGTGGACGCGCGGCCGTTGCCGGCCGGGGCATCGGTGGTCGGCGCCAGGTCCGTGGTGGGCCGCTCCTCGGCGGGCGGGTCGGTCGTCGCGGGCTCGGCGGGCAGCGCGGTCAGGTCCACGCCGCAGCGCGAGCAGAAATGCGCGTCGCTCGCGTGCAGCTCACGGCAGCGCGGGCAGGTTCCGCCCACACCCGGCTCGCGCAGCACGGTCGCGCCGCGCGGCGAGACCAGCTCGGCCTCGAGCCCGTTGAGCTCCTCGTCGATCACGCCGAGGTGCTGGACCTTCTCCTTTACGAGCGTCCCGCCGTCCTGGTCGCGCCGGTGCGCCTCGTAGACGAGGCCGCCGAGGTCGCGCAGCGCGAGCTCACGGGCGCGGCGCAGGAACCGCACGCGGCGGCGGAGCTTGCCGCGGCGCCCGGCGCCGCCGCGGTGCTCGAGATCGTCGGCGGCGACGCCGGCGGGCAGGGGGCGCCCGTCCGCGCGGACGGGCGCGGAGTCGGGGGCGGATCCGTGGGCCGGCTCGGGAAGCGCGATCGCTTCTGTCCGGGTCTCCTCGGCGGCGCCCGGGCGTCTGATGCGTCGAAGGAGGCCGCTCATGCTGTACGGAACGCGCCTGGCGTCCCGTCAGAGCGAGTATAGGCGGCGGCTAAGCGCGCTCTTCGAGCAGCGCGTGCCACGCGGCCACGACGCGCGCGGCCATCCGGTCGGCCGAGAAGCGTTCCGCGGCGGGGCGGCCGTGCACGCGCGGGTCCTCCGCCTCCAGGTGCGGGCGCAGCGCCTCGCGCCACCGCTCGGGGTCCCACTCCAGGCACGCCGACCCCTCGATCCCCGCCAGCGCGACCGGGTGCGCGCCCACCGGGGTGCCGAAGGCGGGCACGTCGCACGCCGAGGCCTCGATCACCGCCAGGCCCATGCCCTCGTCCTGGGACGGGACGATCACCGCGTTGGCGGCGTTGATCCAGTACGGCACCTCCTCGGGCGGCACGCCGCCGAGCGTGAGCAGGGGGACGTCGCCGGCCACCTCCTGGGCCCGGTCGAAGCGCTTGAGCGGGCGCGAGGGCTCGTGCGGGAACAGGAGGTACGGCCCGGCGGGGTCGAGCCCGAGGCGGGCGCGCGCCTCGGCACGCGGGATCGGCCGGAAGCGGACGAGGTCGATGCCCATCGGCAGGATCGCCACCTGCCGCCGGCCCCCCGCGCCCGGCACGTTGGCGCTGAACGCGCGCGAGACGGCGGCGGGCAGCTCGATCAGCGGCAGCGCCGCGCGCGTGAACGGGCGCGAGCGCGGGTGCAGCAGGTCGTTGCCGTGGAGCGTGACGACGAGCGGCCGCAGCCCGGCGAGCAGCGCGGGCCAGGCGACGAGGCCGAAGTGGACGTGGACGACGTCGAAGCGCCGGCCGCGATAGCGCCGGCGCAGCTCGCGGGCGGCGCGCGGGTAGTTGCGGGTGCCGGCCGGGAACGCGAACAGCTCGACGTCGACGTCGTCGCGCCGCCGCAGCGCCTCGACCTGATCGCGCACGAACGGACCCGACGCGGGCCGCTCGGGCGTCGGGTACATGTTCGTCACGACGAGCGCGCGCAGCACGAGGGCGAGCCTACGCACAACCGGCACGCTTCCGTCACAGGCACGCGTAGAGCCGTGACGCCGCTCTCCGAAGACTCCGATCCAGCTCCGCGAGCGGCGGAGAAGGCGAACGGATCGGAGTGAGGATGGGCTACGAGGCGATGGGCATGGTGCACGCATGGATCGTGCGCGCGTGGGCGCGTGAGCGCGGGCAGGGGACGGTCGAGTACGTCGGGCTGATCCTGCTGGTGGCGGTGATCCTCGCCGGCGTCGTCAAGGCGAGCGGCTCGTTCTCGGACAAGGGGATCGCCGACGCCGTGGTCAGGAAGCTCAAGGCGGCGATCGACGGGGTGGGCAAGTAGGCGGTGGGCGGGCGTGGCACACTGGCGGCGTGCCCCAGCGCGCTCTCCCCGAGGAGCTGCGCCGGCGCCCGGTCGGCGTGTTCGACTCGGGGGTCGGCGGGCTCACTGTCCTTCACGAGCTGCTCGTGCAGCTGCCGCACGAGGACTTCGTCTATCTGGCGGACGCCGCGCGCTTCCCCTACGGCGAGCGCACGGCGGAGGAGCTGCAGACGTTCGTGCTCGAGGTCGCGGAGGAGCTGATCGCGCGCCGGATCAAGCTGCTCGTGGTGGCCTGCAACTCGGCCACCGCGGCCGCGCTGCCGGTGCTGCGCAGCCGCCTGATGGAGACGACGCTCGGCGTCGACGTGCTCGGCGTGGTGCAGCCGGGCGCGGTGCAGGCGGTGGCGGCGACGCGCAACGGCCGCGTCGGGCTGCTCGCCACGCCGGCGACGGTCGCGAGCGGCGCCTACGAGCGCGCGATCTCCGAGGCCGACCCGTTCGTGGACGTCACCGCGGTCGCGTGTCCGGACCTGACCGCGATCATCGAGGGCGGCTTCGCGTTCGACCGCAGGGTCGTCGACACCGTGCGGCGCTACTGCGCGCCGCTGCGGGCGGCGGAGGTGGACACCGTGATCCTGGGCTGCACCCACTACCCGCTCGTCCGCCCGATGCTCCAGCGCACCCTCGGCCGCGGGGTCGAGATCGTGACCTCGGGCGCGCCCCTCGCGCGCCAGGTCGAGCACGTGCTTGGCGCCCGCGGGCTCGGCAACCCCGCCGGCGGCGAGGGCGACTACGCCTTCCTCTCGACCGGGGACGTCGATGCGTTCCAGGCGCTCGGGACCCGCTTCCTGCAGATGCCGCTGGGTCCGGTCGAGCACGTCGACCTGCGCCGGAGGGCGGCGGCATGACCGCCCGCGAGCGCAGCGGCGGCCGCGGCGCGGCGGACCTGCGGCCGGTCACGATCGAGGCGGGCTTCGTGCGTCCCGCCACCGGCTCGGCGCTGATCTCGTGCGGTGAGACGCGCGTGATCTGCACCGCGTCGGTGCAGGAGTCCGTCCCGCGCTGGATGGCCGGCAAGGGTCGCGGGTGGCTGACGGCGGAGTACGGGATGCTCCCGGCCTCCACGGGCGACCGCAAGCAGCGTGACATCAGCAAGGGTCGCGCCGACGGCCGCACGGTCGAGATCCAGCGCCTGATCGGCCGCTCGATCCGCGGGGTCGTGGACTTCGAGAAGCTCGGCGAGCGCACGATCTACGTCGACTGCGACGTCCTGCAGGCCGACGGCGGCACCCGCTGCGCGTCGATCACTGGCGGCTACGTCGCGCTCGAGCTCGCCTGCCGGCGCCTCGTGCGTGAGGGCAAGCTCGCCGAGCTGCCGCTGAACGGCACCGTCGCGGCCGTCTCGTGCGGCATCGTCGACGGCGAGCCGCTGCTCGACCTCGACTACCCGGAGGACTCGAGCGCGGAGGTCGACGCGAACGTCGTCATGACCGGCGAGGGCGGGCTGGTGGAGGTCCAGGCGACCGCCGAGCGCACGCCGCTCTCTCGCGCGCACCTCGATGAGCTGCTCGCGCTGGCGGCCAAGGGGATCGAGGACCTGCGCGCGGTCCAGGCCGCCGCGACGAAGTAGGCCGGCGATGCCCGTCGTGCTCGCCACCCGCAACGCCCACAAGCTGCGGGAGTTCAGCCGCCTGTTGCCGGAGATCGAGCTCGCGCCGCTGCCCGGCGACGTCGAGCTGCCGCATGAGACCGGGGAGACGTTCGCCGAGAACGCGCTCGTGAAGGCGCGCGCCGCCAGCGCCGCCACCGGCGCGCCGGCGCTCGCCGACGACTCTGGGATCGAGGCCGAGGCGCTCGGCGGCGCGCCGGGGATCTACTCCGCCCGCTACGCCGGGCCGTCCGCCACCGACGCCGAGAACCGCGATCGGCTGCGCGCCGAGGTGCCCGCCGGGTCGGGGCTGCGCTACGTCTGCGCGGTCGCCTACGTCGTGCCCGGGGAGGACCCGCGGGTCGCGGAGGGCTACTGCGACGGCTTCATGGCCGAGGCGCCGCGCGGGGAGGGCGGCTTCGGCTACGACCCGCTGTTCGTGCCGGCTGACAGCGACGGCCGGCGCACGATGGCCGAGTTCTCCGACGCCGAGAAGGACCGGATCTCGCACCGCGGGCGCGCCGCACGGGAGGCGGCAGCATGGCTCGCCGGCGGGTGACGGGCGGTCACGGGTTCCGGATGACGGGGGGCCAGGGGTCGCGTTCGCGCGCCGCCGCCCTCTCGATCGGCTCGAACTCCGCGCTGATCGTGCTCAAGCTCGTGGCCGGCGCGGTCACCGGGTCGGTGGCGATCATCACCGAGGCGATCCACTCCGCCATCGACCTGCTCGCCTCGATCGTGGCGTTCTTCTCCGTCCGGCAGGCCGAGACGCCGGCCGACGCCTCACACCGCTACGGCCACGAGAAGTTCGAGAACGTCGCCGCGGGCATCGAGGGGATGCTGATCCTGGTCGGCTCGGGCGTGATCGTCTACACCGCGGTCAACCACCTCGTCGACGGCACGCAGATCAAGTCGATCGGCTTCGGCATCGGCGTCGTCGCGCTCGCCACCACCGTCAACCTCGTCGTCTCGCAGTACCTCTACCGGCGCGCGGCCGCCACCGGTTCGGCCGCCCTGGCCGGCGACGCGGCGCACCTGCGCACGGATGCCTTCACCTCGCTCGGCGTGCTGGTCGGGCTCGCGCTGGTCAGCGTCACCGACGAGACCTGGATCGACCCCGTGGTGGCGCTCGTGATCGCCGCCGCGATCGTCTTCACCGGCCTGCGCGTGGTCGCGGGCTCGTGGCGGGTGCTCGTCGACGAGGCGCTGCCGGCGGAGGAGATGGTCGCGATCCAGGACGCGATCGAGTCCTTCGCCGAGCGCGGGGTCGTCGGCTACCACGAGCTGCGCACCCGCCGCGCCGGCCCCCGCCGCTACGTCGACATGCACGTCCAGTTCCGGTCCGGCACGACGCTCGAGGAGGCCCACGCGATCGCCCACAGTCTTCAGGACACGATCCGCGAGCGGCTGCGCGGCGCCGACGTGTTGATCCACCTCGAGCCGCAGGATGCGGTCCGGCCGGGGAGCGAGCTGACGGTGGGGGACGTGGGCGCGAGACACCCGCATTGAGGAGGGTGCGAGCTGCCGCGGCCAACCGCGGACTGCGGCCGCTCAGCGCAGGTTGATCGCCGCCGAGATCGCGACCGCCAACAACACGCCCGCGTACCCGAGGTAGCCCGAGAGCAGGAGCAGGACGCAGGTGATGAGGCAGAGGGCGACGGTGGTCAGCCAGGCGATCCGGGACAGGGGCATCGGCGGGTATCCTCGCACCGCTCATGACGGATGCGCTCACGCCGGCGCAGGCGCTCGAGTACCTGCGCACCCTTTCCGCCGACATCGTCGAGGCCGCCGTGCTGGGGCCCGACGGCTCGCTGCTCGCCGGACCGCCCGTGCTCGCGGAGCCGGCTCGCGCGCTCCTGGCCGCGGCGCCGGAGGCCGATGACATCGAGGTCTCGACCGCCCAGGGCAGCGTCTTCGCCGCGCGCTCGGACGGGCACGCCGTCGTGCTCGTGTGCGGGCGCTTCGCCCTCCCTGCGCTCGTGCGCTTCGACCTGCGGATGGTCCTGGGCGACCTCGCGGGCGCCCGGAGCGACGCCGCGTGAGGCGCCCGCGGACACCTCGCCCGGTCGGCGCGATGAGCGCCTCGCTGGCCCGCCGGCGGGCCGGGCGCGAGCCCCGTGTCGTGGTGCGCAGCGAGCAGGGCGAGCTCCACACGCTCGCCCCCGAGGACCCTGCGGCGCGGCGGCTCTTCGATGCCGCGGAAGGGCTGATTTCGGCCGTGCAGCGCCCTTCCGACGTCTGATCTCGTACTCGAAAACCCGCAATTTGCGGGTTTCTTGCCAAAAACCGCGTGTCGCCGTCCGGAGGCACTGTTAGCTTCGCGCAATTCCACGACCCCGCGCGGGATCTAGACCCCCGCCCGGCAAAGGAGGAGCGCATGACGAAGTCGGAATTCGTCGACAAGGTGGCCTCAGCGAGCGGTCTGTCCAAGAAGGACGCCGACAGCGCAGTCAACGCGGTCATCAGCACCATCGAGACGTCGCTGAAGAGCGGTGAGGACGTCAACTTCACTGGCTTCGGCAAGTTCCACGTCGCCGACCGCGGTGCCCGCGAGGGTCGCAACCCGCGCACGGGCGAGAGCATGACCATCGCCGCCAGCCGCGTCCCGCGGTTCACGGCCGGCTCGGGCCTCAAGAAGGCCGTCAAGAGCTAGTACCCGTCGTGCCGGGCGCCGGTGACAGATCACCGGCGCCCGCGTTCGGCGCTCGCCTCACCGCCGCGGTCGCGGCCCGCGAGTCGCAGATCGTCCTCGGGATCGACCCCGATCCCGCCCGCCTGTGGGCGGACCCCCGCGAGGGCACGGGTGTGCAACGCGAGCGCCTCGCCGTCGCGCTCGTCGGCATCGCCGACGCCGCCCAGGCCCCGCGCCCGGCGCCCGCCGCCGCCGAGGCGGCCGCCGCCGTGCTCGTGCACTGCCGCGCGCTGATCGACGCCGCCGGTCCCGCCTGCGTCGCGGCCAAGCCCCAGCTCGCCTGCTTTGAGCGGCTCGGCTCCGCCGGCTGGCTCGCCCTCGAGGCCACCTGCGCCCACGCCCGCGAGGCCGGGCTGCTCGTGCTCGCCGACGGCAAGCGCGGCGACGTGCCGGTGACCGCGATGGCCTACGCCCAGGGCCTGGTGGGGAGCACGCCGTCCCCGTTCGGGGCCGTCGCCGGGCTCGACGTCGACGCGCTCACCGCCAACCCGATGCTCGGCCGCGACGCCCTGACCCCGCTCGTCGAGGGCGCCCGCGCGGCCGGCGCCGGCGTGTTCATCCTCGTGCGCACCTCCAACCCCGGCGCCGCCGACGTCATGGATCTGCCCCTGGCCACCGGCGAGCCGCTGTGGGAGCGCCTCGCCCAGCTCGCGCGCGAACTGGGCGATGCGCCCGGCGACGACCTCGCCGACGTCGGCGCCGTCACGGGCGCGACGGTGCCCGGGCATCTCGCGCGCATGCGGGAGCTGATGCCCCGCACGCCGTTCCTGCTGCCGGGGGTCGGCGCCCAGGGCGGAGACGTGCGCGCGCTCGCCCCCGCGTTCGCCCCGGGACGAGCCGGCGGCCTCGTCACGGCATCGCGTTCGATCGCCAACGCCTACGAGCAGAGCGGCGGCCCGCCGGCCGACGCGGCGCGCGCCGAGGCGGAGCGCCTGCGCGAGCTCGCGTGGGATCTGGCCTGAGGCCGGGGTATCATCGCCTCGATGGCCCGTCGCAGTCCCGCGCGCCTGCTCGCGCCGCTCGCGCTGGTGGGCTTCGTCGTCGCACTCCTGGTCGTGATCAACGGAGCCGGATCCCACGGCACTTCCGAGAAGTCCGCCAAGCCCGCGGCGAGCGCGTCGGCCACCCCGACGAAGAAGCAGAAGGCCCGCAAGCAGCGCAGGCGGTACGTCGTCAAGGCCGGGGACACCCCGTCCGGGATCGCGGAGAAGACCGGCGTGCCGCTGTCGCAGATCATCCGGCTCAACCCCAAGCTCGACGACCAATCGCTGACCGTCGGCGACAAGATCAAGCTGCGCCCATGACGCGGCCGCTCGCCGCACTGGTCGCGCTCGTCGCGACGCTCACGGTCGTGCTCGGCCTCGCCCCGAGCGCCCCGGCCGCCACGCCGCCGCCCGCCGCCGCCGCGCCGAGCGCGCTCGTGGTCGAGACCTCGACCGCGGACGTCGCCTACTCGAAGGCGGCCGGCCGCCGCCGTGAGGTCGCGTCCACGACGAAGTTGATGACCGCGCTGCTGACGCTCGAGCGCACGCGGCCCTCGACCGTCTACCGGGCCGTCCGCTACCGCGCGCTGCCCGCCGAGTCAAAGATCAACCTGCGGCCGGGCGAGAAGATGACCGTCGCCGACCTGCTGCGCGGGATGCTGATCGAGTCGGCCAACGACGCGGCCGCCACGCTCGCCGCGCGCGTCGGCGGCTCGGAGGCGAACTTCGTCACCGCGATGAACGTGCGCGCCCAGCAGCTCGGCCTGAAGGACACGCACTACGCCAACCCGATCGGGCTCGACGCGCCGGGCAACTACTCCTCCGCGCGCGACCTCGTGCGGCTCACGCTGCGCCTGCGCGCGTTCGCGTTCTTCCGCCGCACCGTCGCTCGCGAGCGGGTGACGCTGCGCTCGGGCGACCGCCCGCGGACGCTGGAGAACCGCAACGGGCTCGTCCGCCTGCCGCAGGTCAACGGCGTCAAGACCGGCCACACCCAGCAGGCGGGCTACGTGCTCGTCGGCTCGGGGCGCAGGAGCGGGATCACGCTGATCTCCGTCGTCCTCGGCGCGCCCAGCGTGGCTGCGCGCGAGTCCGACACGCGGCGGCTGCTCGCCTGGGCGTTCGGGCGCTACCGGAGCGTGCGCGCGGTGGCACCGGGCGAGGTGCTGGCGCGGGCGCCGATCCGCTACCGCCGGGGAGCGGAGCTCGACCTGATCGCGGGGGACAGCTCGCGCCGCTTCGTCGTGCGCAAGGGGCAGGCGCTGCGCCGCTGCGGGGTCGCGGCGCCGAGCGAGGTCGTGGGCCCGATCCGGCGCGGCCAGGCGCTGGGAAAGGTTCGGATCTGCCGCGGTGCGAAGAAGATCGCCACGCTGCCCCTGGTCGCCTCGGCCGACGTGCCGAAGGCGAGCGCGGCGGTGCGGACGAAGGACTGGTTCACGCGGCCGCTGACGCTGGTGCTCGTCGTGCTCCTGGGGCTGGGCGGTAGCGTGCTGCTTGCGCGGGCGCGTCGACGCGGTCCCAACCGCCGCCGCGGATCCCGCGCGGATCGGGAGCCCGAGGCCGCATGATCATCACCGTCACGCTCAACACGGCGATCGACAAGACGCTCGCCGTCCCGAACTTCCGCCTCGGCCGCCGCCACCGCACCGTCGAGCAGACCTCGATGCCGGGCGGCAAGGGCGTCAACATCGCCCGCGCCCTCAAGGCACTGGGCCAGCCGGTGATCGCCACCGGTCTGGCGGGCGGCGCCACCGGCACCCGAATCGTCGAGCAGCTGACCCAGCTCTCGGTGCTGTCGGACTTCGTGCGCATCCGCGAGGAGTCGCGCACCAACACGGCCGTGATCGACCCCACGACCGGCGAGCAGACCGAGATCAACGAGCGCGGCCCGCGCGTCACCGAGCAGGAGGTCGAGCTGTTCATCGACAAGCTGCTCTACCTGGCGAAGGGCGCGAGCGTCTGCGTGTTCGCCGGCTCGCTTCCGCGCGACGTCGACGTCGACGTCTACGCACGGCTGATCCGGGAGCTCAAGCGCCTCGACGTCCACTGCGTCGTCGACACCGACGGCGACCCGCTGCGGCGGGCGGTGCGGGCGGAGCCGGACGTGATCTCGCCGAACGTGCTCGAGGCCGAGGAGCTCGTCGGCCACGAGTTCAACGACGACGAGGACCACGCGATCGCCGTCCGCGAGATGGTGGGTCTCGGCGCGCGTGAGGCGATCATGACCACGCCCGACGGCGCCTACGCGCTGATGGCCCCGCCCGAGCCCGGCGCGCCGCGCTCGCTCTACCGCGTGCGGATGCCCGCGGGCTCGATCGAGCCGCGCGCCACCGTCGGGTCCGGCGACGCCTTCCTGGCCGGCTTCGTCGCCTCCCGCTACGCGGGCGCGACAGCGATCGAGTGCCTGGCCTACGGGGTCGCCTGTGGAGCGGAATCCACGCAGCATCTCGGGGCCGGGCTGGTCGACCCCGAGCGGGTCGGGCGCCTGCTCTCGGAGATCGAGGTCGAGCGCCCCGCCCTCCCCGCGGAAGTTGGGTGATTTTCCGGTCTTATGTCCCTCGGGTCGGCGGCTAGCATGGACGTCCCTTCCGTCCGCCGCGAAACCTAGGATTCCTTCATGGAAGTAGAGATCGGTAGAGGCAAGAAGGCGCGCCGCGCCTATGGTTTCGACGACATCGCGATCGTCCCGAGCCGCCGCACCCGCGACCCCGACGACGTCGACATCACGTGGACGCTCGGGCCCTACCGGTTCGAGCTGCCGCTGCTCGCGTCGGCGATGGACGGCGTGGTCTCGCCCGAGACCGCCGGCATCCTCGGGCGCCTGGGCGGGCTCGCGGTGCTCAACCTCGAGGGCATCTGGACCCGGTACGAGGACGCGGACGCCCTGCTCGAGCGGATCGCGACGCTCGACCGCGACGAGGCGACGCGCGAGATGCAGCAGATCTACTCCGAGCCGGTCAAGCCGGAGCTGATCGCCCAGCGGATCGAGGAGATCAAGGCCCAGGGCGTCGTCGCGGCCGCGTCGCTGACGCCGCAGCGGGTCGAGGAGCACTACGAGCTCGCGCTCGAGGCCGGCCTCGACATCCTTGTGATCCAGGGCACCGTGATCTCCGCGGAGCACGTCTCCACGCAGGGTCACGTCCTCAACCTCAAGGAGTTCGTGCGCGAGGTCCCGGTCCCCGTGGTCCTCGGCGGCTGCGCGAGCTACTCGACCGGGTTGCACCTCATGCGCACCGGCGCGGCGGGCGTGCTCGTCGGCGTCGGCCCGGGCGCGGCCTGCACCACCCGCGGCGTGCTCGGTATCGGCGTCCCGCAGGCGACCGCGATCGCGGACGTCGCGGCGGCCCGCTCTCAGCACATGCTGGAGACGGGCGAGTACTGCAAGGTGATCGCCGACGGCGGCATGCGCACGGGCGGTGACGTCGCGAAGGCCATCGCCTGCGGTGCCGACGCGGTCATGGTCGGCTCGCCGCTCGCGCGCGCCTACGAGGCGCCCGGCCACGGCTATCACTGGGGCATGGCGACCTTCCACTCCTCGCTGCCGCGCGGCGCCCGCGTCGCGACCGTGCAGAACGGGACGATGGAGGAGATCGTCACAGGTCCCGCGCACGAGAACGACGGCACGTTCAACCTCATCGGCGGGCTGCGGACGTCGATGGCGACCTGCGGCTACCAGGACATCGCCGAGTTCAACCGCGCTGAGCTGATGATCGCGCCGTCTCTCCAGACGGAGGGCAAGCAGCTCCAGCGGGACCAGCAGATCGGGATGGGCGCGCGCTCGAACGGAGTCGCGCTTGTCGCAGACTGAGATCCGCTCCGAGGGGCACGGGTCCGCCGTCGCGGCGGACCAGCCTCTCGAGGACCTCGCGCTCGAGCGCGAGGTCGCGACGGACGAGGTCGTCGTCCTCGACTACGGCGGGCAGTACTCGCAGCTGATCGCGCGCCGCGTGCGCGAGTGCGG
>JBDTMF010000041.1:0-24198 GCA_039934455.1 Solirubrobacteraceae bacterium
GGTGATCTCGCTCATGCGGGGACGGGCTCCGGGGACGCGAGGCCCATCGACGGCTCGCGCTCGCGCGCCGGGATCACCGCGTCGGCGACGACGGCGCCGACGAGCGCCACCGCGGCGGCGGCCAGCGCGGCCACGTGCATGCCGTTCACGAACGCCGACTGCGCCGCGTCGGCGAGACCGCTGTCACCGAGACGGTGCGCGACGGCCAGCCCGCCGCTCAGCGTGTCGCTGGCGCTCTCGGCCGCGCCGTGCGGGAGCCCGCTGACGGCCGAGTCCATGTCGCCACGGTACTGGCCGGCGAGGAGCGACCCGAGGATCGCGACGCCGAGTGCGCCGCCGGTCGTGCGGGTCGTATCGTTGACGGCGGAGCCGACGCTCGCCTTCTCCAGCGGCAGCGAGCCCATCACCGACTCGGTGGCGGGAGCCATCGCCATCCCCATGCCGAAGCCGAGGACCAGCAGGTGCGCGGCGACGATGCCGTAGCTCGAGTCGACCTGGAACTGGGTGACGATGGTCAGGCCGGCGGCGACGAGCACGAGCCCGGCGGCGACCACCAGCTTGGTGCCGACGCGCTCGGCCAGCTTCGCCGACAGCGGGCCGCCGAGGATGAGCCCGACCGCGACCGGGGTCACGCGGATGCCGGCCTCGAGCGCAGAGAAGTCGAGCACGCCCTGGAGGTACTGAGTGAGGAAGAAGATCGACCCGAACATCGAGAAGAACACGAGCGTGATGGCGGCGCTCGCGCCGGAGAAGCGCGGGTTGCGGAACAGCCGGATGTCGAGCATCGGCTCGCGGGTGTGGAGCTCCGAGGCCATGAACGCGCCGAGGACGGCGGCGGCCACGGCGAAGGCGGCGAGGATCGTCGGGCTCGTCCAGCCGCGCGACGGCGCCTCGATGATCGCCCACACGAGCGTGGTCAGGCCGGCGATCGACATCGCGAAGCCGGGCAGGTCGAGCCGCGGGGCGGAAGGATCCTTGGACTCCGGCACGAGCCAGTGGCCGGCGGTGAGCGCCGCGACGACGAACGGGAGGTTGACGAGGAAGACCGCGTTCCAGCTCGCGTGCTCGATCAGCCAGCCGCCGGCGACGGGGCCGATGGCGATGCCGAGCCCGGAGACGCCGGCCCACACGCCGATCGCCTTCGCGCGTTCATGCGCCGGGAAGACGGCGGTGATGATGGAGAGCGTCGAGGGCATGATGAACGCGCCGCCGATGCCCATCAGGGCGCGGGTGGCGATCAGCATCTCCGGCGAGGTGGCGAGCGCGGAGAGGCCCGAGCCGAGCCCGAAGACGGCAAGACCGATCGTGAGGCCTCGCTTGCGGCCGAAGCGGTCGCCGAGGGCGCCGGCGGTGAGGAGCAGGCCCGCGAAGACCAGCATGTACGCGTCGACGATCCACTGCAGCTGGGAGCTGGAGGCGCCGAGGTCGCGCTCGAGTGTGGGCAGCGCGACGTTGAGGATGGTGTTGTCGAGTCCGATCACGAGCAGCGATGCGGAGAGGACGACGAGCGTCCACCAGCGCCGGGGGTCGGGCTGGGAAGGGGAGGAGGGGGAAAACGAGACGGTGCCGTTTCGGTTCATGGCCGCAGGGTAGCGGGCCCTATTGCGAAACGCTACCGTTCCGTTCCGTTATGCCCGAAAGGGCAATGGACCCTTAACGGCTGAGCGGGCCGGCTCCCGGCCGCCCCGCTCAGGTCTCTCCCCGAACGACCGCCGGCCGTTGCCATCGATGGCTCGGGCGAGGCGGTGGCATTCACTCGGCGCCGCTGATGGCTTCCCTTCCACTGCGCGCTGCCCGATGGACTATGCAGGCGGCTGCGGGCGCGGTCCAGAGCAAGTGGACGATCGGACGAGGGGGTGGACGATCGGTCGAGCGTCAGGCAGTCGCGGTGAGCGCGAAGGCCATGCGGATCTCGGTCCCGCCGCCGTTGCGGTCGTGGACCTCCAGGCTCTCGGTCATCTGCGCGATCAGCGGCAGCCCGAGGCCGAGGCCGGGGCTGTCGGTGCGCGGGAGCATGCCGCGACCCTCGTCCGCGACCTCCACGACGACGGTCTCGGCCTCGCAGCGCGCGCGCACCTCGACGGTGCCGGGTTCATCGCGGTCCAGGTAGGCGTGCAGGACGGCGTTGGTCACCGCCTCGGAGACGGCGAGCGAGACCGCCGCGAGGGCGTCACCGCTCGCGCCGGCGGTGCGCGCGAACGCGCTGACGGCGTTGCGAGCCTCGGCGACCGACGCCGCGACCGCAGGCCACACGCACGAGAGCCGGCCGGGGCCGGTCGACTCGACGCATCCGTCCGCGGGCACGATCAGCACTCGGCAGCACCCACGCGAGCGCGCGCCGAACCGAACCGAGAGTGGGGAATTGCGGCGTCGTGCGTCACGGGGTCTCCAGACGGCGCGTAGCGTCGGCAAGCATACGCTCCGGCGCGCGATTCGGCGCCGTAGCGGGCGCGACGCGGGACGCGGCGTCCAGGCCGCGAGAACGTGCTGCTCCAGCGCTAGCTCGCGCCGGCGATCGCGCGGGCAGCGCGCGCCGGGACCAGTGCGGTCTGCTGGCGCGCACGGAGCGCGATCTCGATGCCGGAGCCGATCGTGATCGCGACCATCGCGAAGAGCGGCAGTTCGAGCGCCACACCGTTGAGATCGACCGCCATCAGGGCGAACAGGGTGAAGACCTGGACGACCATCTTCGCCTTGCCGAGCGGCCCGGCGGCGATCACGACGCCATGGCGGCGCGCGTGCATCCGCAGCAGCGTCGCCCAGATTTCGCGCGAGGCGATCAGTACGACGACCCATACCGGGACGCGGCCGGCGCTCGCGAGCGCCACCAGCGAGCCGAGGATGAGCAGCTTGTCGGCGAAGGGGTCGGCGAGCGTGCCGAACACGCTCTGCACGTGCCAGCGGCGCGCGAGGTGTCCGTCACACGCGTCGGTGAGCGAGGCGAGCGCGAACAGCGCGGCGGCGGTCACCGACAGGCCGGCGTTGTCGAGCAGCAGCCACACGACGGCCGGGATGATCGCGATGCGGCCGAGCGTCAGGGCGTTGGGGAGGCCCGAGCGCCAGCGCACCGGGATCCGCAGCCGCAGGTGGCCGGTGGCCACGCCCGCGAACACGACCGCGATCACGCCGATGCCGAGCCCGGCGATGTCGTCGACCAGGTAGTGCCAGCCGAAGTAGAGCGTCGCGAGCATGGTCAGGCCGAGGAACGTCCACAGCGCCGCGCGCAGGAAGCGGTTGAGGTGCAGGAGCTGGGCGATCAGGGCCGCGGTGAAGACGACGGAGACGTGCAGCGACGCGAACGCGGCGATGCTCTGCGCCGCCTGGCCGGCCAGCGCCTCGTGGCGCTCGTAGATCAGCGCCTGCTGCAGTGCGGCGGTACCGGTCTCGGGCAGGTTGGCGTAGAAGTTGGGGGCGGCGAAGGCCGGCCCGAGCGCGGGGATCACCAGGTAGGAGACGACGCCGAGCGTCCAGTTGATGCCCAGCGCGGTGACGTACCAGAGCCCGGGGATCGGGTTCGACGAGGCGATCAGCGCGGCGCCGAGCGAGATCGGCACGAAGGCGAGGAAGAACAGGTAGACCGACGAGAGCAGGTGGGCGGCGATGCCCGTGCCCAGCAGGCTGTGCAGCAGCGGGCCCGGATCGTGGCCGAGGAACATGTGGCGGTCGAGCGACAGCAGCGCCGGGTCGAAGTCCTGGTCGGTCAGGAAGGGCAGGAAGCCCTTGAGGTTCCGGTAGGACAGGTAGGTGACGTAGAACGACACCATCCCGAGGCAGACCGCGCCGGCACGGCGGCGGCTCCAGCGCTCGCGCGCCACGGCGGGCAGCGTGACGTGGAACGGGCCGGGGCGCTTGATCGCGCGCGGGATCAGGTCGATGACGATGAAGAAGCCGAGCGTGCCCAGCAGCAGCACGATGCGCCCGCTGAGCATCTTGTCCGTGTCGCGGACCTCGAGCCCGTCGGACATCGAGACGATCGCCGTTGCGAGCGCCATGGCGAGGGCGATGGCGAGCGCGGGGCCGTGCCAGCGCCACGCCAGCGGGTCGACGGCGCGCCCGTCATTCCAGACGGAGACGTCGGTGGGATCTTGGACGGAGGTCGCCACGCGAGGCTGATTGTGACCCGGAGATGTGACTTTGAGTCACAAATCTCCTCATTCCCAACACCTCCTAACCTGCCCCGGCGGCGACGCCGGGACTACCCTCACGGCATGTGCCGCAACATTCGCCCGCTCCACAACTTCGAGCCGCCCGCGACCGATGAAGAGGTCCGTGACGCCGCGCTCCAGTACGTCCGCAAGATCAGCGGCTCCCCCAAGCCGTCGCAGGCCAACGCCGAGGCGTTCGACCGCGCCGTCGAGGCCGTGGCGGCCGCGACCGCCGAGCTGCTCGACGAGCTGACCACCCATGCGCCGCCGAAGGACCGCGAGGTCGAGGCCGCCAAGCGGCGGGAGCGCGCGGCCGGCCGCTACGCCCAGGCGTAGCCGAGGCGGCTCCGTCAGCCGGAGCGGGCCGGCTCCTCGAAGTCAGCCGCCGGTCATGGAAGCGCGGCGACCGTCACCGCGGACGCGGCGAGGTGCTCGCTCGTGCTGTGTGCGAGCTCCCGGAGCGCGGGGCTCGAGCGGACCACCTCGCTCGCGAGCTCGAGAGTGCGGGCGAGGCGCGCCACCGGGAAGGCCCGCGCCTTGAGGATGCCGGCAGGCCAGACGGCCTGGTCGGACAGTACGACCGTCGCATCGCGGGCGTCCTGGATCGCCCAGGCGGGGAGGTACTGATTGTCGTGGAGGCACCACTCGATCCCGACGGGCCCGTAGCGCTCTTCCTCGTCGGGGAACTCGCTCCGGGAGCGGGCGCAGATCTCACGGGCCAGCGGGGGCAGGTCGATCCCCTCACCGTCGGAGGTGAACGCCTGGGCCGGCGGTGCGGCGCCGCTGGGCGGTGGAGGGCGGCTCACTCGGCCACGACGCCTGAGCTCAGAAGGTCTTGGGCCGCACGAAGATGTAGGACGCCTTCCAGCGCCCGTCGGCGGTCTCGAACAGCGTCCAGAAGTTCGGGTCGCCCGACCGCAGCAGCTGGGCCCCGACGCGCGGATAGGGGTCGTACAGGAAGATCTTGCCGCCCGCGTCCTTGCCGAGCACGACATAGTGGTTGACCTGGCTGAGGTTGCGGGTCATCACGCCGGGCGCGAGGACGTTGGTCCCCACCAGCAGGATGAAGCTGTCGCCGCGCTTGAGGCCGCGGGCGAACATCGCGAGCTGCTCCTTGTCCTGGATCGGCTCGCCGGACTCGCGCATGCCGCCGAGCATCGCCGCCATCGCGGCCACCTCGTGGCCGGTCGTCGAGGAGTCCGCCTTCTCGGACATCACGACCTTGGCGTAGTGCGCGATCAGCGACAGGTCGCCGTAGGTCGCGGTCCCGTTGCCGACCGCCCGGATCGCGGGCCAGATGAGGTCGTAGACGCTCTTGCCCGTCTGCCGCTTCTCGGCAGTCAGTGACGTGTCGCCCGACTGCGCCAGCGCCTTGAGCATGATGCCGCGCGCCCACGCCTCCGTGTCGAGCGGGCCGCGGGTGATGGCCACCGCCAGCACCGAGTTCGCACCGCAGCGGACCGCGTCGGTGAACGTCACCCCGCTCTCGTCGACCTGGGTGAGCCTGCTCAGGATCTCCTCGGAGTTCCAGCCGCCGTCCTGCTTGCCGGGCGAGCTCCACGGCAGCTTCTGGGCGTCGAGGCCCTTGCCCTCGTCGATCGCCGCCTGGTTGTAGGTCAGCCGCGGGTCGGTCTCGCGAAGGACCTGGAGGACCCCGCGGTTGCCGATCGCGCGCTGGAGCCCCAGGACCTGCCCCGCGATTCCGCCGGGGGTGGAGGGAGCTCCCCGCTCGGCCTTTGCGGGCGGTTCCCCGATGGCCGGCGCCGTGTCGCGCGCGGGCTCCATGGCCCTACGTGTGTGACCTCGGGGCCCGCAAAGTGGCCTTCTTCGTCAGGGTGCTCTGGCTCCCGTCGGGCGCCTTGAGCACCACCCGGACGCGGACGCGGACATGGCCCAGCCGCTTGAGCGCGGCGAGCCGGGACCGCTTCAGCCGGCCCTTCAGGGCGACCGTCCTGCCGGGCTTGATCGTGACCGCCTTAGAGGACTGCAGGAACGTCAGCGCCCCGCGATGCGGGCGCGGCTGGGTCAGCTTGATCGAGATCGCGCGCACGCTGAACGCGTTGCGATTGCGCGCGCGCAGCGACAGCCGGCCGGTCGCGCTCGGCCGCAGCCTGGCGAGCGCGAGGCCGAGGTGGGCCGCGGCGCGCGAGAACCCCGGGTCGCTGACGGTGATCGACACGAACTCGGTGCGCGCGACGCCGTCGGCCGCGCTCCCGTTGTAGCTGAACTGATCGGGCCCGCTGTAGCCGGAGGCCGGCGTATAGGTCACCCCGCCGTCGGCGGCCACCGGCCCGAGCGTTCCGTGCGATGGGCCGGACACGATCCCGTAGGTGATCGCGTTGCCGTTGGTGTCGCGGCACTCCAGCTGCAGGCGCTTCGCGATGCCCGCGGTTGCCGTGTAGCCGCCGATCGACGAGCACGCGGGGAGCCCGGTGAACACGGCGATGACGCCCTTGTTGCCGTCCATCGTGATCTGGCAGGCGCCCGCGCCGCCGCAGGCGCCCGTCCAGCCCGCGAACCGGGACTCGATGCCGGTGAGGACGCCGAGGTTGAGGACCGTGCCCGGCGCGTAGCTGTAGGAGCAGACGTACGAGCAGGTGGTCCCATCGATCGAGACCGCGCCGCTGCCGCTGCCGGTGCGCGACACCGTCAGTGTGTACGCGCCCGGGTACGTCGCCACGTATTTCGCCTGCGTGTCGCCTCCGGCGCTCGTGAAGTTCCCGCCCGCGACCACGCGCCCGCCGAAGGGAGCGACGGCGACGTCCCCGCTGCCGAGCAACGGGCCGTTGCCGGCGCCGTCGGAGCCGACCGCGTGCCAGGCGCTGCCGCTGAACGACGCGATCTTGTCCGCGCGCGGGTCTCCGCCGGCGTTCTGGAAGGACCCCGCGGCGTAGATCGTCGTTCCCACGTGGGTCAGGCCGGTGATCGTCGCCGTGGCCGGGAACCACCCGTCGGTGCCGGCGGCGTTCGAGCCGACCGCGTGCCACGCGCCGTCCCAGCGCGCGACGTGGTCGGCCTTCGCGATGCCCGCGACGTTGGTGGCGTCCGTGCCGACGTAGACGTCGGTCCCGACCGCGGCGAGGCTGCGGACGAAGGTGTCGACGGCGCACGAGCAGGTCCCGGCCCCTGGGCCCATCTCGTGCCAGCCGCTGCCGTCGCGATAGGCGACGTTGTCGGCGGCCGGGTTGCCCTCCAGGTCGGTGAACCCACCCCCGGCGTACAGCGTCCCGTTGCTGTCGGCGGTGAGCGCGTAGACGGTGCCGGTGAACTCGTGCGCCGGGTCGACGATCGTCGCGCCCGCCGCGCCGGTGTCGAGGTTGCACGCCATGAGGCGGTCGGCCGACGTGAGGCCCGCACCGTCGGCGAACGCGCCGCCCACGTAGAGCGTCCTCCCGATGATCTTCAGCGCGTAGACCGTCGCGGTGACCGGGGCGCCCGTTCCGCTCACGCGGTTGCAGACCTGCGTCCACGCGCTGCCGGTCCACTCCGCGAGGAAGTCGGCGTTGGGGTTGCCGCCCGCGTTGGTGAACGTGCCGCCGACGATCAGCCGCCCGGTCACGGAGTCATAGGCGATCGCGTCGACGGCGCCGTTGGAGAGACGCACCTCCGGGGGGGTGACCGCGCTCCAGGCCGCGCCGTTCCACTTCGCGATGCGATCCGCTCCGGCGACCCCGCCCGCGGCGGTGAAGGCGCCGCCGGCGTACAGCGCCCCCGGGCGGTCGGCATTGAGCGCGGAGACCGCGGCGTTGAGGGCGGGAAGCGCGGCCGTGCCGCCGAGGTGGTCCCAGCCGCCGGCGCCGGTCGCGTCCGCCTGTCCGGTCAGCGCCCCGAGGAGCAGCAGCGCCACCGAAGTCACTACGAGCCAGCGCACCTTCATGGGAGCACCCACCTTCGACCTGCGTGTCATCAGGCGGTCGCCGGCCGATCAGCCGGTCCGAACCGACGTTACCCGACTCCGGTCAGGCCGTGGCAGCGGCGCGCGCGGTCGGCGGCCGCTCGTCGTGCCGGCCCTCGATCGCCCGCATCCCGGGCAGCAGCAGCGCGCCGAACGTCACCAGCCCGCCGACCACGCCACCCGCGATCAGCGTCCCCTGCACCCCGAGGACGGAGCTGACCGGGCCGGTGAGCGCGAACGAGAGCGGCAGAAGCCCGATCGAGATCAGCCAGTCGAGGCTCGAGACGCGGCCGAGCAGCGCGGGTGGGACGTGGCGCTGCTTCGCGGTCGCCCAGACGATCGTGCCGGCCGTCTCCAGCCCGTTGAAGGCGATGCTGGCGAGCATCAGCTGCCAGACGGCGGTCGCGAACCCGTAGCCGGCGACCGCCAGCGTCGCGAGCGTCCACGCCCCGTACATGAAGGTGATGTCGCGCCGCGGGAGCCCGCGCTGGCCCATGAACGCGGCACAGCCGACCGACCCGATGCCGCCGGCGGCGAAGACGAGGCCGAGGTCGGCGGCGCTCCCGTGGAGGTCGTTCTTGACCAGGAACGGCAGCAGCACCTCCGCCGGGCCCATGAAGCAGAGATAGGCGACCGCCGCGCTCGCGAACGTCCCCCACAGCCACACGTGCCTGCGGATGTAGGTGAAGCCGGCCCGGATGTCGCCGGTGACCGAGCCGGACGGTCCGACCAGCCGGCGCGTGGGCGGGGCCATCGCCAGCAGCGCGACAGCCGAGACGGCGAATGTCGCGGCGTTGAGCGCGAACGCCCAGCCGACGCCGACGCCCTCGATCAGGAAGCCGCCGACCGCGGGGCCCGCGAGCCGCAGGGCGAGCGGCCGGACGAACTGATCCAGAGAGTTGGCCTGCGGAAGCAGCGAGGCGGGCAGCACGTCGGGCACGATCGCGTCGAACGCAGGGCCGAAGAACGCCGTCGCGGCGCCGACGACGGCCACCAGGACGAGCATGTGCCACAGCTCCAGCGCCCCGGTCAGGGACAGCACCGCGATCGCGCCGATCGCGAGGCCCCGCGCGATGTCGGAGAACAGCATCAGCCGGCGGCGGTCGAAGCGGTCGCTGAGGACGCCGCCCAGCAGCAGGAAGGCGATCGTCGGCACGGTCATCGCGACGCCGACGAGCGCGAGCGCCGTCGGGACGTTCGAGAGCGCGTAGACCTGCCACGCCAGGGCGACGATGAAGACGCCGTCGCCGAGGAGTGAGATGCACATCCCGCTCCACAGGAGACGGAAGTCCCTCACGGCCAGCGGCGCGAGGAGTCGGACCCGGCTGAAGCCCCCGCTGCGGTCGAGCCCTTCGTAGTTATGGAGCATCTGCCCCGGTCGGCTCCGGCCGCAACCCGGCGGTCCGTAGGTACTCGAGGGTCGCGTCGGCGTCCATCGGGTGGGCGAACAGGAAGCCCTGGCCCGACCCGCACCCGAGGTCGCGGAGCCCGCGCCACTGCTCGCTGAACTCGATGCCCTCGGCGACGACCTCGAGCTGCAGCGTCTCGCCCAGCGCGATGACGGCGGAGGCGAGCAGGGACGTCTGCGGCGTGGCGCCGTCGCGCAGGAAGGAGCGGTCCATCTTGAGGATGTCGACCGGGAAGCGGCTGAGGTAGCTCAGCGACGAGTAGCCCGTGCCGAAGTCGTCCATCGCGAGCCGGACACCAAGCTCCTTGAGCTCCGTGAGCCGCTGGACCGCGATGTCGGTGTCGGTCATCAGCACCGACTCGGTGATCTCGAGCGTGAGCGAGGCCGCGGGGAGGCCGGACTCGGCGAGCGCGTCGCGCACGTCGGCGGCGATGTCGGAGTGCTGCAGCTGCTTGACCGAGAGGTTCACGCTCATCGAGAGCTGCGGCTCGGCGGCCATCAGGCGCTGGATCTGGCGCCCCTGGCGGCAGGCCTCGCGCAGCACCCAGCGCCCGATCGGCACGATCAGGCCCATCTCCTCGGCGAGCGGGATGAAGGTGTCCGGGCCGAGCATCCCGCGCTCGGGGTGGTGCCAGCGCAGCAGCGCTTCGACGCCGTTGACGCCGCCGTCGGCGAGGTTCACGAGCGGCTGGTAGTAGAGCTCGAGCTGGCCGCCGGTCATGGCGCGCTGCAGGTCGGCGCGCAGCTCGAGCCGCTCGAGCACGCCCTCGTGCATGGCCGGCTCGAACAGCCGGTAGCCCCCCTTGCCGTCGCGCTTGGCGATGTACATCGCGGCGTCCGCGTTGCGGATCAGCTCGTCGGCGCCGGCCGCGGCGTCGCCCTCGGCGATCGAGATGCCGAGGCTGGAGCGGACGAACAGCTCCTTGCCCTCCAGCAGCAGCGGCGCGGCGAGCGACTCGAGGATCCGCTCGGCGGTGTCGGCGGCGTCCTGCGCGCTGCCGACGTCCTCGAGCAGGACGGCGAACTCGTCGCCGCCGAAGCGCGCGGCGGTGTCGCTGGGGCGGATGCTGCCGTCCAGGCGCTTGGCGATCTCCAGCAGCACCGAGTCGCCGGCGGCGTGCCCGAGGCTGTCGTTGATCGTCTTGAAATCGTCGAGGTCCATGAAGATGACGGCCAGGCGCGAGCCCTCGCGGCGGGCGCGCGGGACGGCGTGGCGCACACGCTCGACGAACAGCGCGCGGTTGGCGAGGTTGGTGACGGGGTCGTGGAAGGCCTGGTGGGCGAGCTGCTCCTCGAAGGCCTTGCGCTCGCTCACGTCGCGGCTGTTGAGCACCACGCCGCGGACGTTCTCGTCGTCGAGCAGGTCGGTGTAGAGCACCTCGAACTGGCGCACCGCTCCGTCGGCGTGACGCAGGCCGCACTCGAGCACCTCGGTGCCGGTCGCGTGGATCGCCGGATCGGCCAGGACGTGGGGGAGGCGACCCTCCTCGCCGGGCTGCAGGAGGCGCTCGAAGCGGGTGCCGACGAGATCCTCGGGCAGGTAGCCCAGCACCCGCTCGATCGAGGGGCTCTGGTAGACGACGAGGCCGTTCTCGTCGAGGACCGTGATGAGGTCGCTGGAATGCTGGACGAGCGAGCCGAAGCGCGCCTCGCCGGCGCGGCGATGGACCTCCTCGGTCAGCGCCGCGCTCTCGAGCGCGAGTGAGACCTCGGTCGCCAGCGCGGCGAGGCTGCTGCGCAGCGGCCTGGCGATGTGCTGCTGGCCGGCGATCGCGAGCAGCCCGTGGGTCTCGCCGCGGACCGACAGAGGCAACAGCAGCGTGACAGCCGCTGACGGCTGGATGCGGAGCTCCTCGAGCGCGCTCGCCGACAGGCGGCGCGGCGAGCCGTCCGCCGCGCGGGGCGCGAGCAGGCCGGCCGAGGTGGCGGGGGAGACGGTCCAGGCGGCGCCGAGCTCGGCGTCGGCGACGAGGACGCTGTCGCCCTCGACGAGGCAGAGGCGAGCGGCGACGGTGTCCCCCGCGAGCGCATGCGCGGCGACGAGTGCGGCGTGGCAGATGTCGGCGCGGCTGGTGGCGGCGACGAGATCGGCGCCCGCGGCGCTGAGGATCCGCTCGCGCGCGACGGAGCGCTCCTGCTGGCGCACGAGACCCGTCATCCGGGTCACCACGAGGGCGAACAGGATGATCGCGGCGACGTTGACCACGAAGCGGTCGTCGCCCACGTCGAGGACCTGCAGGAGGGCCATGACGGGCGCGATCAGCGAGGCGAAGGTGAGCAGCCCGAGCCGCAGCGGCGTCAGGCGCGGGTTGCGATCCGGCGCGGGGGTCTCGAGCTCGACCATCGACGGGTGCAGCGCGGCCGCGCCCCACAGGAGGTAGAAGCTGACCCAGCCGATGTCGAGCCAGACCTGGCCGTCGTAGGCGCCCGCGAGCGTGACCAGGCCGTAGGCGAAGTCCGTCAGGAGTAGGGCGACGATGCTCGAGGCGAGCAGGTAGAACGCCGGCCGGCGCGCGCCCGTGTCCACGGCGAGGCGGATCGCCGCGGCGAGCAGCAGGATGTCGCCGATCGGGTAGGCGATCGAGACGAGCTTGGCGACCGCCGAGAGCTCTTGGTCGTGCAGGGACGGCTGGATCAGCGCGATCCACGAGATCAGCGCGAGGCCGAGGGTCATGATCAGCGAGTCGATCGCGCCGGCGCGATCTCGCTCCGGGTTGCGCCGCCGGACCAGGCTCAGCAGCCCCAGCATCAGGGCCGGGTAGACGATCAGGTAGGCCGCGTCGCCGAGCGACGGGAACGGCACTTCCGTGCCGGTCAGCCGCGGATAGCTGTAGGTGTAGAGGTCGCCCAGCCAGAACAGCAGGAACCCGAGCGCGAACCAGCGCCAGGGGCCGGACCCGTCGCGGCGGTGGCGCCGGACGCCGACGATGATCGCGACCACCGGCGAGAGCCCGAGGAGGTTGAAGACCGGGCCGCTGCCGGCGAACGGCGGCACCCAGACGTAGAGCGCGGAGACCAGCGCGCCGACGGCCAGGTAGGCCTGCCACAGCGGGACTGCGCGGAACCGTGCCCAGGTCGCCATCTCAGCCCGCGGCGACCGTGGCGACGAACCCGACGTCCTCGGCGGTCTGGAGCTCGCCGGCGGCCGCGAGCTCCTCGAGCGCCCCGATCAGCATGTCGACCTCGGCGTCGGTGTTGGCCGCGGTCAGCTGGACGCGGAACCCGACCTCGTCGCGGGGGACGAGCGGGTAGGCCGCGAGCGTGACGTAGACGCCGCGCTCGAACAGCAGCCGGCCGACCGCGTCGATGCGCTGGTGGTCGCGGAGCGGGATCTCCACGATCGGGAAGCCGGAGTGGTTCGGGGTGTGGATGCCCAGCCGCGCGAGGCAGTCGAGCACCCGTCCCGTGAGCGCGTGCAGCGTCCCGCGCAGCTCGTCGCCGCGGCGCTCGTTGACGTCGAACCCGACGAGGACGCTCGCGAGCGAGGCGACGGGCGACGGTCCCGAATAGAGGTAGGGCGGGGCGGCGACCTTGAGCAGGTCCTTGACCTCGGTGGGGCAGGCGATGAACGCGAGCAGCGACGAGTAGGCCTTGGAGAAGCCCCCGACGAGCACGATGTCGTCGTAGCTCTCGTCGCAGTGCCGGACCACGCTGTTGCCGCGCGCGCCGTAGATGCACGACTCGTCCACGCGGCGCTCGCCGATGACGCCGAAGCCGTGGGCGTCGTCGACGTAGAGCAGCGCGCCGTGCTTGCGCGCGACGGCGGCGAAGGCGCGGATGTCCGGCGCGTTGCCGGTCATGCTGTTGACGCCGTCCATGCAGACGAGGCGGGTCGGGTCGCGCTCGGCGGCGAGCAGCTGGTCGAGGTGGTCGGGATCCTCGAAGCGGAAACGCTTGACCGCGGCGCCCCGGGCGCGGGCGACCTGGCAGCCGTCGTAGATCGTCTTGTGGGCGCGCGCGTCGAGGAAGATCGTGCCCGAGGCGGCCAGCAGCGGGATCACGGACATGTGGATGTGCGTGATGGTCGGGAGGACGAGCGAGTCCTCGCTGCCGAGCAGCTCGGTGAGGCGCGTCTCGATCTCCTCGTAGATCACGGGGCTGCCCAGCAGCCGCGACCAGCTCGGGTGGGTCCCCCACGTGTCCAGATACGCGGGGATCGCCTCGATGATCTCGCGATCGAGGTCGAAGCCGAGGTAGTTGCACGACGCGAAGTCGGCGAGCCAGTGGTCGCCGATCCGGATCATGCGGCCGTCGATCTCGTCGATGACCGCGTCCATCATCGGGTGCGAGGCCTTGAGCGCCTGGAGGTCGCGACACGTGTCGAGCCAATGCTCGACCCAGGGACGACGGCTCCGGCCGGCGATCTGATCGGGCGCGCGGGAACGGGAAAGGGGCGCGTGGAGGCTCACCCTCGCTACATCGGGTCAATCCGACGCCTCCTTTAGCTGGCCCGTGCGCTCAGCCGGCCAGGTAGAGCGCGAAGTCGTCGATGCGGGCGGCGCCGTTGCGCGCGATCAGGCCCACGCGGGCCTGTGCGCCGGGATCGACGCGCACGCGGTCGGTCACGTAACCGAACGGCGTCGCGTTGATCGCGTAGATCAGCGTCACGGGCTGCCCGGGCTTGCCCGTCCCGCAGCCGACGCGCAGCAGCATGTACTCCGCCGACGTCTGTCCTCGCTGGTTGCGCACGCGCCACACAGGCAAGCGCGCGAACGAGCGGCCCCGAAGAGGCCGCGGCCTCAACCTGCGGCTGGGACCCGGTCCCGGTGTCCGTGCGGGACCCGGTGGTCGAGCTCGCCGGCGTCGGTGCCGAGCGCGACGGTGGACACCGGGATGCCCAGCCACGGCCCGCGCCGGAAGGCCGCCTCCGGGCCGACCACGGCGACGAGCAGCCGACCCGGCCGGGGGGTCGCTGGAGCCGATGAGCTTCGCCGGCCCCACGTTTAGCAGCGGGTTGGAGGGGTACGGCCGACTGAGGGACGTCGTTGGAGCGAGGAGGAGAACGGATGCGGTGTCTGCGATCGGTCGGACCGTGGCTGGGAATCGCCTGCGCGCTCGCGCTGGTCGTCGCAGGCTGCGGCAAGGGCGCGGGCAACGCCGGCGGCGGCGGCGGCACGAAGGGCGGCAAGCTCCAGGTCGGCGCCGCGCTCTCGCTCACCGGGTCGCTCGCGAAGGAGGGGCGGCTCACGAAGCTCGGCTACCAGCTGTGCCAGGACAAGGTCAACAGCGCCGGCGGCGTGGCGGCAGGTGGCAAGAAGGTCAAGCTCGCGATCACCTACAAGGACGACAAGTCCCAGCCCGACGCGGCCGCACAGCTCGTCGACCAGTTCAACGACAGCGGCCGCAAGCTGATCCTCGGGCCCTACGGATCGCCCTCGACCGAGGCCGCCTCGGCGGTCGTCGAGCGCAACGGCCAGGTGATGATCGACTCCTCGGGCGCCGATAACTCGATCTTCAGCAAGGGCTACAAGAACACGTTCGCGGTGCTCGCGCCTGCGACCTCGTACCTGGCGGTGATCGTCAAGGCGATCGCCGACAACGCGAGCCCGAAGCCGAAGACCGTCGCGATCATCTCCGCCGACGACGGCTTCTCGAAGACCGCGGCCAAGGGGGGCGCCGCCGAGATCAAGAAGCAGGGCATGAAACTGCTCACCACGGCGTTCGTCGCCCAGCACACCACCAACGTCTCGTCGGCGCTGACGAAGATCCGCCCCATGAAGCCTGACCTCATCCTGGTCTCGGCCCACGTCGAGGAGGGCATCGCCGCGGTCAAGCAGAGCAACGAGCTCGGCGTCCGCCCCATGGGCTTCGGCGAGACGGTCGCCCCCCCGACCCCGGACTTCGTCAAGGCCCTGGGCAAGCAGGCGGAGGGCGTCGTCGGCTCGACCCAGTGGACTCCGGACGCGAAGGGCAAGGACAAGGTGTTCACCTCGGCGCAGCAGTACGCCCAGGACTTCAAGCAGCGCTTCGGCGAGACGGCGGAGTACCACAGCGCCGAGGCGGCCGCGGCCTGCCTGGCGCTGGTGCTCGGCGTCGAGAAGGCAGCCTCGACCGATCCGGCCAAGGTCCGCGACGCGATCGCCGGCCTGGACACCGACTCGTTCTTCGGGCCGATCAAGTTCGACACCACCGGCAAGAACGCCGACAAGCCGATGTCGGCGATCCAGATCCAGAAGGGCAAGCCGGTGACGATCTACCCCGCCGACCAGGCGCAGGCGAAGCTGCAGTGGCCCGCCGGCGGGTAGGCGCCCGCCGGCGATGACCCAGTTCCTTCAGGCGACGGTGAACGGGCTGCTCCAGGGTGGCCTGCTCGCTCTCGTCGCGGTCGGCTTCTCGCTGGTCTGGGGCGTGATGAACATCGTCAACCTGGCGCACGGCGCGTTCGTGCTGATCGGCGCCTACATCGGCTGGAAGCTCAACTCCAGCGCGGGGATCGATCCGTTCGTGGGGATGGTGGCGGCGGCCGTCGCGCTGTTCGTCGGCGGCTACCTCATCCAGCGCTACCTCATCAACCTGGTCGTCAACGCCCCGATCTGGATGACGCTGCTGCTGACGTTCGGGCTCAGCCTGCTGCTCGTGAACGGCCTCGTGCTGCTCTTCACCGGCGACTTCCGCTCGATCCACACCTCCTACGGCTCCGACAGCCTCAGGCTGGGCAACGTCCGCGTGCCGTACGGGCGCCTGATCGCCTTCGCGATCGCGATCGCCTTCACCGTCGGGCTGGTCTGGTTCATGGACCGCACGCGGCTGGGCCTGGCGATCAAGGCCACGGGCATGGATCGCGGGGCGGCGCGACTGATGGGCGTGAAGGTACAGCGCGTGTACGGCATCACGTTCGGCATCGCCGCCGGCCTGGCCGGCGCGGCGGGGGCGATCTCCGGAACGGTCAACACCTTCAGCCCGGCGGACGCCGGAGGCTTCACGCTGCAGAGCTTCGTCATCGCCGTCCTCGGCGGCCTCGGCAACATGTGGGGAGCGCTCGTCGGCGGCCTCCTGCTGGGCGTCGTGCAGGCGTGGAGCGGCCAGTATCTCGGCGGGACGCTGATCAACGCAGTGGCCTTCGCGGTGCTCGTCATCGTGCTCGTCGTGCGGCCCGCGGGCCTGCTCGGCAAGCCGTACTACGCCCAGCGCGTGGAGGTCTGAAGTGAGCAGGCCGCGCACGCTGGGCTTCGGAGCGCTGGCGCTGGCCGGCCTCGTGGTCCTCGTGCTGCTGCCGCAGTACTTCCTGGCCTCCAGCGAGCAGCGGACGGTCGCCGGCGTCTTCATGTTCGTCGCCCTCGCCCAGGGCTGGAACCTGATCGGCGGCTTCGCCGGCTATCCGAGCTTCGGCAACGTCGTCTTCTTCGGCCTCGGCGGCTACACGGCGGCGATCCTGATGGCCAAGTCCGGCTTCGCGTTCTGGCTGGCGCTGCCCGTCGCGGCGGTCGTCGGCCTGCTCTTCGCCGTGCTCATCGGGCTGCCCGTCCTGCGGTTGCGCGGCCACTACTTCGCGATCGCAACGCTCGGCGTCGCCGAGGGCACGCGCGAGGTCGTGGTCAACGTCGACGGTCTGACGGGCGGCAACTCCGGCATCACGGTGCCCGCCGTCGGCGCCGACGCCGTCACCTCCTACCCGGGCAACACCGGGTTCTATTTCTACTTCCTCGCGCTCGCGTTGCTCGCCACCGGGGTGGTCTGGCTCGTCGCGCGCAGCCGCTTCGGCTACGGCCTGCGGGCGATCGCCCAGGACGAGGAGGCGGCCGCGGCGGCCGGCATCAACACCACGCGGCTGAAGGTCTCGGCCTTCGCGCTGTCGGGCTTCCTGACCGCGATGGCGGGCGCGATGTACGCCTTCCAGCAGGTCACGATCTACCCGACGCGGCTGTTCGACGTCGACATCACCGTGCTGATGGTGATCATGGCCGTCATCGGCGGGACCAGCACCGTGATCGGCCCGGTGCTCGGCGCGGTGGCGCTGCAGTTCCTCTCCGAGTGGCTGCGCACCCACTACACCGACCTGCACACCATGATCTTCGGCGGCATCATCGTGGTCGCCGTCGTGCTGCTGCCGATGGGCGCCGTCTCCTTCGTGCGCGAATCCTGGACCCACCGGCGCATCTCGCTGCTCGACACCGTCCGGGCGTACCGGCTGTGACCGCCGTCCTCGAGGTCGAGCAGCTCGGCCGCCGCTTCGGCGGCCTCGCCGCCGTGGACGACGTCTCCTTCGACCTCGAGGAGGGGACCGTGCTCGGCGTCATCGGCCCCAACGGCGCCGGCAAGAGCACGCTCATCAACCTCATCACGGGCCATCTCAAGCCGACCTCGGGGCGCGTACGGATCGACGGCCGTGACGTCACGGGCGCTCGACCGTGGGTGATCGCCGGGGCGCAGGTCGCGCGCACGTTCCAGATCGTCAAGCCGTTTCGCGACCTCAGCGTGCGGGAGAACGTCGCGATCGGCTCCATGTTCGGGCCCTCGCGGGCCGGCTCGACGCGCGAGGCGATCGCGCTCGCGGGCGACGTGCTCGAGCGCGTGGGGCTCGCCGACCGTGCGGACGACGAGCCCGGTGGGCTCAGCGTCGCGGACGCGCGCCGGCTCGAGCTGGGGAAGGCGCTCGCCATGCGGCCCCGCCTGCTGCTGCTCGACGAGGTGATGGCCGGGCTGCGGCCGCGCGAGATCGAGGTCGCGCTCGAGCTGATCCGCTCGCTCAAGGACGAGGGGATGACGATCCTCGTCGTCGAGCACGTGATGAAGGCGATCCTCTCGGTCTCCGACAGCGTGCTGGTCATGCACGAGGGCAAGGAGCTCGTGCACGGCAAGCCGCAGGACGTCATGGAGGACGAGCGGGTCATCGAGGCCTACCTCGGCCAGCGCTACGCGAAGCGGATGCGCGCGCGGAAGGACGAGGCGGCGGATGCTTGAGGTCGAGAGCCTCGAGGCGGGCTACGGCCGCGTCCAGGTGCTGTGGGAGGTCGACCTCGAGGTCGGCGACGGCGAGATCGTCGCGCTCGTCGGCTCCAACGGAGCGGGCAAGACCACCCTGCTGCGCGCGATCTCCGGGATGATCACGGCCTCCGGCGGCGCGGTGCGGCTCGACGGCGAGTCGCTCGTGGGGCGCGCGCCGGAGGACGTCGTGACGGCCGGGATCGCCCACGTCCCCGAGGGCCGCCGGCTGTTCGCCGGCCTGACGGTGCGCGAGAACCTGCAGATCGGCGCCTACGCGCGCGGCGGCAAGGCCGACATCGAGCGCGCGGTCGGCCTCTTCCCGGGCCTCGGGGGGCGCCTCAACCAGGTCGCGGGCAGCATGTCCGGCGGCGAGCAGCAGATGTGCGCGATCGCGCGCGGCCTGATGGCCGATCCGAAGCTGATCATGATCGACGAGCTGTCGCTCGGGCTCGCGCCAAAGCTCGTCGAGCAGATCCTCGAGCGGCTCACGAGCGTGACCGAGGCGGGCACCTCCGTCCTCCTCGTCGAGCAGGACGTCGACGCCGCGCTCGAGGCGGCGGCGCGCGGCTACGTGCTCGAGAACGGCCGCATCGTCGCCTCCGGCGACAGCGCCAAGCTGCTCGACGACCCCCGGATCCGCGAGGCCTACCTCGGCGTGGCATGAGCGCCGGCGCGCCCGCGCGCGTCAGCGACATGAGCGGGCTGATGCTCGGCGCGGCGGGCATGTTCGCCGCGATGTACTCGAGTCAGGCCATCCTGCCGGAGCTGGCCTCGGACTTCGACGTCACGCCGTCCCAGGCCGGCCTCACGATCTCCGTGGTCGTGCTCGCCGTAGCGCTCGCCGGCTGGATCTGGGGGCCGCTGTCGGACCGCTTCGGGCGGCGGCGCTCGCTGCTGCTCGCCAGCGGCCTGCTCGTGCTGCCGAGCCTGGCGGCCGCGGTGGCGCCGACCTTCACCACATTGCTCATCCTGCGCGCCCTGCAGGGAGCCTGCATGCCGGGCCTGCTCACCGTCGGGATCCCCTACGTCGCGGAGGTCTACGTCCCGGGTCTCGGCGGCCGCGCGATGGGCTACTACACGATCGCACTGGTCGGCGGCGGCGTGATCGGGCGGGTCGGCGTCGGGCTGGTGACGTCGGTGGCGGGCTGGCGGATCGCGTTCGCGCTGGTCGCGCTGCTGCCGCTCGCCGGCGTGCTCCTGATGCGCCGCCACCTGCCCGAGGCGCCGGTGCCCGAGCGCAGCGGCAGCCGCCGGGTCGCCGCCAGGCAGCTCGCCAATCCTGCCGTGCTCGTCCCGGCGCTCACGGCCTGCACGTTCTTCTTCGCCTTCGTCGGCGTCTTCTCCTACGCCAGCTTCCGCGTCCAGGCATCGCCCTTCGACTTCGGCCCTGCCGCGACGAGCCTCGTGTTCCTGCTGTGGGGGCTCGGCGCCATCGGGCCGTCGGCCGGCCGGCTCGCCGACCGCATCGGCTGGCGCCGCGTCGCGCTCGCGGGCACCGCGGTCGCCGCGAGCGGCATGGCCCTCACGCTGCCCCCCACCCCGGCGACCATGCTCCCCGGCCTCGCGCTGCTGACGCTCGGCATGTTCACCGGCGTCACCGCCGCCCAGCTCGGGCTCGCGGAGGCCGGGCCGTCGGACCGCGGCGTCGCCAGCGCGATCTACTTCTCCTTCTACTACGGGGCGGGTGCGCTGGCCGGGTTCGTCCCCGGCCTCGGCTGGGAGGCATGGGGCTGGCCGGGCGTGCTCGCCATCACCGCCCCGTCGCTCGCCGCCGGCGCGTGCGCGCTGCACTGGGCGCGGGGCAGAGTGCCGGCATGAACTTCGAGCGGACGGATTGCTCAACACCAACCCGAGGGACATGACCGGTCGCGCTGGTTGTGAACCACCCGACCTCCCGGCGCCACTGCTCATCGTCCAACCCGATATCGATCCGCCGCAGTGCCTCTGCGTCGCGAGCTCGGCGCGGCAGGGCGGCGCGCTTGACCGCGCGGGGGTCGAAGGACGAGACTGCGCCAAGGAGCGCGACCGCGGTCGGGCCGCACAGCGACCGAGCTCAAATCTCAGACCGGCACCGAGGCACGCCCACGGCAATGCACAGCAGGCTTCATCCGGAGCGGCCACAGGGCCCGAGCCGCGTGCCGCCGCGCGCACCGAGTGCGCCGCGAGAGGTCGCCCGCGCCCTCCAGTTGCAGCGTACGGCGGGCAATCGCGCGACCATGGCTGCGCTCGGGCTCGCGCCGGCGAACGTCCTCCAGCGCAGGAGGTGGTGGCAGTTCTGGAAGCCGCGCAACCAGCCGGCCGCCGCCGCGCCGGCCGCGGCAGCGCCGGTCGCAGCCCCCGCGCTGGTCCCGTACCAGAACACCAGCATCAGGATCATGTCGCCTGCTCAGGTGCCATACCCGGGCGGCAACTACGTCGCCGATGTCACCCAGCACCTCGACGACATCCAGGCGGTCGTCGGCCCGGCCTTCTTCGCCGGGCTCGCCGCGAATGGCAAACAGCAGAGCATCAAGTACGCCGGGGCGAACTCCAACCAGTGCTCGGGCTCGCCCTTCGGCTACACGAAGCTGCGCAAGTTCCACGACGCCAGCCAGAACGTGCAGTTCGGCGCGGAGCTGACCGCGACGCTGACGAGCATGGGCCATGACCGCCCCTGGCTCGTCAACGCGCTTCGCGCCCAAGGGCTGCCGCGCTGGACCAACGTCATCGATCCAGCGCCGATCGCGCCGTTCGCGAGCGTGGCCGCGACCGATGCCAAGGTGGGCGACTGGCTCGCAGGCACGGCGCGGCCGAACATCGACGAGATGGACGTCCTGATGCTCGTCGTCCAGGCCGGCGCGGCGCCTGGCGCCGGCGCCCACTCACGCATCGACTACGACCCGCTGAAGCTGAGCGTCGCCACCGGGCCGCGCCCTCCCCAGGTCGCGCTGTTCCACGAGCTCTGCCACGCCTACTACTCCGCCCAGGGCCAGCAGCTGGGTCGCGAGGACAGCTCCGCGGAGGCCAACGGCGGCAGGCTGTTCGAGCTGATGGCCGTCGGCCTCCCGCCGTTCGACGCCCGGCCCTACTCGGAGAACGCGCTGCGCGCCGGCTGGGCGCCCCAGGTGGCGGCCCGGCCGAGCTATCCGTAGCCGGCGTGCGGCCGCCTGAGCGGCCCGGCCCGTTCAGGCGGGGATGGGCGCCGATGTGCGGATGAGCCCCGACCGACGTTCCTGCAGCTAGAGCGCAAGCATCGCTCCCGCGACCTCACCGGCGGCCGCACCGGGGATCGCCGTCGCGGCCCGTTCGAGCACGAGCAGCCGCGCGCCGGGGATCTCGCGCGCGAGCGCCTCGCCGTTGCCGACAGGGAAGAACGGGTCGCGGCGACCGTGTACCACCAGCGCCGGAATCGCGAGCTCGGGCAGGCGCTCGCGCCAGCGCGGCTCGCAGTCGAGCTTGGCGAACACCGTGCGCAGCTGGTTGGCCATCTGCACCGCGGGCTCCGTGCCCGGGGTGCGGTCCCAGATGCGCTCGGCGGTCGCGCGCGCGGTGGCGGGGTCGTCGCCGAGGACCTCCGCGCCACCGGCGGCGAACGCCGCCACGGCAGCGCGATCGGACCAGTCGGGCATCGGGCGCGAGAACAGCCGGCCCATCGTCGCCGCGTCATGGTCGGGCAGGTCGTCGTCGATCGGGCCCGGAGCGACGGGCCGCGTCCCTGCGAGGGTGAGCGCCGAGAACGCGTCCGGGTGGTCGAGCGCGGCGACCTGAGCGACCATCCCGCCGACGCCGATGCCCGCCAGGTGCGCCGGCCGGTCGTCGAGTTCGCGGGCGAGCGTCGCGGCGTCGGCGGCGAGGTCGCGCAGCGTGTACGCAGGAGCCTCGGGATCGACGGTGGCCGACGCGCCGGAATCGCGCAGGTCGTAGCGCACGACGTGGCGCCCGCCGCGCGCGAGCGCCGTGCAGAGCGCATCGGGCCAGGAGAGCATGGTCGTGCTCCCCGCGAGCAGGACGAGCGGAGCCGCCGCATCGCCGAAGTGCTCGACCCCCAGCGTGACGCCGTCCGCCTCGACCGTCGTCATCACGCCTCCGCCGTGGCGGCGACGCCGCCGGACATGTGGAACGAGTGGACCCTCGGACACATCGTCAACCTCCTGGGTCGCGTCGTGGACCGGCGGCGTGGCGCTCAGCAGCAGAAAGGGATCACGAGCGCGAGGCATCCCAGGGCGACCGGGATGCCGATCAGGGTCCCCACGATGTCGTCGAGAAGACGGGCGCGGGCGGCTCGCGTGCGTCGCATCCACCTCACGGTAGTGCGCGGGGCAACTACGCCGCGCCGCCACGCCCCGCCCCGCGGCGGGCACGAGCGATGCGCCGGGGACCCGCTGACCGGCTGCGCTCCGGGCTTCGCGGTCAGATGAGCGCGAGCGCCACCGCGACAGAGGTGGCGATCGCCACCGCCACGACGCCGAGCGTGACGGCGCTCAGCACCCGCAGCTGCGGGCCGGTGGGCGGCTCCGAGCGCTGGTGGAGGCGGCGCGCGTGCCACCACACGCCACCGGAGGTGGCGAGTGCGAGTGCCGCCGCGAGCTCGCCGGCCACCGGGGCGCGACCCCGCTCGGCGAACCGCACGAGGAGGCCGGAGACCACCAGCAGGCCCATCGCGGTGCGCGACCACGCGAGCGCGGTCCGCTCCGCGGCGAGGCCGGGCTTGGGCCCGGCGGCATCGCGATGGCCCCGGCTCACCGGGCGAGCAGCGCCAGCAGCGCCGCCAGGACCGCGATCGCGCCGACGGCGAAGGCGATGATCCGCGGCAGCATCGAAGGGGGCAGGGGCTCGTCGAGGCGCATCGCGCGCTCCTTGCGCTCCCACTGGGTGAAGCTGGAGAACGCCGTCAGGGCGCCGAGCACGAGCAGGGGCAGGGCGATCGCGAGCCTGGTGAGCTCAGACGAGGAGCGCAGGAACTCGGCCACCGCCAGCCCGGCCGCGATCAGCGCCAGCGAGGTGCGCAGCCAGGCCAGGAACGTGCGCTCGTTGGCCATCGTGAAGCGCGGGTCGGGGTGTTCTCCGACGTCGGTCAGGCGCTGCTCGCGGGTCCGCTTCTTGTTCATGAGTGGCGAGGGTGGCATGCGGGCATGATGTCGCGCTGAGAGCGGCGCACGTCCACCGCTCAGATGGTTCGCTGCACAACTACGCGTGCGTATAGTTGGATATAGTGTCGTGGCCCGGCCGAGCGCACGGTTCGTTCCCGACCAGGAGGCAACATGATCTTCCGCCAGATCACCCACGACGATCTCGGATGCGCGTCCTACCTCATCGGCGACGAGGACGCGGGAGTTGCCGCCGTCGTCGACCCGCGCTTCGAGGTCGACGAGTACCTCGAGTTGGCGCGCTACATGGGGGTCGACATCGAGCACGTGCTCGAGACCCACAATCACGCCGACCATGTGTCCGGACACGGCCGCCTGGCCGCCGCGACCGGCGCCACGATCCACATCCATCGCGAGGCGCAGCCCGACTACGAGCACGAGCCCTTCGACGACGGCTGGGAACTCGAGCTCGGCGCGCTGACGGTTCGCGCGCTGCACACGCCCGGGCACCGGCCCGAGCACACCGCCTTCGCGCTCATCGACACCAACCGCGGCGAGGAGCCCTGGGCCGTGCTCACGGGCGACACGCTGTTCGTCAACGACGTCGCGCGCCCGGACCTCGCGATCGACAAGGCCGATGGTGCGCGCGCCATCTTCCGCTCGCTCAACGAGAAGGTGCTCGGGCTGCCCACGGAGTGCGAGGTGTGGCCCGGTCACCTCGGCGGGTCGATGTGCGGCGGGCCTGGGATGGACATGAAG
>JBDTMF010000042.1:0-24052 GCA_039934455.1 Solirubrobacteraceae bacterium
GCTGGATCTCCGAGGTGCCCTCGCCGATCAGCAGCAGCGGCGCGTCGCGGTAGAGCCGCTCGATCTCGTATTCCTTGGAGTAGCCGTAGCCGCCGTGGATGCGGAAGGAGTCCTCCACGACCTCCTTGCCGGTCTCCGAGGCGAACAGCTTCGCCATCCCGGCCTCGAGGTCGGAGCGCTCGCCCGCGTCCTTCAGCCGCGCCGCCTTGAGCGTGAGCAGGCGGGCCGCCTCGACCTTCGTCGCCATGTCGGCGAGCTTGAACTGGATGGCCTGGTGCTCGGCGATCGCCTTGCCGAAGGTCTTGCGCTGCTGCGCGTAGCGCAGGCCCAGCTCGAGCGCGCGCTGCGCGATGCCGACGCCGCGGGCGGCGACGTTGACGCGGCCGACCTCGAGCGCGTCCATCATCTGCTTGAAGCCCTGGCCGAGCCCGGCCTCCTCGCCTCCCAGGATCATGTCGGCCGGGCAGATGCAGCCGTCGAAGACCAGCTCCGTCGACTCGACGCCCTTATAGCCCATCTTCTTGATCTGCGGCGGGACGGTCAGGCCCGGGTTCTCCGACGCGCCCGGCTCCTTCTCGACGATGAAGCAGGTCATGCCGCGGTGCGGCGGGTCGGCGTCGCGGTCGGTCTTCATCAGCACGAAGACGAGGCCTGAGCGCAGGCCGTTCGTGACCCACATCTTCTGGCCGTTGAGCTCGTAGGTGCCGTCCTCGAGCTTCTTGCCGGTCGATTTGATGGCCTGGACGTCGGAGCCCAGCTCGGGCTCGGAGAGGCTGAAGGCGGCCCGGATCTCGCCGGTGGCCATCTTCGGCAGCAGACGTTGCTTCTGCTCGTCGGTGCCGAACTTCATCAGCAGGTAGGAGCCGATGAAGTGCGTGTTGACAACGCCGGAGATCGAGATCCAGCCGCGCGAGAGCTCCTCGACGATCATCGCGTAGGTCGTCAGGTCGAGCGCCATCCCGCCGTACTCCTCGGGGATCGTGACCCCGAACAGGCCGAGCTCCTTCATCTGCTCCACGATCGGCTCGGGGAACTCGTCCTCGTGGTCGTAGTGCTCGGCGTTCGGGAGGATCTGCTCGTCGACGAACTGGCGGACCATCTCCGTGATGGCCTTCTGCTCGTCGGTCTTCTCGGAGAACTGCGGGGTGGCCAGTGCCATGGATTCAGTACCTCGCGCGCGTCGGGGGGACGCGGAGGATACCGTCGCGCTGTCGCTGAACCCGGGCTACGGGTGGGTCGGGGGGACGCGCTGGAGCACGCCGACCGCGGCGCCGACGCCGGTGGACGGCTGGCCGCCCGCATGGACGGGGCGCATCTCGGTCGCGGGTGCGGGCGTGGCGGCGGAGCGCGGCGTTGCGCCCGGGGTGGCGCTGGGACCCGGCGCGGGCGTCGGGGCCGGAGTGGCCTCCTTGTTCACGCGCTGCTTGGGCACCTCGGTCCTGGCCGGGGTGGTGCCGCGGCCGCGGGACTTGACGACGGTGGAGCCGGGCGCGGGGGTCGCGACCGGGGCGCGCGCGGTGGCCGTGGACTGCGAAACGGGCTGGAGGGTCGTGGGGGTGCTCGCGGGCGCGGGCCGGCTCGGGCGGCTCGGGCGGCTCGCTGACGGGGTGCGAGCGGCGCTGCGGCGCTGGACGCGCGTGTTGGCGCGCAGTTGCACGGCGCCGGGGCGCTGGGCCGCGGTGACCGGGCTGGCGAGGCTGACCCCGCCGGCGAGACCGGAGGTCGGGGCGCCCGCGAGCAGGCCGACGGGGCTGCCGGGGAGCGTCGCAGCGCTCGTGGTGCTCACGCGGGGCTTCAGGCTGACGCTGTTGCCGCCGCCGTCGAGCCACAGCCGCGCGGGCCCGTTCGGGCCTACGGCGATGACGACCGCGAGCGCGAACAGCGCGCCGACGGTGACGAGCACGGCCAGCAACACCCCTGGGAACAATGTTTTGCCGGAAAGATGTTCAGGCGGTGTAGACATTCTGAGTACTGCATCGACCCGAAGGGCGCGTTCCTCAAGCCTGCGGACATCACGGGTCAGACCGATCACGGGTCCCAGCATACGTCGGTTCAGGCCATTGGCCAACGGGGTCTTCACCCCATTGTGTCTAGGGTCCGCCGGAGCTAGTGAACTTCTCGCGGGACATCGTCGACGCCGCGCCGCCCTCGGGGAGGGCGCTCGTCGCGCTCGGCCGCGACGGATCGCGCACCGAGTGGAGCTTCGGTGAGGTGGCCGAGGCGTCCGCGCGGGCCGCGGGAGCGCTGGCCGCGCGCGGGGTCGGCCGCGGCGACGTGGTGATGACGCTCGTCGGCAACCGCCCGGAGTGGGTGCTCGCCATGCTCGCCTGCTTCCGGATCGGCGCCGTCGTGCTGCCCTGCACCGAGCAGCTGCGGGCGGCCGACCTGCGGGCACGGCTCGACGTCGCCCGCCCCCGCCTGATCGTCTGCGACGAGCGCAACGCCGGCGTGCTCGGCGAGGCCGCACCCGACGCGGACGTCCTGCTGGTCCCCGGCCCGGGGCTGACCGCGGCCGATCCGCACCCGCCGGTCGAGCTCGAGCCCGAGGACCCGTGCCTGGTCACCTTCACCTCCGGCACCGCGGGCGAGCCCAAGGCGGTCCTGCACGGCCAGCGCTACCTCACCGGCCAGCGCGTCCAGGCCGAGCACTGGCTCGCGCCGCGCCCGGGGCGGCTGTCCTGGTGCACGGCGGCGTCGGGCTGGTCGAAGTCCGCGCGCAACGTCTTCATCGCGCCCTGGCTGCGGGGCGCGGCGGCGCTGCTGCACGACGCGCGCTTCGACCCGCACGAGCGGCTCGAGATCCTCGCGCGCGAGCAGGTCGACACGCTCTGCATGGCGCCGACGGAGTACCGCGTGATCGCCAAGCGGGCCACCCTGCGTCGCTTCGACGCGCTCCACGGGCTCGTCGCGGCGGGCGAAGCGCTCAACCCCGAGGTGCTGCGCGCCTGGCACGAGGCCACCGGGCTGTGGATCCGCGACGGCTACGGCCAGACCGAGACGGGCCAGCTCACCGGCATGCCGCTCGGCGAGGAGGCGCGCCCGGGCTCGATGGGCCGCGCGCTGCCCGGCGTCTCACTCGACGTGGACGACGGCGAGCTCGTCGCCGACCCTGCCACCGTCCCGACCTTCTTCGTCCGCTACCTCGGCGGCGAGGCGGCCCCGGCCGGCCCGTGGCGGACCGGCGACCGCGTGCGGCGCGACGACGACGGCTTCCTCTACTTCGAGGGCCGGCTCGACGACGTGATCATCTCCGCCGGCTACCGGATCGGGCCCTTCGAGGTCGAGTCCGCGCTCGTCTCCCACGACGCCGTGGCCGACGCGGCGGTCGTCGCCGCGCCCGACGAGGAGCGCGGGAGCGTCGTCCGCGCGGTCGTCGTGCTGCGCGACGGCCACGCGCCCTCCAGCGATCTGGCCCGCGAGCTGCAGGACCACGTCAAGGCGCGGACCGCGCCCTACAAGTACCCGCGCATCGTCGACTTCGCCGACGAGCTTCCGAAGACCGCGAGCGGAAAGGTCCGCCGCAAGGCGCTGCGCGGCGACTGACCTGCCGATCTGGCAAATCGTCTTCGCCGCCGCGTACAATCGCCGTCATGACAGTGACCACGCCCTCCTCCGCCGTCGCCGCCCTCACCGAGCGTGAGAAGGCGCGCCTGCTGGAGCGCACCAAGCGCTCCGGCGCGTACTTCGAGCGGGCGCGGCAGGTCATGCCCGGCGGGGTCCCCTCGTCCTTCCAGCGCAGCGACCCGTGGCCGACCTACATCGAGCGCGGCGTCGGCGCCCGGGTCTGGGACGTCGACGGCAACGAGTACCTCGACTTCCACAACGGCTTCGGCGTCATGTGCGTCGGCCACGCGAACCCGGTGATCGCCGCCGCCGTGAAGGAGCGCATGGACGAGGGCACGCACTTCGCGGCGCCGACCGAGGGCTCGATCACGGTCGCCGAGGAGCTGCGCCGCCGCTGGGGCCTGCCGCACTGGCGCTTCACCAACTCCGGCACCGAGTCGACCATGGACGCCGTCCACCTCGCGCGCGGGCTCACAGGCAACAACGTGATCATCAAGATCGAGGGCTCCTACCACGGCCACCACGACGCCGTGATGGTCTCGGTCAAGCCGCCCCCCGATCAGATGGGCGACCGCGACCACCCGAACGCGATCCCCTACGGCCTCGGCTACGCCGCGGGCACCGCGGAGGGCACGCGGCCCGTCCCCTTCAACGACGCGGAGGCCGTCGAGCGCGTCCTCTCAGAGCTCGAGGGCCAGGTCGCCGGGCTGATCCTCGAGCCGGCGATGATGAACATCAACATCGTGCGGCCGGTCGACGGCTATCTCGAGCGCCTGCGCGAGCTGTGCACCCAGCACGGCATCCCGCTGATCTACGACGAGGTCAAGACCGGCGCCGCGATCGCGGCCGGCGGCGCGACCGAGCTGTTCGGCGTGACGCCCGACATGGTCTGCCTCGCGAAGGCGATCTGCGGCGGCCTCCCGGGCGGCGCGATCGGCATGAGCGACGAGGTGGGCGCGCTGGTCGAGTCCGGCGTCGTGCGCCAGCAGGGCACGTTCAACGGCAACCCGCTCGTCATGGCCGCCGCCGAGGCGACGCTGCTCCAGGTCCTCACACCCGGCGCCTACGCGCACCTGCAGGGCCTCAACGTGCGCCTGATGGAGGGCTGCGAGAACATCATCGGCGAGTACTCGCTGCCCGCCCACACGGTTGGCATGGGCTCCAAGGGCTGCGTGATCTTCTCCTCCGAGCCGATCCGCGAGTACCGCGACTACGTGACGAAGATCCACCACGAGCTGACCGACCTGGCCTGGCTCTACCACATGAACCACGGCATCTTCATGACGCCGGGGCAGGACGAGGAGTGGACGCTGTCGGTCGCCCACACCGACGAGCACCTCGCGCGCTACCTCGAGGCGTTCGAGCTGTTCGCGCGCGACGTCACCGGGTAGTCCCGCGCTGACTCACGGCTCGACGTCGTAGGCCTTGACGAGCCGCTTCGGCGCGCGGATCCGCCACGCGTCCTCGATCAGCTCGGCCAGCTCCTCCGGGTCGACCGCCGCGAGCCGCACGAGCACGTAGGGGTAGCCGTCGTAGTGCGGCGTCGAGAAGAACGCGCCGGGCCGGCCCTGGAGCAGCGCCTCGCGCTCCCCCAGGTCGATGACGCGCAGCACGAGCGCGTCCGGGTTGGTGCGCATCCGGCACATCCCCTTGCCGCGCATCTTCAGCGCCGGCGTCCCGAACGACGTGCCGACCTCGACCTCAGGGAAGCGCCGGCCGATCGCGACGACGTCTTCCCAGCTGGGCATGCGCCCGGCCTACCGCCCCGACGGGGCGGGCGTGCTCGCTGCCGCATCCTCGTCGAGATCGAGGGACTCGACGCCGGGATCGCCCGCTTCGACCACATAGTCATCCGGTGACGTCTGGTCGGGGAGCTCGACGCGGCGCACCACCGCCGTCACGACGAACGTCACCACCAGGTTCACCGCGAGTGCGATCACGCCGGTGTACAGCGTCACCTTGGTGTCGATGCCGAAGTGCGACAGCGCGTACTGGGCTCCGCCGAAATGCGCCTTGCCCGTGACCGCGTTCGGGGTGTTGTAGAGCATGAAGAGCCCGCCCGCGAGCCCGGCGACGAGGCCGGCGAGCAGCCCCCAGGCGTGCGCGGCCCGCGAGTAGAGCCCGATCACGATCGCGGGCAGCGTCTGCAGGATGATGACGCCGCCGATGAGCTGCAGGTCGATCGAGAACTGGGTGTCGAGCGCGAGGATGACCACGATCGCGCCGGCCTTCACGGCGAGCGAGGCCAGCCGGCTCACCCGCGCCTCCTCGGCGTGGGTCGCGTCAGGCCGCAGGTACTCCCGGTAGATGTTGCGCGTGAACAGGTTGGCGGCCGCGATCGACATGATCGCCGCCGGCACGAGCGCGCCGATGCCGATCGCGGCGAAGGCGATGCCCGCGAACCAGTCCGGGAACATCTTGTCGAACAGCAGCGGCACGACCGTGTTCGCGTCCGGCTTGCCGCCGGAGGTCAGCGGCTTGACCCCCGCCGCGATCGCCATCAGGCCGAGCAGCGCGAGCAGGCCGAGCACGAAGCTGTAGGCCGGCAGTGCCGCCATGTTGCGGCGGATCGTGTTGCGGCTGCTGCTCGCGAGCAGGCCCGTGATCGAGTGCGGGTACAGGAACAGAGCGAGCGCCGAGCCGAACGCCAGCGTCGTGTAGCCGAGGATCTGCGGGTCGGCGAGCACGGTCCCGTCGACCACCGGAGGCTTGCTGGCCGCGAACTTCTTGTCCGCCGCCGCGAAGATGTCGCCGAACCCGTGGAGCTTGATCGGGATGTAGATGACCGCGACGAGCACGACGATGTAGATCAGCGCGTCCTTGACGAACGCGATCAGCGCGGGGGCGCGAAGCCCGGACTGGTACGTGTAGGCCGCGAGGATCACGAAGGCGATGACCAGCGGCCACTCGCCCTTCACGCCCATCGTCTTGAGCACGGCGCCGATGCCCACGAGCTGGAGGGCGATGTAGGGCATCGTCGCGACGATGCCGGTGAGGGCGATCAGCAGGGCCAACGTCGGCGAGCCGTGGCGGCCGCGGATGAAGTCGGCCGGGGTGACATAGCCGTTGCGATGACACACCGACCACAGGCGGGGCGCCACGATGAACGCCATCGGGAAGATCAGGATCGTGTAGGGCACGGCGAAGAAGCCGAGCGCGCCGACGGCGAACACCAGCCCGGGCACCGCGACGAACGTGTAGGCGGTGTAGAGATCGCCACCGAGCAGGAACCACGTGATCCAGCCGCCGAACTTGCGTCCGCCCAGGCCCCACTCGTCGAGGCTGTCGAGCGTCTCGGGGCGACGCCAGCGCGAGGCGAAGAAGCCGAGGCCCGAGACGACCGCGAACAGGAAGATGAAGATGCTGAGCTCGAGCCACTTGACGTCCATCACGACCCCCTGGACGTCGTCGCCCGATACACGATCAGCGTGATGATCACGCTGATCGGCACCCAGGCCATCTGGTACCAGTAGAAGAACGGGATCCCGAACAGCTGCGGGCTGTCCGTGTTGTAGATCCAGGGGAAGAACACGCCGAGGAACGGCAGCGCCAGCAGCCAGTACCAGCCGCGGCGCGCCTCACGCGGCTTGGCGCGCGCGTCCGACCGCCCGGGTTGATTGGGGTCGAGTGACACCGCGATCTCTCCTCCTCCGGTTAGGCGAGATTCCGGCGTTTTCATGCCCGATCCGGCACGCCGCAAACCGCACCTGTTTCGAGTCACGAGCAGGACGGGGCGCGACGCCGGCGCCGAACCCGACGACCAGCCACCGCAGGGTCGCGGCGCTGAGCCGCCGCGCGAGCCGCCTCGTTATGTACCCTGGTTCCGTCTGCACGCCATGGTGTCATCAAGAGCGATGAGCGGCGAAGGCTGGGCGATCTTCGCGCTGCCACCCGGCAGCCGCGACCTGGGCAGTCCGGAGGTGTGGGAGCGGTCGCTGAAGCGCTCGCAACGCCGGCGCGAAGCGGCTGCGGCGCGCCGCGCGAACCGCTCGAAGTGCGCGGTCCCGACCGCGCTGATCGGCGCGACGCTGATCGAGCGCGCCGGCCAGGTCGCCCACGCGCAGGACACCGTCGCGACGAGCGCGGTCGGCGCGAGGGATCTGAAGATCGGCAGCCGCGGGCCCGCGGTCGCCACCGCTCAGCGGGCGTTGGGGATCCAGGCGGACGGCGTCTTCGGCCGCCAGACGCGCCGCGCGGTGCGGACGTTCCAGCAGGCCCACGGGCTGCTCGTCGACGGCGTCATCGGTCCGGTGACCGGTGGGGCGCTCGGCACTCGCGGTGGGATCGGCGGCGCATCGACCACCTCAGCGCTCCAGCGAGCGCTCGGCGTGGCGGCCGACGGCGAGTACGGCCCGGTCACACGCGCCGCGGTCCGCGCCTTCCAGGCCGCCCACGCTCTGGGCGTCGACGGCGTGGCGGGGCCGCAGACGCTCGGCGCGCTCGGCCTGCCCGCGAATGTCACGCTCGGGGAGTCCGGCGCGACCGAAGGCGGCGGCGGGGGGAGCGCGCTCGCGGCGGCCCGCACCCAACTCGGCAAGGCCTACGCGCTCGGCGGTGTCGGCCCGAGCACGTTCGACTGCTCCGGCCTCACCCAGTGGGCGATGCGCCAGGCCGGCATCACGCTCCCGCGCACGAGCTACTCCCAGTGGGGCGTCGGCACGCCGGTCAGCCGCGCGGCGATCCAGCCGGGCGACCTCGTCTTCTTCAACGCCGGCGGCCCCGGCGCATCGCACGTCGGCATCGCCGCGACCAACGCCACGACCATCTCCGCCACCAGCCACGGCGTCCGCGAGCACGCGATCTCCGACGCCTACTGGGGCTCGCACTATCTCGGCGCCCGGCGAGTCGGCTAAGACACCACAGGTACGGTGCGCCTCGTCGCGACCCGCCGCGTCGGCTGCCCGCCTACTTCAACGTCCGCGCCTCGTAACCCGCGCCGAGCAGCGTCTCCACGACCCGGTTCGCGTGCTCGTGCCCCCGCGTCTCGAGCACGAGCTCCACCGCGGTCTCGCGCACATGCAGGTCCAGGCCCTCGCGGAGGTGGGACACGTGGACGATGTTGGCCCCGGTCGAGGCGACGCACGCCAGCAGCCCGGCCAGGGCGCCGGGGCGGTCGGCGACGCGGGTGAGCAGGACCAGCCGCCGCCCGACCTCGGTCTCGTGGCGGCGGGCGATCGAGGCGAGCAGTCCCGGGTCGACGTTGCCGCCCGAGAGCACCGCGACGGTCGTGCCGCTGGACGCCGGCGCCACCTGGCCGCCGAGCAGCGCGGCGACGCCGACCGCGCCGGCGCCCTCGACCACGAGCTTGCAGCGCTCCATCAGCAGCACCATCGCCTCGGCTGTCTCGTCCTCGCCCACGACCGCCATGTCGTCGACCCACTGATCGAGCAGGAGCTTGGTGAGCTCGCCCGGCGCCTTGATCGCGATGCCGTCGGCGATCGTCAACGAGGTGTCGGCCACCTGCACCCCGATCACCTCGACCTCCGGCCGGGCGGACTTCACGGCGATCGCGACCCCGCTGCAGAGTCCGCCGCCGCCGACCGGGACCACCACGCGCGCGAGATCCGGAACCTCCTCGAGCAGCTCAAGGCCCAGGGTGCCCTGGCCCGCGATCACGTCGGGATCGTCGAACGGGTGCACGAACGCGAGCCCGCCCTCGCGCGCCCGCTCCTGCGCCATGCCGACGCACTCGTCGACCGAGGCGCCGCCGATGTGGACGATCGCCCCCTGCCCGCGCGCCGCCTCCGTCTTCGCGATCGGCGCGTCGGCGGGGACGAAGACCTCGCAGCGCACGCCCAGCGTGCGCGCGGCAGCGGCGAGCGCCTGCGCGTGGTTACCGGCCGAGGCGCCCACCACGCCGGCTGCGCAGCCCTCCTCACCCAGGGCGGTCAGCTTCGCGCCGGCGCCGCGGACCTTGAAGGAGCCGGTGCGCTGCAGGTTCTCGGCCTTTAGCGCGACGATGCCGCCCGCGCGCTCGGAGAACGTACGGGTGGACAGGACCGGGGTCCGGCGCGCCGTCGTCGCGACGCCCGCCCGGGCGGCGCGGACGTCGTCGGCGGTAACCGGCGATGACTCGACTGTGGCCACGGCGTGAGGCTATCGCTCGACCGGGGTATGGCCGAAGGCATGGAAGCTCCCGGAACCGCCGACACCCTTCTGGCCAACGTCGCCACCCTCGCCGAGGGCCCGCGCTGGGAGACGCGCACGCAGCGGCTGCTGTGGGTCGACATCGAAGGCCGCGCGCTGCACGAGTACGACCCCGGCACCGATATGGACCGCGCGATCCCGCTGCCGGCGAAGGTCGGAGCGGCGGCGGCGACGCAGGATCCGGGCCAGGTGCTCGTCGCCCTCGCGGACCGGCTCGCTCGGGTCGATCTCGAGACCGGCGATGTCGAGCCGCTCGCGGAGTTCCCGCACGCACGCGAGGACATGCGCGCCAACGACGGCGACGTCGATCCCGCCGGGCGCTTCTGGATCGGGACGATGTGCGAGGACGAGGCGCCGGACCTCGCCGCCCTCTACCGCTACGACCCGGACGGCAGCCTGACCCCGGTCCTGCAACCGGTCTCCCTCTCCAACGGGCTCGGCTGGGCGGCCGGCGAGCAGCGCATGTACTACATCGACTCGCCCACGAAGCGGATCGACGTGCTCGACTACGACGCCGCGACCGGGGAGGTCGCCGACCGCCGGCCGTTCGCCGTGATCGAGGACGGGGTGGGCGTGCCCGACGGCCTGGCGCTCGACGTCGAGGACGGCGTCTGGGTCGCGCTCTACGGCGGTGGCCAGGTCCGCCGCTACGGGCCCGGCGGCGCGCTCGACGCGGTGCTGGAGATCCCCGCCGACAACGTGACCGCGTGCGCGTTCGGGGGCGAGGACGGGCGCCGGCTGTTCGTCACCACCGCGCGCTCCCCGCAACCGCTCGGCGGAAGCCTGTTCACCGCCGAGCCCGGCATCGCCGGCCCGCCGGCCCGGGCGTTCGGCGGCTTCGCATGACCACGATCACCGCCGCCCGCGCACGCGACATCCGCTTCCCCACCTCGCAGGGGCTGCACGGGTCCGACGCGATGAACCCCGACCCGGACTACTCCGCCGCCTACGTCGTGCTCAGCACCGATGACGGCCCCGAGGGCCACGGCTTCACGTTCACGATCGGCCGGGGCAACGAGCTCTGCGTCGCCGCGATCGAGGCGCTCGCGCCGCGGGTCACCGGCCTCGACCTCGACGACGTGAAAGCCGACCCCGGCGCGTTCTGGCGCCACGTCACCGGCGACAGCCAGCTGCGCTGGCTCGGGCCCGAGAAGGGCGTCATCCACCTCGCGACGGCCGCGCTGGTCAACGCGGTCTGGGACCTGTGGGCGCGCGCCGACGGCAAGCCGCTGTGGCGGCTGCTGAGCGACCTCTCCCCCGCCGAGCTCGTCGCCTGCGTCGACTTCCGCTACCTGACCGACGCGCTCGACCCCGGGCAGGCGCGCGAGCTGCTCGAGGAGCGCGCGCCCGACCGCGACGCCCGCCGTGCGGAGATGGAGCGCGACGGCTTCCCCGCCTACACGACCTCGACCGGCTGGCTCGGCTATCCCGACGACGAGGTCCGCCGGCTTGCCCGCGAGGCGGTCGCCGAAGGCTGGGGCGACGTGAAGATGAAGGTCGGCGGCGCGCCCGACGAGGACGCGCGGCGGGCGGCCATCGTGCGCGAGGAGATCGGACCCCGACGGCGCCTGATGATGGACGCCAACCAGGTCTGGGACGTGCCCGAGGCGATCGAGCGCACCCAGCGCCTGGCCGAGTTCGAGCCCTACTGGATGGAGGAGCCGACGAGCCCCGACGACGTCCTCGGGCACGCCGCGATCGCCCGCGCGATCGCCCCGATCCGGGTCGCGACGGGCGAGCACTGCCACAACCGGGTGATGTTCAAGCAGCTCCTGCAGGCCGAGGCGATCGGCGTCTGCCAGGTCGACGCCTGCCGGCTCGGCGGCGTCAACGAGGTGCTCGCCGTCCTGCTCCTCGCCGCCCACCACGGCGTGCCGGTCTGCCCGCACGCCGGCGGTGTCGGCCTGTGCGAGCTGACCCAGCACATCTCGATCTTCGACTACGTCTGCGCCGGGGCGAGCCTGGAGGGCCGCATGCTCGAGTACGTCGACCACCTGCACGACCATTTCCTCGACCCCGTCCGCATCCGCGCCGGCCGCTACGTCCCCCCCGAGCAGCCCGGCTACTCGGCGGCGATCCGCGGCGACTCGCTCGACGAGTTCGAGTACCCGGGAGGTGCGGCATGGAGGTCGTGATCGTCACGCCGATCCGCCCCGAGCTCGCGGAGCGGATCGCGGCGCAGGAGGGCGTGGAGCTCACCTATCTCCCCGAGCTGCTGCCGACCGCGCGCTGGAGCAACGACGGCAGCGGCGAGGGCGGCGTCCCGCTCGACGACCCGCGCTGGGCGGAGGCGCTCGGCCGCGCCGAGGTCGCATACGGCATCCCGGAGGGCACGGGCGACGGTCTCGTCGACCTGGTGCGGCGGGCGCCGCGGCTCGAATGGGTGCACGCCCGCAACGCCGGCGCGGGCGAGCAGCTCGGCCACGCGCTGCAGCTCTCCCCCGACGAAGCGCGCCGCGTGACGGTCACGAGCTCCTCCGGCGTCCACGCGGGCGCGCTCGCCGAGTTCGCGATCTTCGGCCTGCTCGCCTTCGCCAAGGATCTCCCCACCCTGCTCGCCGACCAGCGGGAGCGCCATTGGCCGTCCGGGCAGCAGCCCGTCGGCGAGCTGCGCGGCCGCACGCTGCTGATCGTCGGCCTCGGCGAGATCGGCGGCGAGACGGCACGCCTCGCGCAGGCGTTCGGCATGCACGTGCTCGCCGTCAAGCGCGACGCCTCGGGCTCCGTACCGCACGTCGACGAGCTGCACACGGCGGACGAGCTGCCCGCGCTGGTCGCCCGCGCCGACGCGATCGTCGTCACGCTGCCCGCCACCGACGCGACCCGCGGGCTGCTCGACGCCGGCACGCTCGCCGCGGTCAAGCCCGGCGCCGTGCTCGTCAACGTCGGCCGCGGCGCGGTGATCGACGAGGCCGCGCTGGCCGAGCGCCTGCAGGACGGCACCATCGCCGGCGCTGCCCTCGACGTCTTCGCGGAGGAGCCGCTGCCCGCGGACAGCCCGCTGTGGAGCCTCGCCAACGTGATAGTGAGCCCGCATAACGTCGCGCTCGTCGAAGCCGAGGAGGCCCGTGTCGTGGACCTCTTCATCGACAACCTCAGGCGCCGCCACAACGGCGAGCCGCTCCGCAACGAACTCGATCCGGAGGTCCTCTATTGATCCCGCCCGCTGACCTGGAGCGCTGGACCCAGGCGCTGCTCGAGGCCTCTGGCCTGGAGACCTCTGCCGCCGAGACCGTCGCCGTCTCGCTGGTCGACGCGAACCGCCGCGCCGTGGACTCGCACGGGGTCGCGCGCGTCCCGGTCTACTCCGAGCGCCTGCGGGCCGGCCACATCAACGGGCGCCCGCAGCCGACGGTTGAGCGCCGGGACGGCGCCGTCGCGCTGGTGGACGCCGATCACGGACCCGGCCAGGTGGCGGGCGTGTTCGCCACCGAGCTCTCGATCGAGCTCGCGCGCAGCCACGGCGTGGGCGTCGTCGCCGTGCACCGCTCGAGCCACTACGGCGCGGCCGGCTACTACGCGATCCGCGCCGCGAAGGCGGGCATGATCGGCATGTCGACCACGAACTCGGAGCCGTTCGTGGTCCCCTACGGCGGCATCGGCCGCGCACTGGGGACGAACCCGATCGCCCTCGCCGCGCCGACGCCCGACGGCATCTTCGACACCGACATGGCGACCAGCCAGGTCGCCGTCAACCGCATCTTCAACGCCCGCGACGAGGGGCGCGAGATCCCGCTGGGCTGGGGCGTCGACGAGCAGGGAGCGCCGACGACCGACCCCGGCGAGGTGTTCGCCGCGGTCCCGCTCGGCGGCTACAAGGGCTACGCGCTCGCCGTCGTCGTCGAGGTCCTCTCGGGCGTGCTGTCGGGCGCGGGCGTGGGGAACCGCATCGGCCGCCTCTACGAGGACGCGCACCCGCAGGACGTCGGACACTTCCACCTCGCGCTCGACGCCGGCCGGCTCGCAGGGCGCGAGCGCGCGGCCGAGCTGCTGGGCCGCCTGCTCGCGGACCTCAAGGCGATACCACCCGCGCCCGGCCACGACGAGGTGCTCGTGCCCGGGGAGCCCGAGGCGCGCGCGAAGGCCGAGCGCGAGCGCGACGGCATCCCGCTGCCGCCGACCCTGTGGACGACGCTCACCGAGCTCAGCGGCGAGCTCGGCGTCAGCCCGCCGGCCCGGTGAGCGCGTCGCGGCGGCGCTCGAGGAAGTCGCGCTCGACCGGGTTGGCGACGAGCTCGAGCGCGCGCTCGTAGGCGGCGCGCGCGTCCGGGGCGCGGCCGAGCCGCCGCAGCAGGTCGGCGCGGGCGGAGTGCAGCAGGTGGTAGCCGTCGAGGCCGGCGATCGCGTCGATCAGCGCGAGCCCCCGCTCGGGACCTTCGGCCATCGCCACGGCGACGGCGCGGTTGAGCTCGATCACCGGGCTCGGGTCGATCGCGGCGAGCCGCCCGTAGAGCGCCGCCACGTGCGCCCAGTCGGTGGCCTCTGCGACGTGCTCGGCGGCGATCGCGGCTTGCAGGCCATAGCGGTCGGGCGCCGCGGCCGCGGCGTGCGCCCGGCCCTCCTCGATCTCGTCCGCGTGCCACAGCGCCCGGTCCTGGTCGGAGAGCAGCACCAGCAGGCCGTCGGCGTCGACACGCGCGTCGCGGCGCGCGTGGTGGAACAGCATCAGCGCGAGCAGGCCGCGCGGCTCGGGCCGCCCCGGCATCAGCTCGACGAGCAGGCGGCCGAGCCGGATCGCCTCCGCGCACAGCTCGCGGCGCACCAGCGCCTCACCTGCCGTGGCGGCGTAGCCCTCGTTGAAGATCAGGTAGACGGCGGCCAGCACCGACGGCATCCGGTGCGGCAGCTCGCGTTCCTCGGGTATTCGGTAGGCGATCCCGGCCACGGCGATCTTGCGCTTGGCGCGCACGAGCCGCTTGGCCATCGCGGGCTCGGCGACGAGGAACGCGCGCGCGACCTCCGGCACCGAGAGCCCGCCCAGCGTGCGCAGCGTCAGCGCGACCCGCGCCTCGGCGGCGAGCGCAGGGTGGCAGCAGGTGAACATCAGCCGCAGCCGATCGTCGGGGAAGCCGTCGGGCTCCTCCTCGTCGCCGCCGAGCCCCTCCAGCGCCGCGATCTGCGCGCGCTTCTCCTCGAGCACCCGCGCCCGCCGCAGGCGGTCGATCGCCCGGTTGCGCGCGGTCGTCGTGATCCACGCGCCCGGGTTGCGCGGGACGCCCTCACGCGGCCAGTGCTCGAGCGCGGCCACCCACGCCTCCTGGACGGCCTCCTCGGCGAGGTCGAAGTCGCCGAGGACCCGGATCAGCGACGCGACCGCCCGCCCCGACTCGTGCCGGAACAGGCGGTCGATCGCCGCGCCCGGCGCGACTACGCGAAGACCCTGACGGGCCGGACCTCGATGCATCCGCTCTGCGCCCCCGGGATCTTGGCCGCGTACTCGATCGCCTCGTCGAGGTCCTTGCAGTCGAGCAGATAGAAGCCGCCGAGCTGCTCCTTGGTCTCCGCGAACGGGCCGTCGGTGACGAGGCGCTCCCCGTCCTTGACGCGCACGGTCGTCGCGGTGGAGATGGACTCCAGCGCCTCGCCGGCCACGAACGCGCCGTTGCCGTGGACCTCCTCGCCGAACTGGCGGTAACCGTCCAGCATCGCGTTGACGTCGCCGGACTGCACGTCGCTCCACATGCTCTCGTCGTCATAGATCGTCAGCAGGTACTTCATCTGAGCCTCCTCAGGCCGTGATGGTGGGTCTCTTGTCTTCGACGAACGGGACGGCGCGAAGAGGACACCTCAGTCCGGAACCGCCAGGATCGCGTCGATCTCGACCAGCGCGCCCTTCGGCAGCGCGGCGACGCCAAAGGCGACGCGGGCCGGCGGATCGCTCTCGAAGAAGCTGCCGTAGACCTCGTTGACCTCGGCGAAGGCCGCCATGTCGGTGAGGTAGACGGTCAGCTTCACGGCGTCCTCGCCGAGCGACGCGCCGGCGGCCGCCGCGACGATCGACAGGTTCTCGAGGCAGCGGCGCGCCTGCTCGCCGGGCGTGTCGCCGACGAGGTCGCCGGTGTCGGGGTCGAGCGGGATCTGGCCCGAGCAGAAGATCAGGCCGCCGGCTTGCACGGCGTGGGTGTAGGGACCGACCGCGTCGGGGGCTCCGACGGCGGTCACGGTTTCGCGATGATGGGACATGGCGGCACCGTACTCTGGAAGCATGGCCAACCGCCTGGCGCGCGAGACGTCCCCCTACCTCCTCCAGCACGCCGAGAACCCGGTCGACTGGTACCCGTGGGGCGAGGAGGCGTTCGAGCGCGCGCGCGCCGAGGACGGCGCCGTGCTCGTCTCGATCGGCTACTCCGCCTGCCACTGGTGCCACGTGATGGAGCGCGAGTGCTTCGAGGACGAGCGCATCGCGCAGCTCATGAACGAGCGCTTCGTCTGCATCAAGGTCGACCGCGAGGAGCATCCGGACGTCGACGCGATCTACATGGACGCGGTGCAGGCGATGACGGGCGCGGGCGGCTGGCCGCTGAACGCCTTCCTGACGCCCGACGCCGTGCCGTTCTGGGCCGGCACCTACTTCCCGCCCGAGCCGCGCCAGGGGATGCCGGCATGGCCCCAGGTCCTGGCCGCGATCGGCACCGCCTGGGACGAGCAGCGCGAAGAGATCCGCTCCCAGGCCGGCGGCATCGTCGAGCGCTTGCGCGGCGCCGCGGCGCTGACGCCGCCGGAGAGCGAGATCGACCCGGCCTCGCTCGACGCCGCCGTCGCCGCCCTGCGCACGCTCTATGACGCCGAGAACGGCGGGTTCGGCACGGCGCCGAAGTTCCCGCCCACCTCCGCGATCGAGTTCCTGCTGGGGCGCGGGGAGCGGCAGATGGCGCTGCACACGCTGCGCCGGATGGCGAGCGGCGGCATGTACGACCAGGTCGGCGGCGGCTTCGCGCGCTACTCGGTCGATCGTTTCTGGCTCGTCCCGCACTTCGAGAAGATGCTCTACGACAACGCCCTGCTCGCCCGCGCCTACCTGCACGCCTGGCAGGTCACCGGCGAGCCGCTGTTCGAGCGCGTGTGCCGCGAGACGCTCGACTGGGCGCTGGCCGAGCTGCGCCAGGAGGAGGGCGCGTTCGCCTCCGCGCTCGACGCCGACGCCGAGGGCGTCGAGGGCAGGTTCACGGTGTGGACGCTCGACGAGGTGCGCGAGGTGCTCGGCGACGAGCTGGGCGAGCAGGCGATCGAGCACTTCGGCATGACCGAGCGCGGCAACTTCGAAGGGCGCAACATCCCGGTGCGCGCGACGCCCGACCCGCCGCACCGCGAGGAGCTGCGCAAGCGGCTCTACGAGGCGCGCGCGACACGCGTGTGGCCGGGCCTCGACGACAAGCGCCTGACCGGCTGGAACGCGCTCATGGTCTCCGCGCTCGCCGACGCCGGCGCGGTGCTCGACGAGCCGCTCTACCGCGACGCCGCGGTGACGTGCGCGGATTTCCTGGTCACCCGCATGCGCGACGGGCACGGCCGGCTGCTGCGCACCTACAACCGCGGCGAGGCGCGGCTGCGAGCCGTGCTCGAGGACCACGCGTTCCTGCTCGAGGCGCTGCTGACGCTCTACGAGGCGACGTTCGACCCTCGCTGGTTCGCCGAGGCGCGCGCGCTCGCCGACACGATCATCGAGCGCTTCCAGGACCCCGGGAACGGCGGCTTCTTCTCGACCGCGGACGACCACGCGCAGCTGATCGCGCGGCGCAAGGACATCGACGACAACCCGATCCCAGCCGGCCAGTCGGCCGCGTGCCTCGGGCTGCTGCGGCTCGCAACCCTGACCGGCGAGCACCGCTACGAGGAGGCGGCGCTCGGCGTGATCCGGCTCCTGCACGTGATCGCGCCGCAGCACCCGGCGGGCTTCGGGCACCTGCTGCAGGCGATCGACTTCCACGTCTCCCCCGTGCGCGAGGTCGCGCTCGTCGGTCCGGACCTGGCGCCGCTCGAGCGCGTCGTGCGCTCGACCTTCCGGCCGCACGTGGTGCTCGCGGGGGGCGAACCCAACGGTGTGCCGCTGCTGGCCGGCCGCGAGCCGGTCGACGGCCGCGCCGCCGCCTACGTCTGCGAGCGCTTCGCCTGCCGGCGGCCGGTGACGGAGCCCGCGGAGCTCGCCGCGCTGCTGGACTGAGAGAGATCCAAGCGGAACCTCGGTTCCGTACAGTTGCCGACCATGGCCCGGTACCTCACCCTCCCCGCGGGCAGGCGCGCGAAGTTCGTGGTCGCGGCCGTGTTCTTCGTGATCACCGCGATCGTCGGCGGGCTCTTCGCCGGCAAGTTCGAGGACGCGCAGAAGAACGAGACGGTCTCCTTCCTCCCCGGCAAGGCCGAGTCGGTCAAGTCGCTCAAGGCGGTCAAGCGCTACCCGGGCGGCGAGCTCGCGCCCGCGGTCATCGTCTACGAGCGCACGGGCGGGCTGACCGCCACCGACCGCCGCCGCGTGATCCAGGACCGGCGCTCGTTCCGCACCGACCGTCCCTCGATCGCCCTGCCGCCGCAGAAGCCGGTGTTCGCGCGCAACGGCGCCGCGGCGCTGTTCTCGATCCCGATCCGGGTCACCGGGGACGCCACCCGCTTCGAGACGGGGATGGACTCGATCCGCAAGCGCGTGAGCGGCGAGCACGGCGGGCTGACGGTCAAGGTGACAGGCGGGGCCGGCTACCAGCTGGACGCGGTCAAGGTCTTCGGGAACATCAACGGGACCCTGCTCCTGACGACCGCGCTGATCGTCCTGATCCTGCTGGTCTTCATCTACCGCTCGCCGATCTTCTGGGCGATCCCGTTCTTCACGGTGCTGCTCGCCGAGTCCTCCGCCCGCGGGTTCGGCTACCTGATCGCGCAGGCCGGCGTCACGATCAACGGGCAATCCGGCGGCATCCTGCCGGTGCTCGTGTTCGGGGCCGGCACGGACTACGCGCTGCTGCTCGTGAGCCGCTACCGCGAGGAGCTGCGCCGCCACGAGGACAAGCACGAGGCGATCCGGGTCGCGCTGCGGACGGCCGGGCCGGCGATCCTGGCCTCGGGCCTGACCGTGATCGTGGCGCTGCTGACGCTGAGCCTCGCCGAGGTCAACGGCACGGCCGGCCTCGGGCCGGTGGGCGCGATGGGCGTCGGGCTCGCGATGATCTCGATGCTCACCATGCTGCCCGCGCTGCTCGCGATCTTCGGGCGCAAGGCATTCTGGTCGCCGTTCTTCGACACGATCCCGCACGTCGGGCAGCAGGGCAGCGACGAGACCCACGGCCGCTGGCGGAGCATCGGCGAGTGGGTGGCGGCGCGGTCGCGGCGCGTCTGGGTCGGCGGGACGCTGCTGCTGGTCCTGCTCGCCCTCAACGTGACGCAGATCGACACCGGCCTGACCAACGGCAATTCGTTCCGCGGCGACGTGGAGTCGGTGCAGGGCGCCAAGATCCTCGCGCGTTCGTTCCCGGGCGGGCTCGGCGGCCTCACCAACGTGATCGTCCCCGACCGGTCGAAGGCGGCCGCCGTCCGCAGCGCGCTGGTCGAGCGGCGCGACCTCGTGGCGCAGGTGCTGCCCCCGCAGGACGGGGCGCCCGGCACGCGGCTCGACGTCGTGTTGCGCAAGGACCCCTTCGCGACGGCCACGTTCGACCAGGTCCCCGCGCTACGCCGCGCCGTCAAGGCCGCGGGCGGGAGCGGCGTGCTCGTCGGCGGCCCCACGGCGGAGGCCTACGACTACCGCAAGTCGGCGACGCGCGACAACTTCGTGGTGCTCCCGCTCGCGCTCCTCGTGGTGTTCGTGATCCTCGCGATCCTGCTGCGCTCGCTGCTGGCGCCGCTGCTGCTCGTCGCGTCGGTGATCCTGTCCTTCTTCGCGGCGCTCGGCACCGGCATCTTCTTCTTCGACCACGTCTTCGGATTCCCCGGCGTGGATCCCTCGCTCCCACTGCTCACGTTCGTCTTCCTGGTCGCGCTGGGGATCGACTACAACATCTTCCTGATGGCGCGCGTGCGCGAGGAGACGCTGCGCCACGGCACGCGCCAGGGGATGTTGCGCGGGCTTGCCGTGACCGGCGCGGTCATCACCTCGGCGGGCATCGTGCTGGCCGGCACCTTCAGCGCGCTCGCCGTGCTCCCGCTCGTCTTCCTCACGGAGATCGGCTTCATCATCGCCTTCGGCGTGCTCGTGGACACCTTCCTCGTGCGCTCGGTGCTCGTCCCGGCCCTCACGTTCGACATCGGCCCGCGGATCTGGTGGCCGTCGCGGCTCGCGCACGAGGATTCCTCCGAAGCGGACGACGAGCAGGTCGGCGCGCGCGCGGTGCCCGGGATGGCCACGCCCCGCTGAGCGCCAGGCGGCCTTGACGGCGCACCTGCGGTGCGGATAGAAACGGCCATGCTCCGAAGCCCAGCGCGCCGCCTGCTCCTCCTGGCGGCCCTCCTCTGCCTCGCCCTCCCCGCCACCGCGTCCGCGTCGTTCGTCGAGCGCCACGCGCCGCCGCCGAAGCCACAGCCGCGGATCGTCAACGGAACCGTGGTCACGGACAACGAGAAGTACCCCGCGCAGGGCAGGCTGCTCTTCGACGCCGACCCCGGGCCTGGTCAGTCGGTGTTCGCCTGCGGTGGCACGCTCGTCGGCTCGCGCCAGTTCCTCACCGCGGCACACTGCGCGGTCGACAACACCGAGACGGCGCTCCCGCCGGAGAACTTCAACGTGTTCCTGGGCGAAGTCGACCGCAACCTCCAGGGCGATGCCAACCGCCACTTCTTCTCGGCGGTGGATGTCCACCCGGACTACAACGCGACGACCCACCAGAACGACGTCGCGATGCTCACGCTCGACACGCCGGTCACCTTCGAGCCCGCCCGTGTGGTCGAGGACGGCGAGCAGGATCTTTGGGCGGCCGGCACGCTCGCGCGCGTCATCGGGTGGGGCACCACCTCTTCCGGCGGATCGTCGTCGCGGTTCCTGCGCGAGGCGGACGTGCCGATCGTGACCGACGCGACCTGCAGCGACGGCGCCTCCTACGGCGCCGACTTCGACCCGGCGACGATGGTCTGCGCCGGCGACCCGCCCGGGACCATGCTGCCCCGCGACACCTGCCAGGGCGACTCGGGCGGCCCGCTGTACGTCCCCGACTTCGGCTCCACCACCGCGGACCCGGTGTTCGCGACGGCCGGCGTCGTCTCGTGGGGCATCGGCTGCGCGAACCCGCAGTTCCCGGGCATCTACACCCGCATCGGGGAGGGCGCGCTCAATGACTGGACGCTCGCCCGCACGCCGCGTGCGAGCTTCGACCTCGACCACGCCGCGGTGGCCACGCAGCCCGTGACGCTGCTGGCGAAGACGGCGCACCCCGAGGGCCCGACCTACTTCACGGTCTTCAAGTGGGACTTCGACCAGGACGGGCAGTTCGACGATGCGACCGGCAAGAACCTGTCCACCACCTTCCCGGCCGCCGGTCAGCGGGTCGTCGGGCTCGAGGCATCCAAGCCCGGAGGCGACGTCGCGCGCTTCTACGGCGCGTTCGGCGTCGCGAGCGCGCCACCGGCGCTGCCGCCGCCGGCGACCACCACGACCCCGCCGCCCCCGTCAGGAGGCGGACCACTGCCGCCGCCACCGGTCGTCGCTCGCCTGGCCACGCTCAAGTCGCCCAAGACGCTGCGTGCGCGCAAGGGCCGCTTCAGCATCAAGGTCAGCTTCGACGCGGCCGCGCCCGCCGGCAAGGCGACCCTCACCGTCCTGCTGAAGGGCAAGAGGATCGGCTCGGCTCGGGTCCCCGTCAAGCCTGGCGGCACCTCGACCGCCAAGGTCAAGCTCACCAAGAAGGGCCTGCGCAAGCTCAAGCGGGCGAAGAAGCTCAAGGTCACGCTGCGCATCACGGTCGGCGGCAAGGCGATCACGAAGGCGCTGACGATCAAGCGCTAGGCGCTCGGGCTGGACGGATGAACGTCTTGCGGCAGCCGTCCAGCCCGAGTAAGAAGGTCGTATGCGCCGAAGCCTCCTCTGCCTGCCCGCAGCGATCATGCTCACGTTCTTCGTGTCGTCGTCCGCGCTCGCGGCGGCGCCCGAGCCCCGGATCGTCAACGGCACGGAGGCGGCGCAGGGCGAGTACCCGGCCCAGGGCTTCCTCCAGATCAACCTCGACGCCGACCCGGCGTACGAGGCGTTCTGCGGCGGCACGCTGGTGGGCAGCCGGCAGTTCCTGACCGCGGCGCACTGCGCGACCGACGACCTCGGTCTACCGCTCCCGGCCGCCGCCTTCCGCATCCGGCTCGGCAACGTCGATCGCACTCCGACGACGCCCGACGAGTACTTCGTCACGAACAACGACGTCAATGGGGCCTACAACAGCGAGACGTTCCAGAACGACTCGGCGATGTTCACGCTCGACCGGCCGGCGAACTACGAGCCGATGCGCGTCGTCGGCGACAACGAGGACTCGCTGTGGGCGCCGGGCACGATCGCCCGCATCATCGGCTGGGGCACGCTGTGCTCGTCGACCTGCGGCTCGTCGGACCTCCTGCGCAAGGCTGACGTCCCGATCATCCCCGACAGCCGCTGCGCCGCGGACTACCCCAGCTCGCCCGACAACTTCGATCCAAGCGTCATGGTCTGTGCCGCAGACCCAGAGGGCACGCCGCCCGCGAGCTCGCACGACACGTGCCAGGGCGACTCGGGCGGCCCGCTGCTCGTGCCCGACGGCGGCTTCTTCGCGGTCGCGGGAATCACCTCATGGGGCGTCGGCTGCGCGGATCCCGCCAAGCCCGGCGTCTACTCCCGCATCGGCGACCAGCCCCTGAACGGCTGGGTCCACAGCCGGGCGCCCGAGGCCGACTTCGACTTCGACCATGCGCCGCGGGCCAACGAGTCGGTGACACTGACGTCGACCTCGCGCCATCCCGAGGGCGCCGGCTACTACACGACGTTCAAGTGGGACTTCAACAACGACGGGATCTTCGAGACGTCGAGCACCCCGAGCAAGAGCGTGCCGCACGTCTTCCCGGCGCCCGGCGAGCAGGTCGTCGGGCTCGAGGCGAGCAAGCCCGGCGGCGACAAGGCGTCGATCTACTACGCCTTCGACGTCGGCGAGGACCCGAACGCGCCGCCTCCTACGCCGCCCCCGGCCGCGGTGGTCAGCACGACGCCCCCGCCGGCCGTCACGGCGCCCGCGGCGCGCCTCGCCACGATCCTTGCCGCCAAGCGCCCGAAGGTCAGCAAGCAGGGCCGCTTCAAGATCCGCGTCAACTTCGCTTCGACGGCCCCGCGCGGCCTTGCCGTGGTCGAGGTCTTCCGTGGCAGGCGGAAGCTCGGCACCGCGAAGGGCTTCGTCCGCCCCGGCGGGTCGCGTCAGATGACGGTCAAGCTGACGAAGGCGGGCAGGAAGCTGCTCAAGCGCAGCAGGACGAAGCGGCTGAAGGTCAGGGTGCGAATCCGCGTCGGCAAGCAGATCCTGCGCTCGAAGACGCTGACGATCAGGCGCTGAGGACTAGAGGATCGAGAGGTACCGCTCGAGCTCCCAGGGCGTGACCTGGACTCGATAGTCCTCCCACTCCTGGCGCTTGATCTCGACGTAGCGGTTGAAGATGTGCTCGCCGAGGGTGCGCAGCACGAGCTCTGACTCCGCGGTGATCTCGACCGCCTCGCCGAGCGTTTCGGGCAGCTGCTCGATGCCGAGGCGCTTCCGCTCGTCGGGCGAGAGGTGGTACAGGTTCTTCTCCATCGGCTCGGGCAGCTCGTAGCCCTTCTCGATGCCCTCGAGGCCCGCCTGCAGCAGCACGGCGAAGGTCAGGTACGGGTTGCAGGCGGGGTCCGGGCAGCGCAGCTCCATCCGCGTGGCCTGCTCGCGGCCCGGGTGGTAGAGCGGGACGCGCACGAGCGCGGAGCGGTTGCGGCGCGACCAGGCGACGTAGACCGGCGCCTCGTAGCCCGGCACCAGGCGCTTGTAGGAGTTCACCCACTGGGCGAAGATCGAGCAGGTCTCGCGCGCGTGGCGGAGCTGGCCGGCGATGAAGGCCTTGCCGACGTCGGAGAGGAAGTAGGGGTCGTCGGCGTCGTAGAAGGCGTTGCGGCCGTCCTTGAACAGCGACTGGTGCGTGTGCATCCCCGAGCCGTTCTCGCCGAACAGCGGCTTGGGCATGAACGTCGCGTGCCAGCCGTACTTCATCGCGTACTCCTTGACCGTGATGCGGTACGTCATGCAGTCGTCGGCCATCTTCAGCGCGTCCGCGTAGCGCATGTCGATCTCGTGCTGCGACGGGCCGACCTCGTGGTGGGAGTACTCCACCCCGATCCCGAGCTTCTCGAGCGCCAGCACGGTCTCGCGCCGCACGTCGGAGCCGGCGTCGA
>JBDTMF010000043.1:0-23744 GCA_039934455.1 Solirubrobacteraceae bacterium
GGCTGGACCGCTGCGCGACGGGGACCGCGACCTCGGCCCGGCTCGCGGTCCTCGCCGCGCGCGGGCTGATCGGCGACGAAGAGGAGTTCGTCAACGAGAGCGTGATCGGCACGCGGCTCGTCGGCCGCGTCGCCGGCCGGACGACCGTGGGCGGGAACGAGGCCATCGTCCCGGCCATCTCCGGGCGCGCCTGGATCACGGGCACCCACCAGTTCGTGCTCGACCCCGACGACCCGTTCCCGGAGGGCTTCCAGCTCGCCGACACCTGGGGCGCCGGGCTCTGAGGCTGCGCGTCCTCAGCCGCGCCGACGTCGAGTCCGCGCTCGACCCCGACGCCCTCGTCGACGCGTTGGCGGACGCGTTCACCGCGCTCAGCGCCGGCGAGGCCTCGATGCCGCCGCGCACCGGCGTCGCGGTGCCCGGGCACGGCAGCGTCCTGCTGATGGGCGCGCACGCGCACGGCGCCGCGACGGTGACGGCCAAGCTCGTCTCGCTCTTCCCGGGCCACGAGCCCGCCCACCAGGCGGCGATCGTCGTCTTCGAGGCCGCCACCGGCACCCCGGTCGCGCTGATGGACGGCGACGCGATCACCGCGGCGCGCACCGCGGCCGGCTCGCGGCTGGCGACGCGGCTGCTCGCGCGCGACGATGCCGCCGTCCTCGCGGTGGTCGGGACCGGCGTTCAGGGCGAGGCGCACGTGCTCGCCCTCCAGCGCGAGCGCGCGTGGGCGGAGATCCGGATCGCCGGGCGCCGGCCCGAGGCGGCGCGCGCGCTGGCGCAGCGGCTGGGCGTCACCGCCGCGGACTCGATCGAGGCGGCCGTCCGCGGCGCCGGCGTGGTCTGCGTCGCCACCCCCGCCACCGCGCCGGTGCTGCGGCGCGAGTGGCTCGCCGGGGGCGCGCACGTCAACTCCGTCGGCTACACGACCCAGGGCCGCGAGCTCGACGAGGCCACGGTGCGCGACGCGCTCGTCATCGTCGAGTCGCGCGAGTCGGCCCTGGCGCCGCCGCCCGCGGGCAGCAGCGATCTCGAGGGCGCGCAGGTGCACGCCGAGCTCGGCGAGCTCCTCGCGGGCACGCGGCCCGGGCGCAGCGGCCCGGACGAGCTGACGCTCTACAAGTCCGTCGGCGTGGGGCTGGAGGACGACGCGGCCGCCGCCCTCGCCCTGCGCGGCGCCGAGGAACGGGACCTCGGCACCGTCGTCGAGCTCTGAACGTCGCGCGCGCGGGCGCGCAGCAGCCACCACGTGCCCGCCACGATCAGGAACACGGAGATGAACTGGGCGAGGCTGAACGGCCCCGCGATGTCGTCGTTGCGGCGGATGAACTCGACCAGGAACCGCTCCGTGCCCGCCAGCACGGCCCACCAGCCGATCAGCGTGCCGGGGCGCGCCTTGTCCCGCCGGCTCCACAGCCACCACGTCACCGCGCCCATCACGAGGAACTCGTAGATCGGGGTCGGATGCACGCGGACCGTGGTCGGGACCGTCCCGTCGGGATAGGCCATCGCCCACGGCAGGTTCGAGGGGATGCCGTAGTCGCCGTCGCCCGCGAGCTGGCAGCCGATCCGGCCGACCGCGTAGCCGATCGCCAGGCCGGGCGCGCCCATGTCGAACAGCCGGTGGTCGAGGAACCCGCGGTACCTCGCGTAGGCCATGACCGCGAGCGCGCCGCCGATCGCGCCGCCGTAGAACACGAGCCCGGTGCCGGAGAACAGGCTCCCGAGGTCGCCCTTCTCGATCACGTACCAGACCTTCGCGCCCGCGACGCCGCCCGCGCCGGCGCAGAACATCATCTCGTACACCCAGTCGACCGGCAGCCCGAGCTCCTTCAGGCGCTTGGCGGCGAGCACGCCCGAGGACGTGAGCGCGAGCGCCAGCATCAGCCCGAAGGTCTGCAGCTTGAAGCCGAGGATGTCGATCTCGGGGAGCACCCTCCCTACAGGGTACGCGCCGGCCGCGTCGGGCCTACAGGTACCCCATCGGGTTGACGGGCGCGCCGTTGATGCGCGTCTCGAAGTGCACGTGCGGCCCGAAGCAGTGGCCGGTGCAGCCCGAGGCGCCGATCACCTGGCCCTGCGACACGCTCTGGCCGACCGAGACCCCGATGCTCGTCTGGTGCGCGTAACAGGTCGAGAGGCCGCCACCGTGGCCGATGCAGGTGTAGTTGCCGTAGCCGCCGACCCAGCCCGCGATCAGGACCCTGCCGGACTTCGCGGCGTGGACCGGCGTGCCCGATGGCACCGCGATGTCGACGCCCGCGTGCAGGCGCCCCCAGCGCATGCCGAAGGGCGAGACGATCGGGCCGTTGACGGGCCAGATCATGCCTCCGGAGCCGGGGCGGATCGGTCCCGCGTTGACGGACGGCGTGCCGTTCTGGGCGGCGGCGAGCTGCGCCTGCACCTTCGCGTTGGCCGCCTCGAGGGCGGCGAGGTCGCCCTCGAGATGCTTGCGGCTGTCGCGCGTGCTGGCCAGCGCGGTCTCCTTGTCCGAGCGGACGGAGGCGAACTGGTCACGGCGGTCGACGAGCTGCCCGCGGACGCGCGACACGTCATTGCGGCGCGCCTCGATCACCGCGGCGACCTTGGTCTGGCGCGCCTCCAGCACGCCGAGGTGCGCGGCCGTCTTCGTCGCGTCCGCCCGCGCCGTGCGGACGCGGTTGATGATGCGCGCGTCCTGGTCGGACACGCGCTGCATGAACTCGGTGCGGTCGAGCATGTCCGCGAAGCCGTTGGAGTTCAGGACCACGGTCACGACATCGGGCTTGTCGGCCTTGTAGAGGTCGACGAGCCGGCCGGCCAGCGCCACCCGCGCCTCGGCCAGGCGCGCCCGCAGGCGCGCGAGGCGGATGCGCTCCTGGCGCAGGTCCTCCTGGATGCGCGCGAGCTCCGCGCGCTTGGCGTCGAGGTCGCCCTGGATCTGGACCTGCCTGCGCTCCAGCACGGTGATGTCGGACTGCAGCGCGCCGATCTTGTGGCTGTAGCGGGTGACGGTGGTCGAGAGGACCCGCTCGCGGCCCTTCTTCTGATCGATCGCCCGGCGCTTCTGGTCGATCCTCGAGTTGAGCGACGCTGCGCGCGAGCGCGGCGAGCCGTCCGAGAGCACGGGCAGGACCCCCCACAGCACGAGTGGGAGCAGCGCCGCCGCGAGCAGGAGGCCGAGCCGGGAAAAACGCATGCGGCCGGGCACTCTAGGACGCCTTCCCGCCGGTCTCCAGCCGTGCGCGCTCGCTTATGGAGCGTGCAAGGAATCCTGCAGTGTGCAGGGATTTCTCCCGTGTGGGCGACGCCGAGCCAATCATGTGCGCTGCCTACGGGGTTAGCTGACGGGCTCGCGCTGCTCGCGCTACCCGGGCATCAGCCCGGGATTCGCCCCATGAATCTGTGGATCCCCCGCTTCCCTGCGCGTTGCAGGGAATTCGGCTCGAGCAGCCTACACCAGCTCAGCCGAGGTCGGAATCGACCGCCAGCGCGGCGTTGCGGCCGTTGGCGGCGATCACGCTGCCGCCCGGGTAGGTGGCCGCGCCGCACAGGTAGACGCCCTCCGCGCCGGTGCGGTAGGCGAGCCGGCGATCCCACATGTGCTCGGGCAGGCACTCCCCCTGGAAGATGTGGCCGCCGCTGAGGCCGATCTTCGCCTCGACATCCGGCGGGGCAAGCGCCTCGCGCTCGACCACCAGCTCGCGGAAGCCCGGCGCGAAACGCTCGATCGAGGCCTCGACGCGGTCGGCCATCTCGTCCCGGCGCCCGTCCCACGTGCTCTCGGCGAGCCGGTAGGGCACGTACTGGCAGAACGCGCTCATCACGTGGCGGCCCTCGGGCGCGACGCTCGGATCGGCGACGGTCTGGAAGTAGAGCTCGCACCACAGCTCGTCGGCGACCCCGCCCGCCTGCGCGGTGCGGCACGCCTGGTGCAGGGCCTCGGCGCCGCCGGTCACATTGACGCTGCCCCGCGTGGCGTGCGCGGCCTGCGGGAACCGCGGCAGGCCCGAGAGCGCGAAGTTGACCTTCAGCACCGGACTCTCGGACGCCTGGGCCTCGACGCGCTCGCGAAACTCAGGGGGCGCCGCGCCGTCGAGCAGCGCCAGCGCCCGCCGCGGATCGGCGTTGGAGACCACGGCGCGCGCCTCGACGCGGGTCCCGTCCTCGAGCTCGACGCCCTCGCCGGGGCGGATGGCGCCGACGGGCACGCCGGTGGCGATCACCGCGCCCGCCTCGCGCGCCGCGCCGGCGATCGCGAACGACACGCGGCCCATCCCGCCGCGCACGTACGTCCAGGCGCCCGGGTAGCCCGTGAGGCGCCCGCTCGAGTGGTGCCACGCGATCGAGGCGGTGCCGGCGTCGCGCGGGGAGGCGAAGGTCCCGATCACGCCCTGACCGGCCAGCGCATCCACGACGCGCTGGGAGAAGAAGCGCTCCAGCATCGTCGTGTAGGAGTCCTCGAAGAGCGTCGCGATCGCCACCTCGTCGCCGCCGAGGCGCTCCTCGATCAGCTCGCGCGACGGCGGCTCGGCGAGCCACAGGTCGCCGGGGCCCTCGGGGCGCAGGGCGTCGCGGATGCGGGCGTTGAGCCCGACGTACTCGCGGTAGCCGCCGCCGTCGGGCTCGCCCAGCTCCGCGACGGTGCGCGCCTCGTCGATCCATTCGGTGAACGCGCTGCCGTCGTCGCGCGGGACCGTCATGTAGGGGTCCTCGTGGCGCAGCGGGATCAGCTCGTAGCCGTGCCGGTGCAGCCCGAGCTCCTCGACCACGAGCGGGTGCAGGAGCCCGCAGAGGTAGGCGCAGGGCGAGATCGCGTAGCCGGGCCACGGCTCCTCGAGCGTGCACGCGCCGCCGAGCTGGTCGCGCCGCTCGAGCACCAGGACGCTGCGCCCGGCGCGGGCGAGGTAGGCGGCGGCGGTCAGCCCGTTGTGGCCGGCGCCGACGATGACGGCGTCCCAGCGCCGGGAGGTCAACTCGGAAGTCGTCATGCTCCGATCCTAAGCGGCCCCTAACTTTCGACGATCCCCGCGTCGACCGCTTATACTTCGTAAGCACATGGCTCGATCTTCCACATTCGGCAAGGACACCGGCCTCCAGATCCGGATGACCGTCGTCTTCTTCCTGCTCGGCGCGCTCTACGTCGGGCTCGTCGCCGCGCTGCTCACGAGCGGCGTCAACGGCGTCACCGTCGCGATCATCGCCGGCGGGCTCGCGGCGGTCCAGCTCTTCGGAGGGGACAAGCTCGCGCTGCGCGCGATGGGCGGCCGCGAGGTCACACCCGAGGAGGCGCCGGAGCTGCACGCGATGATCGAGCGGCTGTGCATCCAGGCGGACCTGCCGAAGCCGAAGGTGGCGGTCGCCGACAACCGCATGCCGAACGCGTTCGCGCTCGGCCGCGGCCCGAAGTCCGCGACGGTGTGCGCGACGACGGGGATCATGGAGCTGCTCCCGCCGGCCGAGCTCGAGGGCGTCCTCGCCCACGAGCTCACCCACATCGGTAACCGCGACGTGCTCGTGATGACGCTGGCCGGCTTCTTCGCCACCATCGCCGCCTACATCGTCCAGTTCGGCTTCCTCTTCGGCGGCGGAGGCGGCTACGGCGACGACGACGACAACCCGAGCGCGATGGTGCTGATCCTCGTCTCGCTCGTCGTCTACGTCGTCTCCTTCTTCCTCATGCAGGCGCTCTCGCGCTACCGCGAGTTCGCGGCCGACCGCGGCGCGGCGATGATCACCGGCCGGCCGAGCGCGCTGGCCTCGGCGCTGATGCGGATCTCCAGCGGGATGGACCGGATCCCGAAGCAGGACCTGCGCGCCTCCAACGAGCTGAGCGCGTTCTACTTCTTCCCGCCCGGGGCGAAGTCGGCGATCGGCGGTCTGTTCGCGACGCACCCGCCGATGGAGAAGCGGATCGAGGCGCTGCAGCGGCTCGAGGCGCAGCTCCAGGGCCGCGCGTAACCTGAGGGGCCATGGGCCTCTTCGACGTTCTCTCCGGCAAGCGCAAGATCAAGAAGCCGGCGCCTGACCGCCTGTTCGCGATGAGCACGGCGGGCGTCACGCTCGACAGCGAGATGGGGCTCAAGAGCTCCGGCAAGGCGGCGATCGTGTTCCAGCCGCTCGGCACGGCGGACTTCGACGCGATCGTCACCGACATGGAGGAGCTCGTGAAGGGCACGGGCGAAGAGACCGGCACGGCCGTCGACAAGTCGGATGACAAGTTCGGCTACCGCTGGATGACCCTCGCCGACCCGGACTTCGAGGACCTCGTGGTGGGCGTCAACGCGGTCTCGACCGCGCTCGAGGCGGGCGGCTACGGCGAGCGCGTCCTGTGCGCGGTGTTCGCCTTCCGCGACGCGCAGGACAGGCCCGTCTACTGGATCTACAACTACAAGCGGGGCGCCTTCTACCCCTTCGTGCCCGCCGGCGGCCCGCAGCAGCGCGACTCCGAGCGCGAGCTGCGCCTGCAGGCCCAGATCGGCGCCGATCTGCCCGTGGAGGCGCAGCTCGAGCGCTGGTTCCCGCTCTGGGGCATCCCGATCTAGTCCGGGATCAGCCCTTCGCCCGTGAACTCGCCGGACGCCTCGACGAACGAGGTGTCCGGGGGCGGGAGGATCACGTCGGACTCCTCGAGCTCCTCTTCGGCGAGCGGGGTGCCCTCGGCGCGCACGAGCGAGAGCATCTCCTCGAACGCCTCGTGGAAGCCGTCCTCGTCGTCCGCGGCGACCGCCGCGACGACCGCGTTGTCGAGGTCGTTGAGCCGGTCGGCCTGATCGTCGGGGAAGACGTACTGCTTCTCCGTGGAGATGCGGACGATCACGCGCCGGCCTCCTTGCCCGGCTCGAGCGCCGGGGCGTCACCGCCGCTGCCCGCGCCGAGCTCGGCCTTCATCTTGGCGAGGTCGTCGTCGACCTGGGTCTGGGAGGTGAGCTCGTGCAGCTGGCGGTCGATGTCGTCCCCGCCCGACCCGAGGGCGAACTGGTCGTCGAAGGCGCCGGCCGCCTCGAGCTCGTCCATGGCGCCGGCCCGCGCGCGCATGTTCTCCGTCTTGTCCTGGGCCCGCTGCATGGCGAGCCCGACGTCGGCCATCTCCTCGCCGACGCCAGACGCGGCCTCGGAGATCTTCACGGAGGCCTCGGCGGCGGAGTACTGCGCCTTGATGACCTCCTTCTTGGTGCGGAACTGGTCGATCTTGGTCCGCAGCTGCTGCTCCTTCTGGATCAGCGACTGCTGCTGCTGCTCGAGCTCGGCGACCTGCTGGTCGAGCGACTGCAGCTCTCCCTGAGCGAACTGCTTGCGCTCGAGCGCGGTGCGAGCGAGGTCCTCCTTGCCGGCCGCGAGCGCCTGACGCGCCTGCGTGTCGAGCTTGACGACCTGCTGCTCGAGCTTGGACTGCTGCATCTGAAGGCGCTTCTTGGACGTGACGACGTCCGCGATGCCCTTCTTGACGTTCTGCAGCAGCTCCATCTGGCGCTGGTAGGAGTACTCGAGCGTCTCGCCCGGGTCCTCCGCCTTGTCCAGCAGCTTGTTGATCTTCGCCTTGATGACGATGGACATGCGTCCGCCCATGCCGGCCACGATGGCCTCCCGTGAAAGTCGTGAGTCGAGGTTTCGGGCGATGGTATACCCCGGCTCGTGGCGCCCCGGGCCGCGCGCGCCGGGGGGCGCCGCGGCCTCGAGCCGCCGCGCCCTCCGTACCCCTTGCCTGAAGTGTCTAGAACCCGCGCGGGTGGCGGACCTTGTAGCCCACCGTGGGCCGGCCCGTGGCGCGCCAGCGCGGGCCCTTGCCGCCCCCGGCGCCGGCGCCGGCGGAGCTCGTGTCGAGCCGCAGCCCCGCGATGACCATGTAGGCATGACCGGGGTTCGTGTAGATCGTGAACCACATGCCCGGGCCCTTGGCGCCCCAGCGCATGAAGCTGCCCGAGTCGAGGGGGCGCTTCAGGAGCCCGGCGGCGTTGAGCGCGAACGAGACCGTGCCGGAGCAGTCGTAGCCGCGGCGCGAGATGAAGGACCGGTGGCCGCCACCGTAGCGGTAGGGCAGCGTCTGGATCGTGTTGGCGGCCCAGACGGCGGCCTGGACCTGCGGCGGCGCGTCGAGCGGCGCGGCGGCGGTTCCGTCCGGGAGCAGCACGGCCTGGGTGCCGGGGACCGTCGGCTGCGGGCCCGGCAGGATCGTGCCCGGGTCGGGCGGAGGCGGCGGAGGCGAGGTGTAGCCGGCACCACCGGTGGGTGCCTGAGCGAACGCGCCCACCGGGGCGACGCAGGACAGGCACAGCATGAAGACAACAAGGCAAAAGCCCCGCATGGCGATCCGAACCCTCTCTCGTCTGCCTACGGGGTTAGCTGACGGGCTAGCGCTGAGAAAGCTCGCGCTTCACGTCGCTCTGGACGTGATTAGCCCCACACAACTGGGTCCCCCGCTCTCCGGCATGACCCGGAGACTCGGCTTGGCGCGGCACTGTATACCCCGGTGCCGCGTTATGTCCAACCGGAGTCGGCGGGTCGCAGCCATGACTTGAACAACTTCTTCCGGGTCGGAGCATCGGAACGCGGCGGGACGCCGACTTGGACAACGGCTAGCGTGTCGACGGTCGTGCCCGTCCGAGCGCTCCTCCTCATGCTCGTCCCGCTCGCATTCGCCGCCGGCTGCGGCGGAGGCGGCAAGGACGCGGCCTCCAAGCCGCGCCAGCCCGTGGTCGGGAAGGCCGGCGGCGACGCGAAGGCGGCGCAGGGCCTCGGCTTCCCCGGCTTCGCCACCAAGAACACGACGCGCGTGGGCGGGGCGGACCCCATCGCCGACGCCGCGGGCGTCGCCCAGGCGATCTACCCCTCGCGCTCGCGCGACACGCGCCCGGGCGCGGTGACGCTCGTCGACGGTAAGGACTGGCGCGCCGCGATCTCGGCCGCGCAGCTGATGAGCCGTCCGCTGCGCGCCCCGATCCTGCTCTCCGACGGCGACAAGCTGCCCGACGTTACACAGTCCGCGCTCGACGACCTCGGCCCGACCGGTGCGGAGAAGGCGGGCAAGGCGCAGGTGATCCGCATCGGGAAGACGGCCAAGCCGGACGGGCTGCGCAGCTCCGACGTCGCGGGCGTCGACCCCTCCGAGCTCGCCCAGGCCATCGACCGCCTTCACACCGCGGCCGCCGGCGCGCCTACGCGCTCGGTTCTCGTCGCGCCGTCGAGCGCGCCCGAGTTCGCGATGCCGGCCGCGGCCTGGGCCGCCAAGGCCGGCGACCCCGTCCTCTGGAGCGACCGCGACCGTCTCCCGGCCGCCACCAAGGCGGCGATCAACGCCCACAAGCGCCCGCGCATCTATGTCCTCGGCCCCGCATCGGTGATCTCGGACCGGGTGCTCAAGGCCCTCGGCGACCTCGGCACGACCCGCCGCATCTCCGGCCCGGACCCGGTCGCCAACGCGATCGCGTTCGCGCGCTTCAGCGACGGCCGCTTCGGGTGGAACGCCGTCGACCCCGGCCACGGCCTCGTCTTCGCGACGACCAAGCGCCCCGGCGACGCGCCGGCCGCGGCGGCGCTGTCGGGCGCCGGCACCTACGGGCCGCTGCTGCTGGTCACCGAGCCCAACGCGCTCCCGGCCCCGGTCCAGGACTACCTGCTCGACATCCAGCCCGGCTACGACAAAGACCCCGTGCGCGGGGTCTACAACCACGGCTGGGTGGTCGGGGACGAGGCGGCGATCTCGATCGACGTGCAGTCGCGGATCGACGCGCTGCTCGAGATCCAGCCCGTGCAGCCCTCGTCGTAAGATCCGCCGCATGGCCGAAGCCGAGCAGCCCGAGCGCCTGCGCCACGACCGCGACGTCACCGTCGACGACGTGCGCCAGCTGATGGGCGCGTCGACCCCGCACTTCGCGCTCCAGCTGCGCAACCGCATCCGCACGCTGATCCGCGGTCTGCCGCCGGAGGACCCGGCCCGCACCCTCGGGGAGCAGGAGATCGCGCGCCTCGAGCGCCTCGGCTTCGAGGGCGAGATGCGCGGCGAGCCGCGACAGGACGGCCAGCGGCGGCTTCCCTCGCTCGGGGACGAGGAGCAGCCCCACCGCATCGAGGGCCCGACCACCGGGTGAGCGTGTCCGCCGGCCTCGAGCGCGCGATCGGCCCGCTCGACCCGGCCCGCCGCCGCGTCTCCGGCCTCGCCCGGTTCGTGGGCGCCCGCCGGACACGGGCGTAGGCTCTTTTGGTTCGTGGCTGACGCTGCTCCGCATCCCGACGGCATCCCCGGCAGCCGCCTGTCCGGGCCGTGGCCCGTCGGCGACTACGCGGCGGCGCTGCGCGACCGGCTGCGCGGCTTCAAGCGCGTGCAGGTGTTCGGCGAGGTGTTCGGGTTGAAGCTCGGGCGAGCGAAGGTCTGGTTCGAGCTGCGCGACAGCTCGGGCGCGCTGCCGTGCTCGATGTGGCGCAAGGATTGGGACCTGCTGGGGCTCGACACGCTCGGTGACGGCGCCGTCGTGGTCGCCGCGGGCGGCTGTGACTTCTACCCCGGCTCGCGTGCGTCCTCGCCGTCGTTCTCCTTCGCGGTCACGAAGCTGCGCGTGGCCGGCGAGGGCGACCTGCTGGCCCAGGTCGAGCGCCTGCGCCGCGCGCTCGCGGAGGAGGGGCTGTTCGAGCCGCAGAAGCGCCTGCCGCGGCCGTCGCTCCCGCGCGTGATCGGCGTGGTCTCCGGCGAGGGCGGGAAGGCGCGCGACGACGTGCTGGCCGGCCTGCGCCGCCGCGGCTGGGCGGGCACGATCGTGTGGGCGTTCGCGCCCGTGCAGGACCGCCACGCCGCGCCGGCGATCACGCGCGCGCTGCAGGACCTCGCCGCCTGCGAGGAGGTCGAGGTGATCGTCGTCGCGCGTGGCGGCGGCTCGCTCGCGGACCTGTTCGCGTTCTGCGACGAGACGCTGTGCCGCACGGTCGCGCTGCTGCGCGTGCCGGTCATCTCCTCGGTCGGGCACCACACCGACCGCACGCTGATCGACGACGTCGCCGCCGTCGCCTGCTCGACCCCCACGCACGCCGCCGAGGCCGCCGTGCCCGTCGACTGCGCGGCGGCGCGCGCGCAGCGCCAGCGCCTCGCCGGGCGGCTGGAGCGGCGCTCGCGGCTGGCGATCGTCGAGCGCGCCCGCGTGCTCGCGCGGCTTTCGCGCGCGCCGGCCGACCACGTCGAGCGCCACCGCACCCGACTGCGCCAGCATGCCCGCGAGCTGCGCGCGACGGCCCGGCGCCGGCTCGAGACCTCCGGGCGCCACACGTCGACCACGGCGCTCGTGCTCGAGCGCAAGGTGCGCGCCGCATCGGGCGCGGAGCAGGTCCAGCACGCGCGCAACCTCGAGCGCCTCGCGCTCGCGCTCGCCGCCCACGAGCCGCAGCGCGCGCTCGAGCGTGGCTACGCGCTGGTCGAGGACCCCTCGGGCGAGCCCGTGACGTCGGCGGCCGCGGTCCGCGAGCATGCCGAGCTGACCCTGCGCCTGCACGACGGCACCGTGTCCGTCCGGCCCCAGCCGTACGGTGACCGGTCATGAGCGACGCTGCGACCGCTACCTACGAGACCGCCTGCACTCGCATCGAGGAGATCATTCGCCGCCTCGATTCCGGGGAGGCCGGCCTGCGCGAGACGCTGGACCTCTGCAAGGAGGGCAGCCGCCTGGTCGAGTTCTGCGCGGGCGAGCTCGACGCCGTCGCTCACGGCCTCGAGGAGCTCCGCCTCGACGAGCTCGTCGCCCGGCTCGAAGCCGGCAGCCGTCCCGGCGCCACCGCCCACGCGGCCTGAGCGCGCGCTTTCTCCCAGCGTGACGTCGCCCGCGCGCGCCGCGGGCCCGCGTATGCAGCCCGACGAGCCCGCTCGTCCCGAGCGCCCGCGGCCGGTACGTTCCGGTGCATGCTGGACGTTCGCCGACTGCGTGTGTTGCGGGAGGTCGCACGCCGCGGCTCGCTCGCCGGCGCCGCCGAGGTCCTGTCCTACACGCCCTCGGCCGTCTCCCAGCAGATCGCCGTGCTCGAGCGCGAGGCCGGCACGCGCCTCCTGGAGCGCCGCGCGCGCGGGGTCGTCCTCACGGAGGCGGGGCGGACGCTCGTCGCGCATGCCGAGACGATCCTCGACCAGCTCGATGCCGCCGAGACAGCCCTCGCCGCGCTCGCCGACCTCAAGCGCGGGCAACTGCGGATGGCCTCGTTCGCGACCGCCGGCGCGAGCGTGCTGCCGCGCGCGGTCGACGCGTTCCGCGCGCGCCATCCGGCCGTCGAGCTCACGGTCGAGCAGGCGAGCCCGCGGGAGAGCGTCGCCCGGCTGCGCGAAGGCCGGCTCGACCTCGCCCTCACCGTCGACCTCGACGAGCGCCCCTCGGAGGGCGTCGAGGTGATCCACCTGTTCGAGGATCGCCTCCAGCTCGCGATGCACCGCGACCATCCGCTCGCGGCGAAGGGGGAGGTGCGGCTCGAGGACCTCGCGGACGAGACCTGGATCGACGTACCGGCCGCGACGTCCGGCGGCCACGTCGCCACCCGCGCCGCCGCGCGGGCCGGCTTCGTGCCGCGGGTGGCGTTCGAGAGCGACGACTACACCGCGATCCGCGAGCTCGTCGGCACCGGCGCCGGCATCGCGCTGCTGCCGGACCTCGCGCTCTCCTCACCCCACGAGTCCGTCGTGCTCCGCTCGCTGGGCCCCGACCGACCGTTCCGCACCATCCAGGTCGCCACGCGACCGCAGGCCTTCCGCTCCCCCGCCGCGTCGGCGATGCTCGAGATCCTGTGCGAGCAGCGCCAACTGCCCGCGGCTCCTCAGGTCGACGCCGCGACGCCGCCGAGCCGGTAGCCGGGCGTGTAGCCCGGGTCGGCGAGCGCCGGGCGATCGGCCCGGAACGCTGCGATCGGGAACTCCGTCGCGCCGTCGATCGCGAGCTCGCTCAATATCCGCCCGAGCAGGCCGGCGAACTTCGCCGCGTGGCCTGCGCCGATGCAGACGGCGATCCGCGACTGGCCCGGGACGAAGTCGACCACGAAGTCGCGGTCGGGCGGCATGTCGTAGAGGCAGCAGCGCGTGTACAGCTCCGGGCCCGTGTACCCGGGGAGGATCGCCTCCGCGAACTCCGCCACCCGCCGCACCCGCGCGGGATCCGGGCGCCACGGGCGCTCCTCCACGCTCGCCTCGGGTCCACCGAGATCCTGCGCCGCCTTCGTCGCCACCTCGCCGTAGACGGGGAAGCCGTAGAACTCTTCCTCGCCGTCGCCGTGCCACAGCCAGATCGGAAAGCGGTCGGGTGCGAAGTCGGCGAGGTTGGGCGTCGCGAAGTAGGTGACCTGCTCCTGGGTCAGCCGGATCGGCCAGTCGACGCCAAGGCCCTGCAGCAGCCCGCGTGTCCACGCGCCCGCGCACACGACGACCTTCTCGGCCTCGAACTCCCCCGCCTCGGTGACCAGCCGCACCCGGTCCGCAAGCGGCTCGATCGCGGTCACGCCGGCGCCGCCGAGCAGCGTCGCGCCACGCGAGCGGGCCAGCGCGACGTGCACCGCGCCTCCCTTGCGGATGTCGAGGATCCCCCCGTCGGGCTGGAACAGGGCCTCGTGGTCCTCCGGCACCCGGAACTGTGGCCAGCGCCGCATCAGCTCGGCGCCGTCGAAGCGCTCGTAGCCGATACCCGCCTCGTCCATCGCGACCGTGTAGCCGTCGAGGATCTCGGCGCCCTCGCTGCCGCGCCGGGCGAGGTTGACCATCCCTGTGGTGTGGACGAGCGCCACCCCCGACTCCGCCTCGACCGCGCGCCATGCCGCGTAGGCGCTCGGGGTCAGCGCCGTGTACGCCGCGCTGTGGTACCCGAGCCGGATGATCCGCGAGTGGTCCTCCGAGGCGCCCTGCCCGTGCCCGAGCTCCCACTGCTCGAGGCACAGGACGTCGTCACCGGCGCGGCGGCTGAGCCAGTAGGCGGCGGCGCTCCCGATCCCGCCACCGCCGATGACGGCGTAGCGATACACCGCTAGAGCCGCTCCGCGAACGCGAGGTTCTCCGCCTGCAGGCTCGGGTCAGAGCCGAGGTAGGCGTGCTTGGACATGTCCGGCGAGTAGCGGCTCGCGGGCGGCCGCCGGCCCATCGCCTCCGCCATCGCGCGAATGTGGTGCGGCGCGGCGCCGCAGCACAGGCCGAGGTAGTCGACGCCGAGCGCGAGCCCGTCGCGTGCGAAGTCCGCGACCTCGTAGCGGGTGGAGGTGAAGGGGTCGAGCGCGACCGGGAAGGCGTCGCCGCCGCCAAGCGACTGGAACGTCGGCTCGCCGGCGTGCGTGTGGTACGGGACGGGCAGCGCCGCGACGGGGACGTCGACGGCCTCGCGGATCGCCCCGAGCAGCGGGAGCATCGTCTGCGGCCCGCGGATGCAGTTGAGCCCGACGACCGCCGCACCGGCGTCGGCGAGGCGCCGGCACGCCTCCTCCGGCGTCCAGCCCTCGCGCGTGAGCGGGTCGCGGTGGATCGCCAGCGTCACGACCGCCTCGAGCCCGGCGGCCAGGATCGCCTCGGTCGCCAGCAGCGCCTCGGCGGCGAACTGGAACGTCTCGGCGATCACGAAGTCCACGCCCGCCTCGGCCGCCCACGCGACCTGCTCGTCGAACATCGCTCGGACCGGGCGCTGCGACGCCGCGTCGGCGGTCCACAGGTTGGTGTTGCAGACATCTCCGGCGAGCAATGCGCCGGTGTCACGAGCCACCCGCCGCGCGATCTCGAGCGCGCCGCGGTTGAGCGGCTCGAGCAGGTCCTCCTTGCCGATCAGCCGCAGCTTCTCGCGGTGCGCGTAGTAGGTGAACGCCTCGACCACGTCCGAGCCCGCGTGCACGAACTCTCGGTGCAGCTGCCCGACGATCCCGGGGCTGTCGAGGACGACCTCGGGCACGTAGGCCCCGGCCTGCAGGTAGCCGCGGCGCTCGAGCTCGAACAGATAGCCCTCAGCGCACAGGATGGGCCCGCGCGCGAGCCGCTCGTGAAGCTTCGATTCGGTCATGCCGCCGACAGTGCCAGCGCGCCGGCCGGTGAGCCAGCAGTATTCCGACCGCGCGGGTTAAGCGGCGCTTACTCGGCGGGCTTGACGAGCCCGGAGCGCAGCGCCAGGATCGCGATCTCGGCGCGGCGCTCGAAGAACGGCATCTCGCTGAGCCCGAACGAGCGGGCGAGGTGCTCGAGCTCCGTGGTGACCGTCTTCTGGTCGGTGCCGAGCTTCTCCGCGATCTCGTCGTCGGCCGCCGGCGTGAGCCCGTCGCCGTCGCCGAGCAGCGGCCGGCACAGCTCGCTGAGGATCTGCTGCTGCTGCTGGGAGAAGCGCGGGGTCGCACTCAGCTCGCCCGGCACGAGCGTCATCTCGACGCTCACGTTGCGCGTGTGGCAGAAGGCGATGTTGGTCTGGCCGCAGCGGACGAGGTCGCCGTCCTGCAGGCGGCGCTGCCCGTCGAGGCGCATCTCGTTGACGAACGTCCCGTTCTGCGACCAGCCGTCGTCGTCGACCGTCCATTCGCCCGCGCGGAACTCGAACTGCGCGTGCAGGCGGGAGACCTCGCGGTCCCACGGGAGCGCGATGTCGGCCTCGAAGCGCCGGCCGACGGTCAGCGTGCGCGTCGTCTCGTCGAGCTCGAGAATGTGCTCCTTGCCCTTGTCGTCACGGTAGGCGAGGAAGGGCGCGCCCCGCATCTCGGCCGCCTTGCGCGCCTTCTGCTCGGCCTCGCTCGGGGTGCGGGCCTGAGAGGACTCCACCATTACCTCGAGCGGATGTTGAGGAGCGACAAAAAGATGTTCACGATCGAGACGAAGATCCCGGTCGCGAGCCAGATCGAATCGTCCTCCGTGCTTGGAGCTGGGTCGTGGAGATGGCCCGCGCCCAGGCGCGCTCGCGACCGTACGCGGTGGTGGATGCGGTGTCAGGCATGGGCGGAGAGTACCCGACCTCGGGATCGGGAAGGGCCGAGCGCTGGTTGTGCAGCAAGCTCAAATTCGCTGGATCAGCGTCCCGGTCCCGAGGCCGCCGCCGCAGCACATCGTCACGAGGCCGGTCTCCTTGTCGGAGCGCTCGAGCTCGTGCAGCAGCGTGGTCAGCAGTCGCGCGCCGGTCGAGCCGAGCGGGTGGCCGAGCGCTATCGCGCCGCCGTTGACGTTGACGCGGTCCATGTCCGGGTCGAGCTCGCGCTTCCACGCGGCGACGACCGGCGCGAACGCCTCGTTGATCTCGATCAGGTCGATGTCGTCCATTGTCATGCCGTTGCGCTCGAGCAGCTTGCGCGTGGCGGGAATCGGGCCCGTGAGCATGATCACCGGGTCGACGCCGACGGTCGTCTGGTCGACGATGCGGGCGCGCGGGGTGAGCCCGAGCTCCCTCGCCTTGTCGGCCGACATCAGCAGCACCGCGGCGGCGCCGTCGGAGATCTGGGAGGCGTTGCCCGCCGTGACCTTGCCGTCGGGCTTGAACGCGGGCTTGAGCTGCGAGAGCTTCTCGAGCGTGGTCTCGGGGCGGATGCCCTGGTCGGAGACGTAGGTGTCGCCGTTGACCTGGAAGGGGATCGTCTCGCGCTCGAAGCGGCCCTCCTCGGTCGCCTGGTGGGCGAGCCGGTGCGAGCGCACGGCGAGCTCGTCGAGCTCGGAGCGGGGGATCTCCCACTGGTCGGCGATCATCTCCGCCGACAGGCCCTGCGGGATCAGGTTGTAGCGCTCCATCAGCTCCGGCGGCCACGGCGAGCCGACCTGATCGATCCAGTTGAAGCCGACGCCCATCGGGATGTGGCCCATGTGCTCGACGCCGCCGCCGATGACGGCGTCATGGACGCCGGCGGCGATCAGCGCGGCGCCGAAGTTGACGGCCTGCTGCGCCGAGCCGCACTGGCGGTCGACGGTCGTCGCGGGCGTCTCCATCGGCAGTCCGGCCTGCAGCCAGGCGTTGCGCCCGACGTTGAACATCTGCTCGCCGTACTGCTGCACGCAGCCGCAGATGACGTCCTCGACGGCGGCAGGATCCACGCCTGCGCGCTCGATGACCTCGGTGTAGCACTTGCCGAGGAGCTCGTTCGGGTGCGTGTCCTTGTAGTAGCCCTTCTCGGCGTGACCGCGGCCGATGGGGGTGCGGACCGCCTCGACGATGACGACGTCGCGACCGGTTGATGCCATGTGCTCGAGCCTCCGTGAGTTGCCGGTGATCCCTAGTCTACGCCCGCGTTGACTGGCGAGTCAGCCAATACTCAAGCCCCGCTCCCGGAGCGGCTCGGGATCGTCGGGAGCGGCGCGATCGCACGCGGCCTGGCGGCCGTGGCGGCTCGGCACGGGCCGGTGATCCTGTGCGCGCGCTCGGAGTCCTCGGCCCGCCGCACGCGCGCCCTCCTCGACTCCGGGGCCGTCGAAGTGACGTGCGAGCCGCGCCGTCTGGCGGAGGTCAGCTTCCTCGTGGAGGCGATCGTGGAGGAGCAGCCCGCGAAGGCCGCGGTGTTCGCCGTGCTGGCCGGCGTGCTCGGGTCCGGCACGGTGCTTGCCAGCACGACCTCCTCGCTGTCGGCCGAGGCGCTGGCGGCCGAGAGCGGGCGGCCGGATCGCTTCGCCGCGCTGCACGTCTTCAACCCCGTCACGAAGATGGCGCTGATCGAGCTCGCGTTCCCCGCGGCCGCGAGTTCAGAGACCCGCGCCCGCACGCACGCGCTCTGCGCCGCGCTCGGCAAGACCGCGATCGAGGTGCCCGACACGCCCGGCTTCGTGGTCAACCGGCTCCTGTTCCCGTTCCTCTTCGACGCGGTCGAGCTGCTCGAGCGCACGGGCCTCGAGCCCGCCGCGGTCGACACGTGCATGCAGCTCGGGGCCGGCCATCCGCTCGGGCCGCTGGCGCTGCTCGACCTCGTCGGCCTCGACGTCGCCCAGGCGATCGGGCGCACGATCGGCGCAGCGGTCCCCGCGCGCGTCGACGCGCTCGTCGCGGAGGGCGCGCTCGGCCGCAAGAGCGGTCGCGGCTTCCACACTTACGAGCCGTGAAGCAACCTTTTAGCGACCGTTGAGATCGCGTGCTGATACTTCCGCTTGCGACGAACTGACCCTCATCGCAACCCCTCCTCCAGAAACACTCCGCGGCCGGCTCGCTCCCCTGAGCCGGCCGCGTTGTGTCTCTCGGTAGATCCTCCCCAGGATCTCCCTCTCTCCTCCTCAACCGCCGGAGCGGCCAGGCGAGTGGTGGGGAACGTAGCGCTCAATCAGCGCTTGTGCAATACCGCACGGAGTTTCGATTCGCTACCTACCGTCACGCAACGCGGCGGTCGCGGATGCGCACCGCCTCGATGCGGTTCTCGCGCACGGACTCCACGCGGATCGAGTAGCCGTTGGACGTGACGGTGTCTCCGCGCTTGGGCAGCCGGCCCAGCTCGCCGAACACGTAGCCGCCGACCGAGTTGTACGCGTCGGTGTCGATCGGCAGCTCGAGGCCGTAGTCCTGGAGGTCGGTGATCGCCACGTGCCCGCGCACGAACCAGTCGCCGTTGGCGAGCTTGCGCACGGCCCCGCCGAGCGGGTCGGTCTCGTCGTCGATCTCGCCGACGACCTCCTCGATGATGTCCTCGACGGTGACGATGCCGGCGGTGCGGCCGTACTCGTCGACGACGACGGCGAGCGAGGAGCGCTGGCGCTGGAGGTCGGCGAGCAGGTCGTCGAGCGGCTTGGTCTCGGGCACGATCGGCGCCTCGCGGACGAGGTCCTCGATGCTCGCGTCCGGCCCTTCCGCGAGCAGTTTGGCCGCCAGCGCGTTGGCGTGCACGATCCCCTTCACGCGGTCGGGGTTCTCGTCCTCGGTCACGACCATGCGCGTGTGGCCCGAGGCGATGCAGCGGCGCACCGCGGTCTCGACGTCCTCCGACACGTCGACGGTGACGACCGCCGGCGCCGGGGTCATGACCTGGCGCGCCTGCTGCTCGTGCAGGTGGAAGACGCCCGTGAGCATGCCCGCCTCGCCCGGGTCGAGCTTCCCGCCGGTCATCGACTGCTGGATCAGCATCTTGATCTCCTCCGGCGTCTCCCCCTCGTCGAAGTTGTCGGTGCGGATGCCGAGCAGCCGCAGGATCCCGTTGGAGGTCGCGTTGAGCATCGCGATGAAGGGGCGGAAGGTCTTGGTGAACAGGTGCAGCGGCCGCGCGACGAGGCGCGAGATCGGCTCCGAGCGCTGGATCGCGTAGATCTTCGGCACCTGCTCGCCGATCGTGATGTGCAGCGCGGTGGTGAGGAGGTAGGCGATCGCCAGCGAGAGCCCGAGCGAGACCTCGTGCGGGAGGTCGCCGAAGATCGGCTCGATCAGCTTCGCCACGGCGGGCTCACCGAGGAAGCCGATGCCCAGCGAGGTGAGCGTGATGCCCAGCTGGCAGGACGACAGGTAGCGCGAGAGGTCGTCCATGATCTCGACCGCGATGCGCGCGCCGCGCTTGCCCTCGCGGGCCTCGGCCTCGAGCGTCCCGCGGCGCGAACGCACGAGCGCGAACTCGGCGGCGACGAAGAACCCGTTGAGAAGCACGAGCACGAATACCGCCAGGAGCAGGAGGATGCTCATGCGGCAGTGCGGGGAGAGCGGCGCCGCGAAGGCGCGCCGCTACTTCGAGAGTTGTCGTCGTTCATCAGGCGACGCGGACCATGCTACCCAACCCCGAGGCCGTCAATCCCGGCCGCGAGGTCGTGGTCGGCCTGCGTCAGCGCGCCGGCCGAGTGCGTCGAGAGCGTGAGCCGGACCTTGTTCCAGCCGTGGATGAGGATGTCCGGGTGGTGGTTGGCCGCCTCGGCCATCTCCGCGACCTGGTTGACGAACCCCATCGCGGTCGCGAAGTCCGTGAGCTCGAAGTCCCTGACGAGGGCCGCGCCCTCTTCGCGACACTCGCTCATATCCTGCTCCTGGTGCGCATCGTCTCCCTCGTCCCGTCCGCCACCGAGCTGCTGTTCGCCCTCGGCCTGGGCGACGAGGTTACCGCCGTCACCCACGAGTGCGACCACCCTCCGCAGGTCGTCGAGCTGCCGAAGGTCACGCGCGACGTGATCGGGCCCGGCCTGGCGCCGGCCGAGATCGACCGGGCGGTCCGCGAGCTCACCGGGGCGGGCCGCGCGATCTACGAGCTCGACGAGACGAGGCTGCGCGACCTGCAGCCCGACCTCATCGTCACGCAGGCGCTGTGCGCCGTCTGCGCGGTCTCGTACGAGGACGTCAAGGCCGTCGCCGAGCGCTTGGACCCCGAGCCGAGGGTGATCTCCCTTGACCCGCACACGCTCGGCGAGATGCTGGGCGATGTGCGCACGCTCGCCCAGGCCACCGGCTCCAAGGACGCCGGCGTCGACCTGATCGCGGACGCGGCCGCCCGCATCGACCGCGTGCGGCTGGCGGTCCGCGACGCGCCGCCGGCGCCCGTCGCCGCGCTGGAGTGGCTCGACCCCGTCTTCGTGGCCGGCCACTGGACCCCGCAGCTGATCGAGTACGCGGGCGGCATCGACGTGCTCGGCCTACCGGGTGAGCACTCCGAGGTCCGCTCCTGGGAGGAGATCGCCGCGGCGCGGCCCGAGGTGATCGTCGTGATGCCGTGCGGCTACGACGCCGAGCGCGCGCTGGACGAGGCCTATGACTTCGAGGACGAGCTCACCCAGCTCGGGGCGCGCCGCGTGGTGGCCGTCGACGCGGCGGCGTACTTCTCGCGGCCCGGCCCGCGGCTCGTCGACGGGCTCGAGCTGCTCGCGCACATCCTGCATCCGGACCTCGTGCCGGAGCCGGGCAGCCCCGCGCTCGAGGTCGTGCTCTAGAGGCCGACCTTCATGCGCGCCTCGAAGTAGGTCGCCGCGAGGCCGACCAGCCCGATCGCGACGCAGGCGAGCACGGGCAGCACCGGCGAGGCGCGCCGCTCGCTCAGCTTCGTGACCGCATAGCCCGCGAGGACCCCGCCGAGCAGGCCGCCGAGGTGGCCCCCGATCGACACGTTGAGCCCGGGGAACAGGAACGGGAAGGCGAGGTTGATGAGGATCGTCGGGCCGAGCCCGGACCGCATCGGGTCCACGCCGCGGGCGTGCAGGAACACGACGCCCGCGCCCATCAGCCCGAACACCGCGCCCGAGGCGCCGATCGTGTAGCTGCCCGGGCTCGAGAGCAGGATCGCGCCGAACGCGCCCGTGAACACCGAGGCGAAGTAGATGCCGCCGAAGCGCCATTTGCCGAGGCTCGGCTCAAGCAGCTGCCCGAGGATGTAGAGCAGGTACATGTTGAAGCCGATGTGGATGAAGCCGAAGCTGCCCTGGGCGTGCAGGAAGGCGCCGGTGAGCGGCCGCCACAGGTCACCGTCGGCGACCGGGCCGGCCGCGAGCACGAGGTCGAAGTAGGCGGTCGAGCTGCTGCGCGAGCCGAAGAACATCAGCACGTTGATCCCGATCAGGATGTACGTCAGCACCGGGTCGCCGTGGATGTTGGCCATCGTGCGGACCGGCGTGCGATCGCGCGAGCACTCCGGGCAGCGCATGCCGACCGGGGTCGGCGTCATGCAGTCCGGGCAGATCGGCCTCCCGCAGTTCGAGCAGGAGACCCCGGTCTCGCGGTCAGGGTGGCGATAGCACGTGGCCATGGGACGGCGCGCGACGCTATCAGGGGCGTCTGTGCGGCCCTTTAAGCGGGCGAGGCGGTGAGGATGATGCGGCCCGTCGGCTTCGGAGACCCGCCGCTGGGCTCATCGGTGACCATGACGGCGCGAACGCCGTCGAGCGAGCCCGGGACGTCGGCGGAGGCGGTGCCGTCGCTGCGGGTCGAGAAGAGCGCCGAGGTGGGCTCGGGCGAGGCGCCGCCGCGGTCGAGCCACACCTGGTAGACGTGGCCGGCGGGCGGCGGGGGCAGCCGCTTGCCGACGATCCGCGCCCGGTTGCCGTCGACCTCGAGCGAGGCGCGCGAGCCCTTGAGCTCGGGGTTCACGCGGGCGACGATGGTGCGGGCGCTCTGGCCGTCGAAGGCGCTGCGGCCGAGCAGCGCGGCGCCGCCGCCGATGACGAGCAGCAGCAGGACGAGCGGCAGCGCGAGCGCGGGGCGCTGGGTCAGTCCCGAGAGCCGCGGAAACCGGCGGCGGCGCCGGGACCTCTTGGCCCGGTCGGCCTCGGGCCCTGCAGCCCGCAACAGCGATGCCTCGCGCTCCACGACCGCCATCAGCCGCCCCTTGAGCGCGGGCGGCGCGGTCATCGGCGCGGCCGAGGCGGGCAGCGCGTCGACGGCGACGCGAAGCGACTCGGCCTCGGCCCGGCAGTCCGCGCAGGAGTCGAGGTGCGCGCGGAAGCCGTCGGCCTCGTCCTCGGGCAGCGCGCCGAGCATCCAGGCGCCGAGCGAGTCGGCCCAGCGGTCGTGATCGTGGGCGGCGCTCATCCCGGCTGCATCTCCAGCAGCCGCAGGCTGTTGCGCAGCTTCTCGAGGCCGAGGCGCATCCGGCCCTTCACGGTACCCACAGGCGTCTCGAGGATGTCGGCGATCTCGGTGTGCGTGAAGCCGCCGAAGTAGGCGAGCTCGATCACGTGCGACTGCTCCGGCGGCAGCGACTCCATGGCCGTGCGGATCGCCTGCGCCTCGTCGCGGCGAGCGACCTCGACGTCGGTGCGCTCGCCGGACTCGAGGCGCTCCTCGAGGCCCTCGTCGCTGGCGCGCCGCTTGGAGTGGACGGAGGAGCGGCGGAGCTGGTCGATCGCGCGGTGGTGGACGATCCCGAGCACCCACGTGCGCACCGAGCCGCGGGCGCGCTCGTAGCGCGCGCCGGAGCGCCAGATCGAGAGGAAGGCCTCCTGCACGACGTCCTCCGCGACGTTGCCGCGGCCGACCATCCGGTAGGCGAGCGAGAAGGCGGCGCCGGAGTGGCGCTCATAGACGGCCTCGAACGCGCGCGGGTCCCCGCGGCGCATGAGTTGCATGAGGTCCTCGTCGGCGAGCACGCGCAGGTCGGGGGTTTCCGGCATCCGTGTCCTATTCGCCGCTGCCGCGCGAACGGATCAGCGCAATTCGTCGAACAGGCGGCGCGCCTCGCGGCCGCCGTCCCGAAGCGTGCGGACCGCGAGCTCCCCCACGTTCGACGACTGGGCGCGCCGGCGGTGGCGCTGTCGGCGCGTCCGCAACACGACGAGCCCGACCGCGGCGCCCGACCCGACCACCGCGGCGAGCGCCGGCCGGCCCAGGCGGGCCCAGTTCTTGGGGTCGCCGAGCGTCGAGAGCTCCCACGTCTCGAGCTCCTCGTGGGCCATGTCGAGCAGCGACCCGAGCGTGGTCTCGAGCCGCACCTGCAGCTCCACGGGCGGATCGACCGGGGCAAGCGCCTGGCGCAGCATGGTCTCGATGTCGAAGGTGCTTTCGCTCATGTCATCCAGTAGGTCCTTCGGCCTTCTGCACGAGCTCCTCGAGCTGGCGAATGGCTCTGTGCAGCAACACCTTGGTCGCCCCGTCGGTGCGGCCGAGCGCCCGCGCGATCTCGCGGTTGTCCATCCCGAGCGCGAAGCGCATGATCAGCGCCTCGCGGCGGTCGTCCGGCAGATGCTGGACGCACTCGAGGATCCGCTTGAGGTCGTCGCGGTCCTCGACCAGCGCCTCCGTCGTGTGCGTCGCCGAGATCGTGCTCGCATCGTCGATCGGCGTCTGCGGCTTGCGGGACCGGTCGCGGTAGTAGTTGGCGGCGAGATTGTGCGCGATGCGGATCAGCCACGGGCGCAGCGGGCGACCCTCCGACTCGCGCTGCGCGCGCTCGAAGTGCCGGTAGGCCTGCAGGAAGGTCTGCTCGGTCAGGTCCTCGGCGTCGTG